>JAJFVG010000138.1 GCA_021371915.1 Nitrospiraceae bacterium
TATGACAGGGTTGAGCTTTTCCTGAATAAAGGATTTTTTCTTCTGAAGTTCTTTGAGCAGTTCAGGCGATTCCCAGACCTTTTCCGAGGCGAGTTCTTTTTCTATGACAGCAAGATCAGACTTCAGTTTGTCTACATCAAAGATAACCTCTGAGCGCTGAGGTCTTTTGTTTGAGCTCTGCCAGGTCTTCTCTTAATTTGTTCTCGATAATCATCTATATCCTCCTAATTTTTTGTTTTCATTATTATGAAAAGGGCGCTTATTATCGACAGATACGTAAATATATCTCCGAACTTTGTATAAAAAGTCATAAAGCTGTCTGTTTTTGCATTAAGTATCATGTATCTTCTCTCAAAGAGACTGCTAGCCATCTGTATTCTTCCATTGCTGTCTATCAAACCGGATATGCCGGTGTTTGCAGCCCTTATCACAGGCTTTCTGTTCTCTATGGCCCTGAACACTGCCATGCTGAAGTGCTGATAAGGGCCTTTTGTCCTGCCGAACCAAGCGTCATTGGTTATGGTGACAATAAAATCCCCGCCCTTTGTGAAGAATTTTCTCACCATACCGGGGAATATGATCTCATAGCATATCAGGGTGCCGAATCTTCCGAAGGGAGTTGTTGCCTTGAGATAAGTGTCGCCAGGTATATATTCGCCTATTCCATATGCAAGCCGGTCCACAAAAAAGAGCAGCCCTCGCAGGGGAACATACTCTCCAAATGGAACAAGATGAATTTTATCATATACATATGAAAGCTTGCCATCCCTATCAAGAAGTATGGCGCTGTTTGAAGAGCCGGGTGAAAGAATCTTTTTTTCAGGGTCAGGCTGCTTGACCATGATGCTGCCTGTCAGCAGGTATGCATTCAGCTCTTTCTGAAAGGCTGTAAGGTCTTCAGCAAGCTTTTTGTCGTAATTGAATGCAAAGGGCAGGGCAGACTCGGGCCAGACTATCATTGCAGGAGCATGAACTGAAGCCTGCCTTGACAGGTCTTTGTAAATCGAAATGACTGTATTTTGGTATTCAGGACTCCATTTTGCATCCTGCTCGATGTTCCCCTGTACAACAGCTATTCTGACATCTTTGAGCGGTCTGTTCTGGTTAAGCCTGTAGAATCCGTATGAAAAGACCAGCACAAGGCTTACGCAAAGTAGAGTTAGACCCGATATTGTGGGCACGAGAGTGTACAGAGGCTTTTCAATCTTTCTCTTTTCCATAATAACCAGGTCAGTAATCGCGCCGTTAATGGCAACAAGCAGAAACGATATGCCATATATGCCTGTTATGTCCGCAATCTGTATGAAGTGAAGAAATGAGTACTGGCTGTATCCGAGGCTTGCCCATGGAAAGCCGGTCATCAGGTATGAGCGCAGGAATTCGAGGGTTGTCCAGAATACCGGGGCGATGAATACTGCAGGCAGATCGGTTTTTTTCATGCAGTAGCTGTATATAGCTGCAAAAGCGCCTACATACAATGCGAGATAGGCGCAAAGAATCACAACGAGAAGCAGGCTCAGGATAAGCGGGATATGGCCGTAATGATGGATTGAGTGGGATATCCAGTAGATCGTTGTTGTGAAAAAGACGAGCCCGGCAATAAAGCCTTTTATGAATGCCTGTTTTGTGTCGCTTCCATAAGCAGTAATCAGCAGCGGAACCAGTCCTACCCATGCAAAGATAAAAAAATTGTGGTCAGGAAAGGATAATGCAAGCAGCAGCCCTGTGATCAGGGACGGTCCGTAAAGGCGCGCCAGAGGGCTGACAACGCTGTATTTTGGTTTCATCAAGCTCCTCTTTCAACAGATGAGATCAGAGGCAAATAGAATAAAAAAATGCGCAAATCGATATACACAACATGAAAAAATCTACTGCTGAATATGGTATCATAAACAAAGTTATGCCTGCTATAGTGATAATACCTGCACGTTACGCATCAACTCGTTTCCCGGGCAAGCCGCTCTGCCCCTTGAAAGACAAACCCCTCATCCAGCATGTATACGAGAGAGCTGCAAAAGCGAAGAGGGCTGACGCAGTGTTTGTCGCAACTGACAACAGGATGATATTCAATGCAGTGCAGGGTTTTGGCGGCAGGGCTGTGCTGACTTCCGAACATCACCAGTCAGGCACGGACAGGATAGCAGAGGCGCTTACCATAATAGAGGAGACAGAGTCACTGAAGCCGGATGTTGTGGTAAATTTGCAGGGCGATGAGCCGCTGGTGAGGCCGGATATGATAGATGATGTCATCAGCCTGCTTGATGATAATAGGGCTGACATGGGCACACTCGTTAAGCGGATAACCTCACCATCTGAAATTGACAATCCGAATGTTGTTAAGGCACTGTTTGGTCCTGAAGGTTTTGCACTCTACTTTTCAAGGGCAGCTGTGCCGTATTACAGGGATGAAGGCGTACTGAAAATCTATTACAAGCATATAGGCATATATTCATACAGAAGGGATGTTCTGCTGAAGTTTTCCAAAATGGAACTGACACCGCTTGAGAAAGCGGAAAAGCTTGAGCAGCTGCGGGCACTTGAAAATGGCTTCAAAATAAAAATAAAAGAAACAGAATTCGAGACAATAGGGGTGGACACTCCTGAAGATCTTGAGAGGGCGGAGAGATGTCTAAGTACATATTCGTAACAGGCGGGGTTGTATCAGCACTTGGCAAAGGTATTGCGGCAGCAGCCATTGGCGCGCTGCTTGAGGCAAAGGGCCTCAAGGTCACTATCCAAAAACTTGATCCATATATCAATGTTGATCCTGGCACGCTCAGCCCGATTCAGCATGGAGAGGTTTTTGTTACTGATGACGGCTGCGAGACAGACCTTGACCTAGGACACTACGAGCGCTTCACGCATGTTACAACCTCAATTGACAACAACTACACAACAGGAAAGATCTATTACGAAGTCATATCCAAAGAGAGACGTGGAGACTACCTTGGAGACACTGTGCAGGTTGTGCCTCACATAACAAATGAGATAAAAAGGGCGATCAAGTCAGCCACACATGACAACGACATACAAATAGTTGAGATCGGCGGCACAGTGGGCGACATCGAGAGTCTGCCGTTTCTTGAGGCCATAAGACAGTTCAGATACACGGTCGGCAGGGAGAATGTGCTTTATATACATCTAACCCTTGTGCCTTACATCAGGGCGGCCGGAGAAATCAAAACCAAGCCCACACAGCACAGCGTAAAAGAGCTCAGGGCAATAGGTATACAGCCTGACATCCTGCTCTGCCGGACAGAACAGCTCCTGTCCGCTGATGTCAAACGGAAGATAGCCATACACTGCAATATTGATAGTGATGCTGTTATTTCAGCTCTTGATGTAAGCACGGTTTATGAAGTGCCGCTCAGCTTCAGGGAAGAGGGGCTCGACAAGCTTATAGAAAAGAAGCTTTCCCTCAACAGACCTGATCCTGATCTTTCCGTATGGGAAGATGTTGTGCGCAAGATAAAGGCTCCGAAATACCAGACCAACATAGCGATTGTCGGAAAGTATATTGATCTGAAGGATTCGTACAAAAGCCTTTCAGAGGCTCTTATTCATGGCGGCATAGCCAATGATGCGCGTGTGAATTTTCACTGGGTGGATTCAGAAGAGATAGAGTCACAGGGAGCTGAAAAGTTTCTGTCAGATGTTGACGGCATACTTGTGCCTGGCGGATTCGGAATAAGAGGAATAGAAGGCAAAATAGAGGCGATCCGTTACGCGAGGGAGAAGAAGATACCCTTTTTCGGCATCTGCCTAGGAATGCAGTGTGCTGTTATCGAGTACAGCAGAAATGTCTGCGGACTTTCGGCCAACAGCACAGAATTCGAAAAGAATGTAAAAGAGCCTGTTATCTACCTGATGGAAAGGTGGCACAACCACAGAACAGGTAAGGTAGAGGTGCGTGATGAAGGCGCGGAGATGGGCGGCACAATGCGTCTTGGCGCATATCCATGTGTTTTGACCAAGGACACAAATGCAGCAGCAGCGTATAAACAGACAGATATCTCAGAGCGCCACAGGCACAGGTATGAGTTCAACAACAAGTATAAAGAACTGCTGTGCAGCAAGGGGCTTGTTGTAAGCGGCACATCACCTGACAAAGAGCTTGTAGAGATAGTTGAAATAAAAGATCACCCATGGTTCCTTGGATGCCAGTTCCATCCGGAATTCAAATCAAAGCCAATACAGCCGCATCCGCTGTTCAGCGCATTCATCGGCGCGGCTGTTAAAGAAAAGAGAGAACTGTTTACTTAAGCAGTATTTCGAGCAGCCGATCCAGCTCATCCAGAGAGTAGTACTCTATCTCTATTCTGCCGCTCTTCTTTTTGTGGTGTATTTTGACTTTTGTGCCGAGTGATTTTATGAGCCTGTCTTCGAGGTCAGCAACCTCAGGGCTCTTTTCCTTCTTCTTTTTTACTGTTTCTTTTGTGTCTGATAATTTTTTGACCAGAGCTTCAGCAGCCCTTACGCTGAGTCCCTTGCTTATGATCTCTCTTGCCGCCTTTATCTGTTTTTGCCTGGTCTCTATTGCCAGAAGTGCCTTTGCATGGCCGAGCGAAAGCTGGGAATCATAAAGATATCTTTTTATGTCATCAGGCAGTTTGAGTATCCTTAGATAATTTGCGATAGTAGCCCTGTCTTTGCCAACGCGCTCTGAGAGCACCTCCTGAGTGAGGTTAAAGTCCTTGAGCAGTTTGTTGAACGCCTCTGCTGTCTCAACCGGGTTAAGCTCTTCGCGCTGAATATTTTCTATCAGAGCGATCTCTACGCTGTCTTGCGAGGAGACATCTTTTATCAGAGCCGGTATCTTTTTGAGGCCCGCAATTGTGGATGCTCGCCACCTGCGTTCTCCGGCTATAAGATTGAAGGAGCCATCTCCAGTGCGCGACACAATTACCGGTTGAAGAACGCCCTTCTCTTTTATGGATGTTGCGAGCTCATTAAGCGCCTCATCCCTGAATATCTTTCTTGGCTGGTTTCTGTTTGGAATAATCTTGTTTATCTCGATGAATACAACTTCATCGCCTTTTTCAGGAAGCAGGGCTTCGAGGCCCTTACCTAATGCTGCTTTCATGCAGTATCTCCTTTGCGAGTGCAAGATAGCTCTGAGCGCCTTTTGAGCGAGCGTCGTAAAGTATGGCTGGTTTGCCATGGCTGGGCGCTTCGCCAAGGCTCACATTTCTCGGGATTATGGTATTGTAAACTTTTTCTTTGTAGAACTTGCGCACCTCTTCAGCAACCTGGTGAGAGAGAGTATTTCTCGGGTCGAACATGGTGAGTATAATTCCCTCTATCTCGAGATCAGGATTAAAA
Source organism: Nitrospiraceae bacterium (assembly GCA_021371915.1). Lineage (GTDB taxonomy): Bacteria > Nitrospirota > Thermodesulfovibrionia > Thermodesulfovibrionales > Dissulfurispiraceae > JAFGXL01. The sequence goes on from JAJFVG010000138.1 coordinate 5,323, forward strand.
GAACCTCTGACCAGTTTCAGTGTTCGCGCAAGAAGCCCCAGCCCCTCCAGGGAGTAGTATTCGCACTGCATGGGGACTATTATGCTGTCTGCCGCAACAAGTCCGTTCAATGTCAACAGGCCTAAAGAAGGCGGGCAGTCAATCAGTATGAATTTGAATCTCTCTTTAACCTTTGCGAGCGCATGCATAAGGATCTTTTCTCTCTCATTTTTGCTCACAAGCTCAACCTCAACAGCGAGCAGGTCTATTGTTGAGGGAATTATATGCAGATGGGGTACCTCTGTTTTGAGTATTACATCTTCAATATCGCATCGGCCTGTGTATATGTCATAAAGGCTGCGCGAAATATCCGCCCTGTTTATGCCGAGTCCGCTCGAAAGGTTGCCCTGGGGGTCAGTGTCAATAACGAGTATGTCTTTTCCGGCCAAGGCCAGAGAAGCAGAAAGATTGACTGTTGTTGTGGTTTTGCCGACCCCGCCCTTCTGGTTGGCTATAACTATGGTCTTTCCCATTGAGTTACAATTGTATCATTTTGATTGAATAATTTGGCAAGAAGATGGGAGAGAGACAATAGAGTACAATAAAAAAAGCCCGGCCTAAAATGGCCGGGCTTTTTGTGCTATCTGAATTTGTTTATGCTTTTGATTTTTTTCTTGCGATCGCACCTATTCCGGCCAAACCTAATCCCACAAGCAGGAATGTAGATGGCTCAGGCACCGAAGGGCCTACTGCTGAAGTAACATTCAGTATATGGAATTCATAATTGCTGGTCTGGTAACCATTAGCAGGCTCATTCCAGGAAGGAATCGGAATGGGTGTCTCTGCATCGTATGAGAAACCATCACTTAAATTATTACCCTTATTAAAGTTGGCATATGTTGTTAATGTTACGTAGTAAGTACCAGCGCCGATTGCAGAAGAGTAGTAAGAATCCCAAGCGCCGTGATTGTAGCTTACGCCATTTGACATTGTTGAGCCGACCACATGGCCGTCATCCTGGAAATATACCAGATTGCCAGCGCTGTCCCAAAGGCCTAACATCGGGTCAAACCCGTGGTTGCCGTCAAGCCATGATGAGCTGAAGAGTGTGACTGTGCCGCTTCCACCCGAGACAAATGAAAACTTTAATACGCTGTTATGGTAAGGCATATTCCCACTGAAATCAAAATCGAGGGCCATAACAGGAGTTGCTGCAAACAATACAAGCAAGCAGACCAAAAGAATTTTTTTCATGTTAATACAACCTCCCGTGGAAGTAAAATTTGTTTCTAAATTATGCATTTTTTATACCTGATAAAATTATGGAACTACATGATAAATAAGGAAGCAGCATGTATTTGTCAAATATAAAGTTAACTCATTGAACTTAAAATGAAAAACTAAGTATCCCTACTGTAGTTTATCTTGTTTTCTCTAAAGATGATTAAATGTACTTGCTTACAAAGGTGTAAATTTTTTCGACATTTTGTCGAATTACTAAACAGTTTTAATCAATTCTGTTTTTCTCTGTTTTTATCTTTGCTCTTTTGTGTCTTTTTGCCTTTTGTTTTTTCATCTTATCTAGCTTTGTCATTTTTGGCTCTGTTGCGCCGGTGAGTATCTCGATCCTCTTTACCAGCTCGCGCCTTGCGATAAAGCGATTGATGGACTGGCTCCTGTCCTTCATGCACTTGACTTCTATTCCGGTAGGCAGGTGCTTGAGGTAGACGCAGGTGGATGTCTTGTTCACCTTCTGGCCGCCCTTGCCTGATGAGCGGACGAACTTTTCCTCAATATCCTTTTCATGGATATCAAGAGCCTCCATCCGCTCTTTGAGCCATTGGTTCTTTTCAGGGCTTACAGCAAAGTCAGTCATGCA
>JAJFVG010000069.1 GCA_021371915.1 Nitrospiraceae bacterium
TTCATATTATAGCGTGCAGCTCTCTTAATACTTCCATGATTTTATCTGAAGAGAGCTTCCTGTCATTATACTGTAAATAAAATACATCCTGTGCTATGCCGTCTTCAGTATTTATCACAGCTGAAATTATATTGACTCCTGTTTTGTGAAATGTAGAAGCAATATCATAAAGCAGGCCGATCCTGTCTGCTGAAAAACACTCCACAATGGTGGATATTGCTGATGATTCATTGTCGATCTCTATGAATGTCTCAAACAGGCTGTGTCTTGATCCGGTGCTGAACCTGAGTTCAACAGGCTGAAGTCCTGACTCAGCGCCCAGATTGAGCCGCAGATCGCGCTCAACATCCTCTTCCATGTCTTCCCACCATAGCTCATCCCAGTTGGAAATAACTATTTTGTCTATGACCACGCCGGATCTGCCTGTAAAGAGTTTTGCACTGGCAACATTCAGCCCATTGCTGCTCAATGCCCTTACTATCCTGGAAAATATGCCGGGTTTGTCCATTGCGATTATGGTCAACAGGGCTGTGCCATCACCCCTGGATAAAAAATCAATTTCACTGTCGCCGCTACCCCTCATCTTCTCTACAAGACACAGGTCTCTTGCCACATCATCTTTTGTGCTCGATATGAGATATCTTTTTGGCATGTCATTCACAAAACCATTGAGCCTGCTGCCTGACTCTGGATATTCAGCAGGAACCGCGCCATTTAAGTGTTCCAGAGTCTTGGTATAAAGAGAGTGCAGAAGGCTCGCCTTCCACTCTGACCAGAACTCAGGATTGACTGCGCTCATGTCAGCATATGTCATCAGGTAAAGTGCTGCGAGATTTTTAGGATCAACAACATTTCCTGCCAGCTGCGCTATTGTTTCAGGTGAAGATATATCCCTGTGAAGGGCGAGCCTGGAAAGAAGGATATGGTTCTTGATGAGAAAGCCTATCAGCTGTCTGTCTTCTACATTCAGGTCAAAGCGGTCGGTAACGCTCCTGATCATTTTGTAGCCTTCTTCCTCATGCCTTTTTGATCCGCCCTTGCCGATATCATGCAGAAGAACAGCGAGATACAGCGTCTCCTGCTTAACGCTGCGCAACAGGTCTGCAAGAAAACTGAGGGCAGGCTGTTTTGTGAGCTTTAGGTCTTCGAGGTTTTTAATAGCAATCAATGTGTGTTCATCAACCGTATACCTGTGATACGGCTCATAGACAACAAGATGCCTGAGCCTGCCGAATTCAGGTATATACCTGTCGAGTATGGCAATGTTGTGCATTTCTGAAAGGGTCTCGTATACGCGGTTGCCTCTGAGTATTTCAAGAAAATACTGGCGCGCCCTTTTTGAATAGCGGGTCTTCTTGTTTATGAAAAGCAGACGGGACCTTATCGCTTCCCTCAAGGCCTGGCTGAATTTTTTGCCGGTAATGGAAAATACATGGAAGGCCTCCATTATGGTTGCTGTATCGCGGAGCGCTGAGGCATCCTTTGCAACAATCTCATTGCCTGAGACAAGATAATTGTCAGACACCCTCTTTACGAAAAATGCTGCTTTTCTGTAGCCAGCAGCATTGCCCGCAGCAGCTGAGACAGTCTTGAGGGAGTCCACAATCTTTCTGGCCTCGCGATAGTACAGTCTCATTAGTATCTCTTCCGGCCTGAACCTTCTTGTTCCTGAAAATCCCATCAACCCTGCAACGCTTTTTTGCATGTCGTAGGAGAGCACCTCGTTTTTGCGGGCTGAGCTTATATGTAGAGAAATCCTGGCCCTGAGCATAAAATCATAAGCCAATCTGAAATGCCGGTAATAGTGCGGGGCTAACAGATTCTTCAGCTCATCGCCTCTTTGCGCCTTTAGTCCTGTCCTTGCGAGCCATAGAGCTGAGTGGGCATCCCTCAGGCCGCCTATGCCTTCCTTGACATTCGGCTGGAGCAGATAGACAGAGTCGCCGTAAATCCTGTGTCTCTTGAAGATATCTCTAAGCTGCTCTGATATGAAATCTTTTCTGTTTCTGAAAAGTATCTTCTGCCCTATGTCTGTGACAAACTCATCAAAAAGCCTGCGGCTGCCTGCTATGAACCGAGCCTCCATCAAAGATGTCCTGGTCTTGATGTCGGAAAGGCCGTCTTCAAGGCTCTCTGAAAGCGTTCTGAAGGAATGGCTTATGGCCAGGCCTGAATCCCATAAGGCATAGAGCACCTTTTGGCTTGCGTCTTCAACCCAAAGGCTCCGTTTGTTTGCTAGTATCATGATATCAATATCTGAAAAAGGCACCAGCTCATTCCTTCCGTATCCGCCCACAGCAACAAGGGCAATTTCGTCATTATCCCTGTTCCTGAGGGTGCTGTTAGCGAGCTGGCCGGTAAAGATTTCTATTAGGGAGGCATCAACAAACAATGAAAGCTGGTTTGCGGAGTATACGCCGCTGGCGCCTCCTGTCAGGAGGCGTTGAGCCTGATCTATGAGTGCGTTCTTTATATCCGATGCCATTGTTCAGACCCTGCGAAACCAGGCTTGTGCTTTTGCAGTATGCATGCACGATGACATGCGCCGGACTGCACAAATCTTCAGCAATTTTTGATATATTAACATATCGGTATATTAGTATTATTAATTCGATCATTGCCTTGCCCTGTTTTATAATAGGATCTGTTACTGCCCATTTTGTTATGGAGACGAACGATGGAGAGCATCTTAAGGGATATTGTGCAGCGCTACATAAAAGAGAGCGGCAGCGTGGTCTCCATACTGCAGGACACACAGGACCGCTTCGGCTACATACCGCATGAAGCAATATCGTATTTCTCAAATGAACTGAACATACCTGAGAGCAGATTTTTCGGGGTCGCGACATTCTATTCGCAGTTCTATCTAAAACCCAGGGGCAAAAACATTATCACAGCATGCTGCGGCACTGCCTGTCATGTCAGAGGGGTCGACAAAACTGTGAGCGCGGTAAAACGCGCACTTGAACTCAGGCCTGATGAAGACACGACTGATGACAATCAGTTTACGCTGGAAAAAGTCGCCTGTCTCGGTTTCTGCAGCATCGCGCCCGTGGTGCTTGTCAATGGCGAGGTCTTTGGCAAGGCTGCTGCTGAAAAGATTGTCAGGAAAATCAACTCAATCAGGAAATCTGAAGATGAAGAATAGCATAGTGATAAGGGTATGTATGGGCCCGGCCGGCATTGCTGCCGGCGGCAGGGCAGTGCTTGATGAATTCCGCAAGACATTAACTGACAAAAAAATCCCTGCTGAGATCAGCAACAGGTGCACACATCATCAGGTGGGCTGCATGGGGCTTTGTGCAAGGGATGTGCTTGTTGACGTGATTATCAAAGGTCACAAAACATCCTATGAGTTTGTAAAGCCTGATATGGTACGTAAAATTGTGGACCAGCACATAATCGGCGGCGAGCCTGTAAAACAGTGGCTTGCTGATGGCCACATGCACAAGTTTCTGGAGAAACAGGTCAAGGTAGTGCTTTCCGACTGCGGTGTAATAGACCCTGAGGACATTGAGGCTTACATCAGCAGGGGAGGATACTCCTCCTGCGAAAAGATATTCGGCAACTTCAGCCCTGAAGAGCTTATACACGAAATCAAGCTTTCGGGTCTGCGAGGCAGAGGCGGTGCAGGCTTTCCAACAGGGCTTAAATGGGAGCTGGCAAGAAAATCAGAAGGCAATACCAAATACATCATATGCAATGCTGACGAAGGCGACCCTGGCGCATTCATGGACAGGGCTGTTATAGAAGGCAATCCGCACTCTGTTATAGAGGGCATGATAACTGGCGCCTACGCAACGGGTGCGCAAAAAGGATATGTCTACATAAGAGCTGAATACCCGCTTGCAGTGGAACGCATCAAACAAGCCATAACCCAGGCAAGGGAAAAGAATTATCTCGGCAAAAATATTTTTGGCAGCAGCTTCAACTTTGATATAGAGATAAAGCTGGGAGCAGGAGCCTTTGTATGCGGCGAAGAAACAGCGCTTATCGCATCAATCGAGGGGCAGCGCGGCATGCCTCGCGCCAAACCGCCCTTCCCTGTGCACAAGGGACTCTGGGGCAAGCCGACTGTAATCAACAACGCAGAGACACTTGCAAACATTCCGCACATCATCAGAAACGGGGCAGCCTGGTTTTCAGGATTGGGCACAGAAGATTCCAAAGGCACAAAGGTATTTGCCCTGACCGGAAAGATCAAAAACTCCGGACTGATAGAAGTGCCTATGGGCATAACCCTGCGGGAGATAATCCATGATATAGGCGGAGGGCTAGAACCCGGCAAGCATCTTAAGGCTGTACAGACCGGAGGGCCTTCAGGCGGATGCATACCAGCGGAAATGCTCGACATCAAGGTTGATTATGAATCTCTCGCAAAGGCCGGGTGCATAGTCGGTTCCGGCGGCATGATAGTGCTCGACAATGACGACTGCATGGTGAACATCGCCAAATATTTTCTCAACTTCACACAGTCCGAATCATGCGGCAAATGCGTTCCATGCAGGATAGGCACAAAAAGAATGCTGGAGATGCTCGAAAGGATAACAAATGGTCTGGGCCAACCCGGAGACATAGAGAAGCTCGAGCAGTTAAGCGCTGACATAAAGTCAGGCTCACTTTGCGGCCTCGGACAGACAGCGCCGAATCCAGTGCTGAGCACAATCAAGTATTTTCGTGATGAGTATGAAGCGCACATATTCGACAAGAAATGCCCGGCAGGAGTATGCAACAGCCTGCTCACATTCACAATCATTGAAGACAGGTGCAAGGGCTGCCAGGCATGCGCAAAGGCCTGCCCGTCAAAGGCGATAACAGGCGAAAAGAAAAAACCGCACGCAATAGATCAGTCGCTCTGCATAAAATGCGGAGCATGTTTTGAGGTCTGCAAGTTCAGATCTGTTGAAAAAGCTTGAGACACCGGTATCAGCATTTTCAAACACAGCTGAATATACAACAATAATAAAATCACGGAGGTAATGTATGCCGCTTGATCCAACGAAACATGCTGACTGGGAGATCGCACAGGATGCTGAACGCAGCATGAAAACAGTCTATCAGCTCGGTGATGAGCTGGGCCTCAAAAAAGAGGAGCTTCTGCCTCATGGGCATTACATCGCAAAGCTAGACTTCAACGCAATACTCAGCAGGCTGGGCAATAAACCTGACGGCAAATATGTGGATGTTACTGCAATAACCCCCACCCCGCTCGGTGAGGGCAAATCCACAACAACAATGGGTCTTACCCAGGGACTGGGCAAGAGAGGCAAAAGCGTCATAGCTGCTATAAGGCAGCCATCCGGTGGCCCCACAATGAACATCAAGGGCTCTGCAGCAGGCGGAGGCCTTTCCCAATGCATACCGCTTACGCCCTTCTCTCTCGGCCTCACCGGAGACATTAATGCGATCATGAATGCCCACAACCTCGGCATGGTCGCTCTAACATCGAGAATGCAGCACGAGTTCAACTATTCCGACGAACAGCTTGCCAAGAGAAATCTTAGACGGCTCGATATTGACCCGCGCAATGTGCAGATGAAATGGATAATGGACTTTTGCGCACAATCCCTCAGAAACATAGTCATCGGACTCGGAGACAAGAACGACGGCTTCATGATGAACTCAGGTTTTGCCATTGCTGTTTCATCCGAAGTGATGGCCATTCTCTCTGTTGCAACAGACCTGAAAGACATGCGCGAAAGAATGGGCAAGATTGTTGTTGCCTACGACAAAAAAGGCAATCCTGTAACAACCGAAGACCTAGATGTTGCCGGAGCAATGACAGCATGGATGGTCGAGGCTTTAAACCCCAACCTTATGCAGACACTCGAAGGCCAGCCTGTGCTGGTGCATGCGGGTCCGTTTGCGAATATCGCGATCGGCCAGTCATCAATAATAGCGGACAGGATAGGGTTGAAACTTGGCGACTACAACGTAACCGAGTCAGGCTTTGCAGCTGACATTGGATTTGAAAAGTTCTGGAACCTCAAGTGCCGCTACTCAGGCCTCAAGCCAAATGCTGCCGTGCTTGTCGCTACCATAAGGGCCTTGAAATGTCATGGAGGAGCGCCGATACCGGTACCGGGCAAACCACTTCCTGAAGAGTACAAGGGCGAAAATGTGGGCTGGGTTGAAAAAGGGTGCGAAAACCTGACCCATCTTATCAATGTGATCAAAAAGGCAGGCATAAACCCTGTTGTCTGCATAAACGCCTTTTACACTGACACTGATGACGAAATCAAGACCGTAAGAAGAATGGCTGAGGCAGCCGGAGCAAGAGTAGCTCTTTCAAAACACTGGCAATACGGCGGCGAAGGTGCGCTAGAACTTGCTGACGCTGTTGTTGACGCATGCAATGAAGAGAATAATTTTAAATTCCTCTATGAGCTTTCAACTCCTCTGCGCAAACGCATCGAACTCATAGCAACAGAGGTTTACGGAGCTGACGGAGTGGAGTATTCAGCAGAAGCTCTTGCAAAAGCCAAAAAAATGGAGGCAGATCCGGAGACAGCCAAACTCGGCACCTGCATGGTCAAGACGCACCTTAGCCTGTCTGACAACCCGAATCTCAAAGGTGTGCCAAAGGGCTGGAAGCTCTTTATACGAGACATACTCACATATAATGGCGCGGGCTTTGTTGTGCCTGTTGCAGGCGCAATCAAGCTTATGCCAGGCACGGCATCTGATCCTGCTTACAGAAGGGTGGATGTTGATACTGCCACAGGAAAAGTAAAAGGACTTTTCTAAAAACACCAGTCCAAAAGCCCCTGGGCATACCCAGGGGCTTTTTATATATAATATAAAAATGAAAATTATCCGCCATCTCACCGCAGTAATTTTTCTTGTATTGGCTCTCTTGCAATTCACAACCAATACTGCATCAGCCGAACCATCCGTTAAACTTATAAACGGAACAAAGGAAAAGCTTAACTACAGCATCTACTGGTCAGGCATCTATGTGGGCAAAGCTGAACTAACCGCGTCTAAAAACGCTGAAAAGGTTACGATAACACTCAAAGTCGATTCCGCACCGGTGATTTCATTTTTTTATACGGTTGATGATTATGCCCAGAGCATAGTCTCAAACGGACTGCCTGTACACTTCAGACTCAAGCAGAGAGAAGGCAGGCACAGGGGCGACAAAGAGACTTTTTTCGACTATCAAACCGGCAAAATAGAACATTTCAATTATTTGAAAAAGACAAGGGACGCGCATAACCCTGCAGGTATCGTGTACTGGGATCTGATAGCTGGTTTTTATACTGTGCGCCACCAGCAGCTTACAGTCGGCAAGCCTCACACCATAAAACTTTTTGACAACAATAAGATGTTTGAAGCAGAGGTGAGCGTGCTGCGCAGAGAAACTATCGAGCTCAAAACCGGGCGCGAAGTAAAATCCATTGTAATAAAACCGAAGCTCGATACTGAAGCGCTCTTCAAGAGAAAAGGTGATATGGTTATCTGGCTTTCTGATGACACACAGCGCATGCCTGTGAAGGTCGAGACAACCGCGCCGATCGGCAGCGTTACTGCTGAACTCAGCTCTTATACAGCAGAATAATTTTCAAACCTGATTGGATCTTTTGATACAAACCTTCCTGTGTTTGCATCATAGTACCTATTACGGTAGTAGTACAAGCCTGTCTCCTGGTCAAACTCTCTTCCTGTAAAGGCATAGGGCTGTACGAATTCTGTATACATAGCCGTGGCGCTTGATCCAAAGCTCTTATAATAGGGGAATTCAAGCATCATATTCCCTCCTACTGCATTATCTTTAAAGCATTTTCATATAATGAAGTTACAACTTTTTAATTTCTTTTTTTGCGTTTACGAATATTCAAAATGAGCAAAATACCAAACACCAAGAAAAACAAACATGCTAATCCAAATGAAATATTACCGCGTTGGGCATAAATAACTGCATCTGCAGGATTCTCAAGTGGCGGTCCGCCTGCGGCCCACCAATTTGAAATTGCCAGATTTCCTAGCCAAATGCTAACTACTAATGATAACCCGACAAGTATCCATCGAATAGTCATCCTTGATTTCCTCCTACTTAATATTCAGCCTTTTACACTTAAAGAAAATATCGTAAATAAATTTATTGCAATTATTCCCAGGTAACCACCTACCAGTAGATTTGCCTATTTGCAGTTCACGATTTACACAGTCCTCATCAACCTCAGATACCTTTTTGCAAGTTGATTGTTCTGACTGAGCAGTATGGTCTGTAATTTCTGTTTTGATTCCGACAGGGTAAGCTGGCAATGGGCCACCATTTGCAGGCCCCATTCCAGCCTCTTTAGTGGCAGTTCTTATAAAGCAATGCTGCAAGCCAAAAAAATTGGAAATGGCATTTGCAACAGGATTCACCTGAATATCCCTACAACATCGTTCAACTTCAAGTCCCTCCGGATCAATCCAGTTCACCGGATTGTTTCCCACATACCTGTACAGGTTCACATCTCCTGCGCTGAAGCCGATTGGATCTTTTGATACAAACCTTCCTGTGTTCAGATCATAGTACCTATTACGGTAGTAGTACAACCCTGTCTCTTGATCAAACTCTCTTCCTGTAAATGTGTATGGCTGTGCGATGTCTGTTGCAAGGATTGCCCCACTCGTGCCAAATGGGTCGTATTTGTCATTATTTGTCAATAAATAGAACCGTCCCATTAAAATCTTATGACCCCAGTCACGCAGTCCATAACGACCATGCTCACCGGGAGCGATGTGGTTTTGACGCATCTGTTAAAGTGAAAGGTTATGGTTGTAACTAGTTCTTTAAACCTAAAAAGAGTGATATAATCGATAATACCAAAGCAAGCCATGCCACTATGTCCTTTTTCCAGAAATTGCGCCTTCTTTCACGCTTTCTGATTTCTTCTTGTGCTATTGATCGTTCTTCACAAGGAACCTTTGTAGTCGCAATTATATTTAAATCAACATCAGATAGGGAGCGCATTTTAGCTTCTGTTTGTCCTCTGTCCATCGGCTCTGATTTCCTCGCTTTCATTAAGTCTTGGTTAAATGATCAAACTGCTGCCCGAAAAATATACCTCTAAATAGGATAGTTCTATTTATTTTCATTCAACAATAAAACATTTTACTCTATCTGAAAAAGCCCTCATCATAAATATGAAAATTATCAGATCAACTATTGCCATTACAAAAATGTTTTCTATAAAAATGTCTGTTGCAATGGTTAGTATTACATATGGCGCGGTTGATTTGAAAAAATCCCGCAGGTAATTTTCGCATCGTAACGCCACACCACACCTAGGACATTTAAAGTCCTCTTTTACTTTAAGTATCGAGATATTCTTTATACAATTTGGGCATTTCATTATTCAAAGCCTATCAAATAACAATGCGGCTGTCCAGTAAAAATATGGATTTAACACAGGCGCTTTGCTGTGCAGGCTGGATTGTCTGCTGCCAAACTGCGTTTTATTGATGATTTAAGTTAAAATATATGGAATTTGCAGTCATAATCCCCGGCAAGCGGATATATACCATACATTCAAAGACCATGCAGGATAAAATAGTCATAAAAAACGCCCGCGAGCATAACCTCAAAGGAATAAACCTCACAATCCCGAGAGACAGGATTACTGTAATCACAGGCCCTTCAGGCTCAGGCAAATCATCCCTTGCAATGGATACTATCTATGCAGAAGGACAGCGCAGGTATGTTGAGAGCCTTTCGCCATATGCAAGGCAATTTCTTGAGCAGATGCACAAGCCTGAGGTGGATCTTATCGAAGGCCTATCACCTGCGATAGCCATTGACCAGAAGTCCGTAACCAAGAGCCCACGCTCCACAGTCGGAACAGTCACGGAAATATACGACTACCTGAGGGTGCTCTTTGCACGCATTGGCACGCCGGTATGCTACAAGTGCGGATCGGAGATTGCTGCTCAGGATATGCAGAAAATCATTGATTCAGTATCAGC
>JAJFVG010000024.1 GCA_021371915.1 Nitrospiraceae bacterium
GCCTGTATTGAAGAGATCGCCTACAGGATGGGATATATTGACAAAGACGGTCTGCTCAAACTGGCTGAACCACTCAAGAAAAATGGATACGGAGAGTATCTGCTGAAGCTGCTTTCACAGGTAGATGATAATGCCCTTTAAATTCGAGAAGCTCGATATACCTGATGTGGTGCTTGTAACACCCAAGTCATTCAGAGACTCCAGAGGATTTTTTATGGAGACTTACAAAATGAGCGACTTCAGCGCCAACGGCATTCCATCAGGCATAATGCAGACAAACTTCTCTGTCTCGCAAAAAAATGTGCTCAGAGGACTTCACTACCAGCTGAATCCCGCAGCGCAGGGCAAACTGGTACAGTGCCTCAGAGGAAGCGCATTTGATGTTGCTGTTGACATAAGAAAAGGTTCGCCCTGGTTCGGCAGATGGGTATCAACCCTGCTCTCTGCTGACAACAGAAACATCCTCTGGGTGCCTGAAGGTTTTGCACATGGATTTCTTACGCTTGAGGACAATACAGAAATAATGTATAGCATATCTTCAGAATACTCTAAACAGGATGAACGCGGTATTATATGGAATGATCCTGATATTGCGATAAAGTGGCCGGCAGTCGATGTTCTGCTTTCTGACAAAGATGAGCTGAACCCGCGACTTGCTGATGCTGAAATGAATTTTACATACGGAGACAAATAATGAAAATACTCGTAACAGGCGGAGCAGGTTTTATAGGCAGCGCGTTTGTGCGCATGGCAGCTGCTGAGGGCATGCATATTGAGATGTGCGACAAAATGACCTATGCAGCAGACATACTCAGAGTGGACTCCGTAAAAAGCAGCATCTCTGTTCATACAGCAGATATTGCTGATACCGGGGCTATGGACGCAATATTCTCCAGCACCATGCCTGATGCTGTTGTGCACTTTGCAGCAGAGACTCATGTTGACCGCAGCATAATGAACCCTGATGAGTTTGTACGGACCAATGTAACAGGCACAGCCACGCTGCTGAGGCTCGCAGCCAAGTATAAAATAAAAAAGTTTGTTCATATATCAACAGATGAAGTTTATGGCGACCTGCCTGCTGATACGAACCTTAAATTCACGGAAACAGACCCATTGATGCCGAACTCTCCATATGCAGCAAGCAAAGCATCTGCCGACATGTTTGTGCGATCTTACATCAAAACATTCGGACTGCCTGCCTTGATAGTAAGACCATCGAACAACTATGGCCCATGGCAGTATCCTGAAAAGCTGATCCCACTCACAATAGCAAAGGCCCTGCTCGGTGAAAAGATGCCTGTATACGGAAAGGGCGACAATGTGAGAACATGGCTCTTTGTGGATGACTGCGCAAACGGCATACTCGACCTGCTGAAAAACGGCGCTGCAGGAGAGATATACAACATAGGCAGCCATGAAGAACGCAAAAACATAGAGGTTATCACATCCATACTCGACATTATGAAGGCTGATAAAAACCTGATCGAGTTTGTGCCTGACAGGCCGGGACATGACTTCAGATACGCTGTTGAGACAGACAAGATCAACAGTGCCACAGGATGGAAGAGCCGCATAGAATTTGAAGAAGGCCTGTTCCGCACTGTCAACTGGTATCTCGACAATAAAGAGTGGCTGCTCCGCAAAAAGAGTGAAGTTGAAGGTTTTGTAAAGGCTCTTATGGCGCAGTACGCAAAAGGGAAGCAGTCAAATTGAAAGTTTTGATAACAGGCGCATCAGGCCAGCTCGGCAATGAACTGCAAAGAACAGCGCCAGCCTATGCTGATGCAACACCTCTTACAAGACAGCAGCTTGACATAACAGCAAAAGACGCGCTCCAACGTGCCATATCAGCATACAATCCTGATGTTGTCATAAACACTGCCGCTTATGTGAAGGTTGATGCTGCTGAGGATGAACCGGATGCAGCGTTCAGGATCAATGCAACAGCTGTGCGTGACCTGGCTGAAATATGCGGCAGATCAGGAATCAAACTTGTGCATGTGAGCACAGACTATATATTTGACGGCACGAAATCACCTCTGCCGTATTTAGAAGCAGACAGGCCCAATCCGCTGTGCACATACGGCATGAGCAAGCTGGCAGGCGAACTATACGCAGCCAACCTCTGTCCAAGCCATTATATTGTGAGAACATCAGGCCTCTATGCCAGCAGGGGTTCATCACGCAAAGGCGGCAACTTTGTGCTCTCGATAATCAACAAGGCAAAAAACAGGGAGCCTATTCGCGTGGTGGATGACATTATCACATCCCCGACATTTGCGCACGATTGTGCAGGTGCGATATGGAAGATACTCGGCTCTGAAATGCCGTTCGGCATTTATCACGCTGCCAATTCAGGCCACTGCTCATGGCATGAGTTTGCACAACATATAGTAAATGCAGCAGGACTCCATGCTGAAGTAGCACGCATCAAACATACGGACTATCCTGCAAAAGCCCGCAGACCGCTCTGGTCCGTACTTGGCGCAACAAATAATCTTGATCTAAGACACTGGAAAAAAGCGGTAGAAGAATACATAATCACCGAAGGAGCCGGCAAATGAAAAATCTGGTCAACAAACGCATACTCATAACAGGAGGCGCCGGTTTTCTCGGCTCTCACCTCTGCGAAAAACTTCTGGCTGAAGGTCATGAGGTGGTCTGCGTTGACAACTTTTATACAGGACGCAAGGCTAACGTCAAGCATCTTTTGTCCAACC
>JAJFVG010000025.1 GCA_021371915.1 Nitrospiraceae bacterium
CGAAGTAGCGCTGAGAAGCTGCCTCAGCGCCAAAGATGCCTTCTCCCCATTCAGCTGAGTTGAGGTAGAGTTCGAGGATACGTTTTTTGGAGAGGGTCTGCTCGATCCTCCAGGTAAGGATAGCTTCCCTGATCTTTCGCACAGGATTTTTCGATGGATTGAGAAAGAGATTTTTTGCGAGTTGCTGGCTTATGGTGCTGCCGCCGAACTTGAGTTTTTTTGTTTTGATGTCTTTTTCCAGGGCCTTTTGTATGGCTTCATAGTCAAAGCCCTCGTGCCTCCAGAATTTGTCGTCTTCCGCTATTATCACTGCCTTTGCAAGATAAGGAGAGATTGCTGAAAGCGGGACCCAGGCCTTCCTGATTTTTATTTTTTTGCCTTTGTCAGCATACTCCTGCTGCCTGTATTCCATAAAGGATGTGATGTCAGGATTGTGCGTCTTGAGCTTTGATATGTTCGGAAAGATCATGTTATAGCCGAGCAAAAGCACAAGAGCTGCTGCACATGCAAATATCAGTTTTTTAATGATGCCGGTCTTTTTGCGCATGATCCAAATTATATCATCGGTGCAACAGTTTCAGCTCTTTGGCCTCGGCCTTTTGTTGGACTCCAGCACCTTTTTCCTCAGTCGTATGGACTCCGGAGTAACCTCGACAAGCTCATCCTCTTTAATGAACTCAATTGCCTGCTCAAGGCTCATCAGCCTTGGCGGTATGAGCTGAAGCGCCTCGTCCGCGCCTGATGAGCGCATGTTCGTCAGCTTCTTCTCCTTGATCACATTTACATCAAGATCGTTTTCGCGAGAGTTTTCACCTATTACCATGCCTTCGTATACAGCGATGTTCTCGTTGATAAAGAGAGTGCCGCGCGGCTGGAGGTGAAAGAGTGCATATGTTGTGGTTTTGCCCGGCCTGTCAGCAACTAGCGCGCCGGTCTGTCTTGTGGACATTGCGCCCTGCCACGGCTCGTAACCGTCAAAAAGATGGTTCAGCAGACCAGTGCCTTTTGTGTCCGTTAGGAACTGTGACCTGAAGCCTATGAGACCGCGTGAAGGTATCCTGAACTCGAGTCTTACCCTGCCGTGGCCGTTATTCTGCATCTTCTGCATCCTGCCTTTTCTTATGCCCACCTGCTGTGTCACGACTCCGACGTATGCATCAGGCACATCTATGACAAGCAGCTCAAAAGGCTCATGCTGCGCGCCATTGATTGTCTTTGTGATCGTCTCCGGCATTGATACGGAGAGTTCGTAGCCTTCGCGCCTCATCATTTCAATCAGGATCGCAAGCTGGAGCTCTCCCCTGCCCATAACCTTAAATGAATCCGTGTTTTCAAAATCAACCCTGATCGAGACATTGTAGAGCAGCTCTTTTTCGAGCCTTTCCCTCAGGTTTCTTGATGTGACGAACTTGCCCTCTTTGCCTGCAAACGGAGAGGTGTTTACAGAAAATACCATCGAGATAGTTGGCTCATCCACCTTTATGCGAGGGAGCGGTTTTGGATTCTCTACAGATGTTATGGTGTCTCCTATGTTTATGCCTTCCATTCCTGAAAGCGCCACTATGTCGCCTGCTGATGCCTCTTTTGCCTCTGCCCTTTGCAGGCCTTCGAATGTATAAAGATTGGTCACCTTGGTCTTTATCTGTTCGTCTTTGTCATGTATCATCAGCACCTGGTCTGCCTGCTTCACGCTGCCGCTGAATATCCTGCCTATTGCGAGCCTGCCCACATAGTCGCTGTAGTCGATGTTCGTGACTAGTATCTGGAGCGGGCCGTTTACATCATCCTTTGGAGCAGGCATGTAGCTGAGTATCAGGTCAAAGAGCGGCTTCAGATTTTCTGACGGCTTGTCGAGAGAGTCTGTTGCTGTGCCGAGCTTTGCGTTTGTGTATATCACAGGAAAGTCGAGCTGTTCCTCTGTTGCATCAAGGTCTATGAAGAGATCGTATATCTCATTAAGCACGCCCTGTATTCTTGCGTCAGGCCTGTCGATTTTGTTTATTACGATAATTGGAGGCAGGCCCAGTTCTAGGGCTTTTTTGAGCACAAACCTTGTCTGCGGAAGTGGGCCTTCTGATGAGTCCACAAGCAGCAGCACTCCGTCAACCATCTTCAGTGTGCGTTCAACTTCTCCGCCAAAGTCAGCATGGCCGGGTGTGTCCACGATGTTTATCTTTACGTTGTTGTACTCAACAGCAGTATTCTTTGCCATGATGGTGATGCCGCGTTCGCGCTCAAGGTCAATGTTGTCCATAACCCTTTCCTGCACCCTTTCATTGGTGCGGAATGTGCCTGCCTGCTTCAGAAGTCCGTCCACAAGAGTGGTCTTGCCATGGTCAACATGCGCGATGATCGCGATGTTTCTGATGTCTTTGCGTGTCATTTGTCCTCGCTAATCAAATTTGTGATTGTTAATGGATAAGTCAGGAGGTCTTCTTTTGAAACTTCCTGCGTAAAAACCAGACTAATAAAATAACTGATTGTCTGTATTTAAATCAAATCGCAGGATGCTTTCAACCGAGATACCAGGTGAGTATGGCGTTGCCGAAGAAGAGTGTTACGAGCGAGCCTGCTGCAAGAAAAGGGCCGAACGGTATCTTTGTCTTTCTTCCTTTACCCTTGAAGATCATAAGGAAGATTCCAAAGAGCGAGCCTGCGAGGCTGCCGCAGAATGTTGTCAGCAGCACGGCCTTCCATCCCATGAATGAGCCAACCATTGCCATCATCTTTATGTCTCCGCCGCCCATGCCTCCTCTGCTGAGAACAGCGATCAGGTAGTAGAGTCCGCCGCCCAGAAGCAGCCCAATCAAGGAGTTCATAAAGCCGGTTATAACAAACCTGTAGTCAGCAGGCAGCTGGGTTTCAAAGAGGTTCAGGCTGCTTAGTGACGGGGTGAGGAATGGATCAGGCATCAGGAATGATGCAGCAGCAAGTCCTATCACAATGCCAGGCAGTGTTACTGCATCCGGTATTATCTGGAAATCAAGGTCTATAAAGGCTATAAGCACCATTGCTGATATGAAGAAGAGCACAAAGACCAGATGCCAGCCGAATCCGAACTGCGTGCCTGCCATAAGATAGAGCAGGCCGTTCAGCAGCTCTACAAGCGGATATCTGGGAGATATCCTGAGACCGCAGTGTCTGCATCTGCCGCGCAGCAGCAGGTAACTGACAACTGGTATATTGTCCCAGGGCTTTATCGGCTGGCCGCAGTTGGGACAAGATGATGCCGGCCTCACAAGGGATATATCCCTCGGTATCCTGTGGATGCAGGCATTGAGGAATGAACCCACAACAAGGCCGAATATCAGCAGCAGTATGGATTCTGTCATGAGGTTGCCTTGCTGATCTCATGTGCCTTCTCAGACAATTCGGTTATCTGCGGATCAAGAGTTTCGAGTTCTGCTATCGCATTTCTTACTTCAGGATTATGGTACATGTCGATTTCAGATCCGCGCGCAGCATACACCTCTGCGCCGATTTTATTCAGGAGTTCCTGCTTTCTCTTTTTGATCTCTTCTGACCTGTACATGAGCTTGAACAGGGCTATCTCGATTCGCATCCTCTCTGAAAGAAGCGAGGCGAACCATCTTACGCTTTCCAGTGCCTTTTCAATGTCGTTTTTGATCCTCTGGTACATGCACACCCCCATAAGCGCTGACGCGCATCAACAATTGTATTACGCTGTCCTTAAAATCTCAAGTTTTTTGCCCCACATCGATTCAACAGATTGCCGCAGCGCAGGATACTTTAAGAGGTCAGGGTCATGTTCAATAATGCTGAAAGCCTCTTTTCTGGCAGCATCGAGTATTTTTGTGTCGCGCAGCAGATTAGCCACCTTCAGGTCAGGCATGCCTGACTGGCGCGTGCCAAAGAACTCTCCAGGTCCGCGTATCTCCAGGTCAACCTCAGAGAGCCTGAAGCCGTCTGTTGTCTCCTGCATGGCCTGAAGCCTCTTTACTGATTCATCAGTCATTCCATAGGCAAGAAGCGCGCAATATGACCTGTCAGCTCCCCTGCCGACCCTTCCGCGCAACTGGTGAAGCTGCGACAGGCCGAACCTTTCTGCATGGATTATGACCATCAGCGTGGCGTTCGGTACATCAACGCCCACCTCTATCACAGTTGTAGATACCAGTATGTTTATTTCTCCTGCCTTGAATCTGCGCATGATCTCTTCTCTCTGCAAAGGCGGTATCCTGCCATGCAGGAGTGCAACATTCATGGCAGGGAACTTTGCCTGTATGCCTTCCATGCCTGTTACAGCATCTTTGAGGCTTGTCTTTTCTGACTCTTCTATTACCGGATAGATGATATAGACCTGGCGGCCTTTTTTTACTTCGTCATCCATCATTGTGTAAATGCTGTTCTTCTGCTTCTCATCAAAAACTTTTGTGAATACAGGCGTCCTGTTCGGCGGCAGCTCATCTATCACAGAGCAGTCGAGATCTCCATAGAGCGTCATGGCGAGCGTGCGGGGTATTGGCGTGGCTGTCATGACAAGTGTGTCTGGATTGATGCCCTTTTGTCTGAACGCTGCCCTCTGCATTACCCCGAACCTGTGCTGTTCGTCTATAACGATGAGTCCGAGGTTTTTGAATGAGACATCTTTTTGTATCAGCGCGTGTGTGCCGACTACTATATCAGTTCGTCCTGAACTTATTGCTTCATAGTCCCTGTTCTTTACCCCAGCTGTTATCAGCGCTATGCTGATGCCGAGTTTTTCAGCATAGCCGCAAATGTTCAGATAATGCTGCTCTGCAAGTATCTCGGTAGGAGCCATAAGCGCTGCCTGGTATCCGCACTCAACAGCAGCTAGCATGGATATCAGCGCCACCACTGTCTTGCCGGAGCCCACGTCGCCCTGTATGAGCCTGTTCATCGGCTTTTCTGATTTCATGCTATCCAATATCTCACCAACAACTCTCTGCTGCGCATTTGTGAGCTTGAAGGGCAGGGCGGAGATGAGCCGGTCGATAAGCTGGTTGTCAGGCCTGAAGCTAATGCCTGTTTCTTTTTCTTCTTTCATCTTCTTCAGCGCGAGTCCAAGCTGAAGGTTGAACAGTTCATCAAAAGAGAGACGTTTGTGATAGATGCTGCGGCCTGAGTTGAGCTCTTCAAGACCGGCAGAGGACGGAGGAAAGTGCACATTCATTAGGCTCTCTGCCAGTGCAGGCAGTTTAT
Organism: Nitrospiraceae bacterium; assembly: GCA_021371915.1. Lineage (GTDB taxonomy): Bacteria > Nitrospirota > Thermodesulfovibrionia > Thermodesulfovibrionales > Dissulfurispiraceae > JAFGXL01. Next base: position 5,185 of record JAJFVG010000025.1, read on the forward strand.
ACTTGGCGATAATATCTGCGGGCAGGCTGTCAGGCAGGCTTTCGCATCCAGTAACAACAGAGTGCATTATGTTCCGCAGCTGCCGCTGGCTTAATCCTTCTGTGCATCTGTACACAGGCACTATCCTGCCTGTATGGATATGGCTGCTGTCATCATCTGAGCCGGAGATAATTTCGTACTCAGGATTCTGCATCTCGAAGCCGATGCCCCTGAAGCCTGTTTTCACCGGACCGTAAAAGACAGCTTCCATGCCTGGTTTGAATGTATTTTTTAGGTATGCCTGGTTGAACCATTTGATCCGCATGAGTCCGTGTGTGTCTGTGATAACAATCTCGAATATCTTGAATCGCGGATTGCGTCCGGGAGTAACAAGCTCTGCCTTCAGAATCTTTCCGATTATTGTGACGGTCTCTTCGCGGTTGAGTGAGTTGATCCTGCGGGGTGATGATCTGTCTTCGTATCTTGAAGGCAGGTAGTAGAGCGCATCCCTTACAGTGCGTATGCCGATGCGCTCAAGGAGCGAGGCCCTGCGCGGGCCCACTCCCTTTAGATACTGTACAGGCGATGCTGCATCATGCCTCATTACTCTTTATCTTTTTGTTCTCGATTTTGAGGGCTTCATCAAGAGACCTGTCAGCCTGTTCGAGCTTCATCTTTGAGTATTCAGTCTCGCTCAGCACCTCTATCTCCCATCCGGTCAGCCTGGTGGCGAGCTTTATGTTCTGGCCGCGCTTGCCTATTGCGAGGGAGAGCTGCTGATCGTCAGCAATAACCATGGCGGTCTTCTCTGCCTCTTCATTTATGCCGACCCTGTCCACATTTGCCGGTGTGAGCGACCTTGCTATGAAGAGCCTGGGGTCATCACTCCACTGTATTATGTCTATTCGTTCGCCTCTCAGTTCTCTTACAATCGACTGCACGCGCGTGCCTTTCATGCCTACGCACGCACCAACCGCGTCAATAGACTGGTCTTTGGATGTTACAGCTATTTTGGTCCTTTCGCCTGCTTCTCTTGCGATGCCCTTGATAATTACAACTCCGTCATTGATCTCAGGCACCTCCATCTTGAAGAGACCGACTATGAAGTTAGGGTCTGTTCTGGAGAGTATCACTGCCGGGCCTTTTATCGAGTGCCTTACTTCAGAAAGCAGCGCCTTCACAATGTCGCCTCTTTTGAGGTTTTCATTCGGCAGGGTTTCTTTTATTGGCATAACAGCCTCTGCCTTGCCAACGCTCAGGAAGTAGCAGCCTTTTTCTTTTCTGAGGACAGTGCCGCTCACTATCTGTCCGATCTTGTCCTTGTACTCGTCAAAGATGATCTCGCGCTCAGCATCGCGCACCTTCTGGAAGATAACCTGTTTTGCTGTCTGTGCAGCTATCCTGCCGAAGTCAGGCAACGGCATGGCTATTTCTATGGTGTCACCTGTTACAGTACCAGGATACATTGCAGCTGCCTCAGCTGCCCTTATTTCGATTTCAGGGTCAGTGACCTCATCGACAACGAGCTTTGTCTCAAATACGCTGATTTCGCATGTCCGGGGATCGATTCTGAGGTTTATGTTCGTTTTGCCGGAGAACTTTTTGCGCGCAGCAGAAAGCAGGGCTGCTTCAAGCACCTGCAACAGGGACTCGCGTGAAATGCCCTTTTCCCTGCTGATTTGATCGATAACATAGCAAAGTTCTTTTGTCATACGCGTATCCCCCGGTCTATTTATTCTTGTTTATCTCTATCTCTAATCTGGCTTTGGTTATCTTGTCCAGCGGGATTATCACACTGTCATCCTGCTCCTTCTTAACCGCTGCCTTCTTCTTTTTCCCTTGCTCTTCGGGCTTGAGTCTGATCCAGCCTTCACCCGAATCCGTTATTCTTCCGAGGAAGAATGTCTGTTCGCCTATCGGGCTGGAAGTAACTATCCGAGCCAGCTTGCCGATGCCCTTGTTGAAATCAGCCTGAGTCTTCAACGGCCTGTCTATGCCTGGAGAAGAGACCTCAAGCATATATGGTCCTGCAACAGGGTCTTCAACATCCATCAGGGCCTCTACAGCCCTGCTCATCTTTTCGCACTCGCCGATCGTTACGCCGCCTTCTCGGTCAATTGTTATGCGCACTATCGGCCGTCTGCCGGAGCCTTTTATCTCAACATCAACAAGGTCCAGGCCTTCATCCTGTGCTGCCCTTGCAGCAATGTCAGTAATTCTGTTTTTGATCTCATCAAGAGGCATTATCTTCACCTAAAAACAAAAGAGTGGGCAAACCCACTCTTTTAAAAAGGAAAAATTTACTTTTTAACTATACCAGTTTCAGCCCTAAAAATCAACACCGCTGGAGAAACGATCTGTCTCTCCAGCGGTGTTTTTATCAAAGTTATTTCTTTGGAGCTTCAGCAGGAGCTGCGGGAGCTGCCTGGTCAGCAGGAGCTGCAGGAGCTGCCGGTGCAGCCTGATCAGCCGGAGCTGCAGGAGCAGGAGCCGGTGCAGGAGCAGGCTGTTCAGCCTTTTTGCAGCCAACGAGTGCGAAAGCTGCTACGAGCATGAGTGAAAGTACAATAGCGATTGCTTTTTTCATTTGTGAGGTCACCTCCTTATCTCTAAGTTTGCCAAAAAATGGGATGAAACTTGTTTATGGAATTATTATCACAAGTCACCTGTATTGTCAAGTAGTTGTATGAGTTCCATATATTTCGACATTGGCAATTCAGGGGCCCTGAGTATACCACTCGTTCCTGTTTTTCGGCACGCTCCAGTGGATAAAGTCATACCATATGCCGATGGGCGCTTTTTCAACTCCTTTAAACCTCTTGTGCAGCACAGGCAGCGCATCAGGCACGAACAAAAATGTGTAGGGCTGTTCATCAGCGATTATTTCGTGTATCCGGTTGTATATCTTTTTTCTCTTCTCATGGTCGAATGTCTGTCTTCCCTCAATAAGCAGTCTGTCTACCTCTGCGTTTTTGTATGAGATGAAGTTGAATTCTCCCTCTTTGGTCTTGGATGAATGCCACATATCATAAAGGTCAGGGTCTCTTGAAAGAGCCCATCCCATTATCACTGCCTCGAATCTTTTTTTGTCTATGAAGTCATGCAGCATCGCCTGCCACTCCAGCACCTTGATGTTCATCTCAATGCCTGCTGCCATAAGCTGCTCCTTGATGATCTGCGCTACCTTCATCCTTGATTCATTGCCCTGGTTGATCAGTACAGTGAAGGAGAACTTCTCTGATCCTTTCCTGAGAAGTCCGTCAGGCCCTTTTGCCCATCCTGCATCTTTCAGGAGTTCAAACGCCTTTCCAGGATTATAGCCGGGGTCTTTTACAGACTTGTTGTATGCCCATGACTCTGGTGGAAACGGGCCTGTTGCAGCAGTGCCGTACCCAAGCAGCACGCCATATATTATCTCGTCTTTTTTGATAAGATGAGATATGGCCTGCCGCACCCTCTTGTCAGCAAAGAGCGGATTAAGCATGTTGTAGCCGAGATATGTGTACCCGAATGACGGGTATCTGAACTTCTGAAAATACTTTTTGAAAAATTTTGTATCAGACTGTAGTTTGTATTGAGGAGGCGTAAGCCCCATGAAGTCTATGCCACCGAACTTCAGCTCAAGAAAGTTTGTTGTCGGATCAGGGATGATGCGCGCAATGTATCTGTCAATGTTGGGCCTGCCTTCATAGTAGCTGCCAAAGGCTTCGAGTACTATTTTCTGCCCTGTTATCCATTCCTTCAGAATGTACGGCCCGGTGCCGACAGGCGACCTGTATACATCTGCTGATTTCATGTCCCTGCCTTCAAGCAGGTGTTTTGGAATTATACCCATGCCCCATGATTCCAGCGCAGGCGCAAAAGGTTCGCTGTATGTAATCCTTATTGTGTGGCTGTCGAGCTTTTCTACCTTTTTTACAGGGCCGTAGTTGCTGCTGTAGGGTGTGGGTGTTTTAGGGTCTGTAACGATGTTGTATGTGAATATCGCATCATCAGCTGTAAATTCCTTGCCGTCGTGCCACAGTACGCCTTTCCTAAGATGAAAAACTATTGTGAGTCCATCTTTGCTTATGTCCCATGATTCAGCAAGGTCGCCTTCTATGTTCAGGTCTTTGTCGTATTTTGTGAGTCCGTTGAATATCCTGCTGCTTATGTCGCCTGATGCGCTGTCTGTTGCGAGCATCGGCAGCAGTCTCTTTGCGTCCGCTCCGAGCGCCACTGTAATGGAGTTTGGATATTTTATCTCTGGTTCGCGCGAACATGAAGAAAGAAGAAGCATTGAAAGGATAAGAAAGGCGATTGGATATAAAAAGCGGATGAGGGAATCAATTGAAAATGTCTGATGATCTTTTGGATCCCTCATCCGCTTGTTTTGTCTATTTTACTGGCTGTCCAACAGGCTGCTGCGGTATCTGCTTTGCAGGCGCATTAGGGATGTTCTGCGGCACAGCCTTTCTTTCATCAGCAGCTGGAGCCTGTTTTATTACAGAGCCGCTCTTTGAAGCCACCATTGTTAGGCCCAATGAGGTGAGCATGAATATAACAGCCGATATGGTGGTTATCTTGTTGAGGAATGTGGCCGCGCCCCTGCTGCCAAAAAGGGTCTGGCTCGATCCGCCGAATGCAGCGCCTATCTCAGCGCCCTTGCCGCTTTGCAGCAGCACAACCATAATCAGGAAAAAGCATGTGATTATGTGGATTATGATCAATAATGTAGCCAAAACTGCCTCCTTCTTTTTTCAGGTATTCAGATTGAATTGAATTTTACTATTCTTGCAAAGCTTTCAGGCTTGAGGCTTGCTCCACCCACGAGCGCTCCATCAATGTCCTTGCACGCCATAAGCGTATCTATGTTTTCGGGTGTTACGCTTCCACCGTAAAGTATGCGTGTCTGATCAGATGCGCTGCCGAATACGCCTGCCAGCTTCTCTCTTATAAAAGCATGAACTTCCTGCGCCTGCTCAGGTGTTGCTGTCTTTCCTGTGCCGATCGCCCATACTGGCTCGTACGCAATGACTATGCCGTCAGGTGATACATCTTTTAGCCCTTCGGTCAGTTCTCTGCCGAGCACATCAAAGGTCTTTCCTGATTCTCTCTCCTGAAGCGTTTCGCCTATGCAGAATATCACATTGATGCTGTGCTTTCTTGCTGCTTTTATCTTGGTGTTAATGATCTGGTCTGTTTCGCAGAAGTACTGGCGTCTTTCAGAGTGGCCGATTATCACATGGCTGCAACCGGCATCTTTGACCATGAGCGGAGATATTTCTCCTGTGAACGCGCCCTTGTCCTCCTGATGCATGTTCTGCGCT
>JAJFVG010000045.1 GCA_021371915.1 Nitrospiraceae bacterium
TAAACAGCTGCTGCCTCTTTGTTCATGTTTCTTCTGGCGTATATCATCGCCATGCTCATGAATGCATTGATATTTTTCGGGTCAGCCTGGAGTATCACACGCAGTTCTGCTATTGCCTCATCATGTTTTTTGAGCTCATCCAGGGCAAGGGCAAGATAGTATCTCGTTGCCAGATCACCAGGGAATTTGGCCAGCAGCAGCCTGAACTCCTCGACCGCCTTTGCATAATCACCCTGCTGAATATAAAGCAGGCCTAGCCTCTGGTGCACAGCATAGTTTTCAGGCGCTTCTTTTGAAAATTCTTTCAGCTGCTCAATCGCCTTGCCGAATGATTTGTCCTGTATGTAGAGCTGTGAAAGGCGCTCTCTTGCCATAAAGTTTTTCGGATTTATCTCAATCGCTTTTTTGTAGTAGTCTTCTGCGGACTTCTTGTTATTCTGCGCCTCTGCTATTACCCCAAGATTATAATAGGCAGCGTCAAACCCCTGCCGCAGTTCAATTATTTTCTGGAAGCTCGCCTCAGCCTTTTTGAAATCCCTCTTCTCGGTATATATGGAGCCGAGATAGTAGAGCGCCATTATGTTGCCGCTGTCTTCGCTGAGTACAGCCTCGAATATCCTGATCGAATTTTCAGAATCGCCCTTTGACAGGTACAGCACTCCGAGCATCAGCCTGGACTCGATATTATGCGGCTGCAGCTGCGATATCTTTTCGTATATCTTTATCGCTGAGTCGAAGTCTCTTTTTGCGTTGTATATCTCGCCCATAAGACTGAGCGCGCGAAAATCATCGGGGTTGTTTTTCAGAATCGATGTGAGAATATCCTGCGCCTCCTGCATCTTGCCTGTCCTGACAAGCAGCGCAGCGTAGCGCACCTTGAGATAGTCTGATGATGAGTCAATGGTTGCAGCGTTCTTGTAATGCCTTAACGCAGTATCCGTATTGCCCTCCAGCTCTGCTATCGAACCCATCATGAACTCATAGTAGGCACGGGACTGGATCATATGCTCAATGCTCTTGAGCAGTTTTTCCGTAGCAGCTGATTTGTCTTCAGCTGCGAATGAATGAACTGTTGAGATGAGCAGGATTGCAGCAGAAAGCAGGAGTGATTTCAGAAGAGCTGTTTTTGGCATATTTTCCTTTATGAACGAAAAATAAAGGGGGTCTTTGCGGCCCCCTTTGTAAAATTATTTTTGGGTTTATACTAACAAGAGCCTTTGCACTTGCAGGTGGTTGCCGCCTTTTTCGAAACTTTTTTGATCTTCATATTTATCGCCTCCCTTTCCTGGGGTCATTAGGGGTTCGTCCCCTGGTTTCTATCATCATTATAACCGTATGACCTGCATTTGTAAACATCCCGAAGCAGCGATATACCGGTGAATTTCCTTGTAGATTCCGCTCTGTCAGCAACGCCTGCCCTGTACCTGCACCCGCCCCTGCACTCCTCTATCGAGGGACATGAAACAGCTGCGCAATCAAGCTCGGACAATTTTATAGGGGCTATCTTTTGCCAGCATGCAGCCAGGCCATCTACTGCCTTGCCTGCCGGAATATCGCGATAAAAAGCGCACTTTGCCACAGTGCCGTCAGACAGCACGGATGCCAGATGCAGGCCGCACGCGTACCCGCTGCTGCTGCCATGCATTCCGCTGCTGAAGCCGTAAGAGAAATATCTGCCAGCCTCATCAGGCGTTACATACAGATGCTCATTGCTGGAAAGATTGCCTGCCACGCAGGGCACATCAACTGTCCAGTCCTTTATTTTCATTGATTCAAAAAGAGAGCGCATATCATCAAACTCATCAAGATTGGCCTTATGCACCATGGTCGCCACAGAGACATCAATGCCGCTGTCGAGCGCTGCCTCAAGATTTTCAATCACCTTTGCGTATGTGCCGCTGCCCCTTAACGCATCATGCCCCTTCTGCATTCCGTCAATGCTGAACTGCACCTCGTCAAAGTTGAGCCTGCTGAGCTTATCCTTTGTGAGCAGCAGCCCATTTGTAAACAGGATTTTCCTGACACTGAATCCAGTCAGCGCATTGTTCAGCTCCTCAAAACAGCTGTGCATGAGCGGTTCGCCTCCTGTTACCAGCAGTCTGAGGCCCTGCATCTCTTCAAACTCCTTAATTGTCCGCATCACTGATTCGAGCGGCAGCTCTTTTGATGAAGTATCGCCCAAATAGCAATGCCTGCACTTCAGGTTGCACCTGTCGGTTATCTGGAGTTCAAGATAGCGCAGTGAAGGAACAGGCGATTGTTTTATCAAAGGTCTTCTGATTTTGATTGAATGCGGCTGTTTGTCTGTGGCTATGCCTTCTGATATGCAGTAGCCAATAAAATCCTTCGGTGCCTCTGATGCATCAGCGCCGTCTTTGACAGCACATTTTGCCAGAAATGCAAAGGCCTCTTCATCGAGCTCATAAAGCTCATCAGCCCGGATGTCATAAACTGAAGGGGTCTCGAGATTTTTGAGTGCGCAGTTTTCAGAAAGATAAAGACGCATAAAATATTTTACTACAAAAAACAGGATCTACATTCAATCTTTAAACGCCTGCATACTTTTATTTTTTCTGTTTGAGTGTTAAGCTCATTTTTTTACTATCGCGTGTTCGCATAAGTGTAAGGAGAAATTTCCTGTGTTGAAAGTATTAACGTTCCCTTCCCATGTGACACTCGATGAGTTTTTGGTTCAATACGAAAGTTCGCATTACGTGCAACAAATTTCTGGACCCAAGGCTGGTTGCTGCTAAAAAACACGACCGATTCCGCACATCGAACTATTCCTTGATTAATTACGGCAACCTCGGAACGGCTAAGCTTTCTCCTCCTATAGTGAAAGTTAGAGAAATCAAAATTTATTGCCTCTTGATTTAGTTCCACATTGGGGCATATACGTATGGCAAGGTATGGGGTTAGAGGAACAATCCGGTTTAATACTCGTGGGTCCTTTGCTCGTTCAATTACTACTGGAAAATCGCTTGTGAAGAACGGACTATCCTCGTGGGGGTTATGCAGGATTTCCCATTCGGAGTTTCCAAACACCTTTGTAATTGACAACACTCTGGTTATGCCAATAGCTTGTGGGTACTTTGGGTCGATTTTTACTTGTATCTTTCCTTTTTCAAGCAGTTCAGTAATCGATTTTCCTTCCAAGATATGGGGCGGTGGTGGAAAACTTCCCTTCGTATCCATCAGCTTTGCAGTTTCTTCTACCGAGGCTTTAAGCGGTTGAGATTGAATACGCATTCCTGCCGGAGAGCAGACTAAAACATACGAAACAAAACCTGCTAAGACATATATACAGTCAGCCGATATGTTACTTCCCTGAAGCTTACTTACTGCATTGTTGTATTTGGGTTCTATTGTCTTCAAGAATTCTTCAACAATTCGATCTTCCCTCAAATACGCATTTGTACTGTTTTCTTCAATACGACATACGGCACTGGAAGATTGACGAAAGATTTTCAGATCATCTTTCCGAATCGCGTAGAACGCTTCTCCCAGCAAAGGAGAGTAAAAGTTTCTTAGATGTACTTGCGATATGTAATGATCAAGCGCCATGAGCAAAGAGAATGAGTCTAACGCAGAGCTAACCTGCGAGCTACGAGGCGCGGAGCGCCGACGTAGCGAGTCAGGTTAAGTGCCGAGTTAGCTTTTATTTGTTTCGATTTCTGCACTATATATCCATTGTCTGTTTTCGATTCGATGTTTCGTGGCGCATGCAGGACACTGGAACTCAAGACCGATATCTAACCGTCGATTCTCGATAGGAATTTCTGCCTTGCACTTAGCGCAATCGAATCGCGTAACCTTAAGCGTGAATCTGACCTTCCGCCCTTCATCTTCCGGCTGCGCGAAGTACTCAGCTTTGCAGTTCGGGTTCTGGCAGATAATATGACTAGTCTTCGCAAGTGTGTGTTTTCCGACAACAATGATCTGCTGACACTTCTCGCATGTGTGTTCAAACACTTGGTCGAGCCAACCACCAAGAATGTCGCCCTTCAACACTTCTTCCACCTCGTCGCATACGCCATGCAAGTATTTCTTGATGGAGTCTATAGATTCTTGATTATTGCTTTTTGATCTGTGCGAGTAATGAAGATAATTGCCGACTTTGTTGTAATGTTTGCGCAACCAGCTCAAGTTGAAAGCCTTATGCTCGCCGACAAACTGCATTTCGTCGCTTGGTTTTCCGTATTCCTTTTCTATTCCGGCAAATAGCACAAAACCTTTGTCGGCCTTTGGTTCGTGTTCCAGAAGCATCTTAACGGCTTGAGGAGGCTGCCACGTTTCCAGAATATGCGGCGAAATATGCTTCGCGGAGGCTTCCAACTTTTCGTATGTAATAGCTTCCATGCAATATCGAAGCTCAAGAGCGGCGTACCGCAAACTCGCAGCAGTACCCTCTGCGATTAATGATTTGGCCCTCTCGTGGCATTTGTATTTTGAGTGTTCCACGACCTTGAATATGAAAGCTAACGAGCAAGCTCAGCCGCTGGCTGCGAGCGCAGCGAGTGGCCGGTCGGCTGGAGCGCATTGTTGGAAACTTTAAATGGTACGGTTCTATTTAATTTCATACTTTTCATAATCCCTGTCTTCTTTGAAGATGTTTTGGCGATTGTTGCCGCTGGTGAGTAAATGATAGATATTTTCTTTTGGCGTTATCCTTGTTGTCATGGGCATGTTCAAAACCTATCATCTTTTTAATCCGTTGTCAATAAATAGAACCGTGCCATTTAAATCTTAAGAGGATCATCCACCAGAAGAATGCTTTCTTTAGCATCTTCTTTTTGTAATTTTGAGCGAAGGGTTCTTGCCCCTTTTTTGATACCCTATAAGTTAGTTGCTGTTGATAGTGGTGCCCAATCTCATGATAGAGCACACCAGCAAGCATAAACTTGGTGATGAAAGGAAGATAAAACACAATCCGTGGCATGCCCTTGTAAAGAGTACCAAGCGCAATTTCAATTCTGGCGGAGTCCTGACCGGATGAGGGCCAGTACAGGCCATCTGATTTAATGTTACGCCTATGTGAAACATGATCTACCAAGATGATAGAGCCTAACCCAATCAGATGTTCTTTAGGAACTTTGGACAACAGTTTCCTAATTAGAGTTTCAACATTAATTGGAATTTGTTTTTGGTAATGCTTCTCTATTCTCATCTGCATTTATATCATCTCGGGGATATTCCACTGATCGTAAGGATTATATGGATTAGGCATTGAGCTACTTCCACCAAACATGTCTTCTAAAGCCTTTAAATGGGACAGTTCGATTTAATTTCATTTCAGCGAATATTTGGACGATTGTTGCAAGTTCGATCATGGGTACCCTCTTATGGCTAACATTTTTTAGTGTATCAACATTATGATCAATTTAAAAAGCAAAGATATTAGAGTCAAATCAGATTTATGAAGATTTTCTGAGAACCCTGCTGAGAAATACCCTGGCCCTTTCGGTCTGCGGAGCGCTGAATATCTGCTCAGGACTTCCTGACTCAACAATCTCTCCGTGATCAAGCACAATAACCCTGTCGGATATCTCTCTGGCAAAACCCATCTCATGCGTGGCTATAAGCGTTGTCATCCCCTCGGATATGAGGTCTTTTATCACAGCAAGCACCTCGCCCACCATCTCAGGGTCAAGTGCTGAGGTTGGCTCGTCAAAGAGCATTATTTCGGGTTTCATGGCAAGTGCGCGGGCTATCGCGACCCTCTGCTGCTGCCCGCCGGAGAGCTCTGACGGATAGCTGTCTGCTTTGTTCGACATATTGATTCGCTGTAGCAGTCTGCGGGCAGAATCTTCTGCCTCATCTTTTGTCAGGCCGAGCACATGCACCGGAGCCTCTGTTATATTTTGCAGCGCTGTCATATGCGGAAAGAGATTGAACTGCTGAAAGACCATGCCTGCCTTGAGCCTCACCTGCCGTATCGCCTCTTTCTCGTCCCTGCTCATGCCTTCATGGAGCGCTATGCCGCACACATCAATCTCGCCGCTCTGGAATGTCTCGAGCCCGTTTATGCATCTGAGCAGAGTGCTCTTGCCGCTGCCTGAAGGCCCTATAAGCACAACCGCCTCGCCTTTTTTCACGCCCAGATCAAGACCCCTGAAGAGCGGATGACTGCCGAATGACTTGTTGAGCCCTCTTATATCTATCATTTGTATCCCTTGAGCTTGCGCTCCAGCCTTCCTGCAAGGAGCGAAAGCGGATAACTCATGCCGAAATAGAGCAGCGCTACAATTATGCCCAGCTCAAAAAACCTGAGAGTTGATGCAGCCAGTATGCTGTATGTCTTTGCGAGTTCGACCATCGCTATGATCGACACGAGGGATGAGTCCTTGAACAGGGCGATGAAGTCATTAGTTATGGCAGGCAGTGACACGCGCAGGGCCTGCGGCAGCATAATGAGCCTGACGGCCATGGGGCTGCTCATGCCGAGCGACAGCGCTGCCTCCACCTGTCCTTTGGGTACTGAGCTTATGCCCGCCCTGTATACCTCTGCCTCGTATGCAGCATAGTTCATGCCGAGTCCGATAAAGGCTGCTGCAAGCGGGCTGAGTGATATTCCAATATTAGGCAGACCGTAATAGAGGATGAACAGCTGTATTAGAAGA
>JAJFVG010000065.1 GCA_021371915.1 Nitrospiraceae bacterium
CTTCAATGCCCAATCAGCTCCTGCCAGAAGCTCAGTGCTACCAACTAACTCCGTTCGACTTGCATGTGTTAAGCACGCCGCCAGCGTTCGTTCTGAGCCAGGATCAAACTCTCAAAAGTTTTCCTGTTTAACTCAAAGCTAATTTAACGTTGGCAAAATCTACCGAAGTTTTCAAAGAACAAAAGGCCGCTCAGCACGTTCTGCGCTGAATAAGCAACTTCTTATGATGTAGTTATTTTTACTTCGAATACCCGATGATAAAGGGCTTCACTACACCTGCCAGGCCTATGGCCTCTCTGCGACCCGGTATGCTGTTTGCATACCATGTTAATAACTAGTACTCAAAGATCAACTTCCACCTACATGATACCCTTTTGATCTTGTTGTGTCAACCAGTTCAAAAGCATACTTATGAATTGCGGAAGATTTGAATATTACAACTTGTCAATAAGGCGTGTCAAGCTTTTTTTAAAAATTATTTTTATAGCTTATTTCGAGCCTCGTATTATCTTTATCAGATTGCGTTCCGCATCAGAAAACGGCAATGCACAGCGGAATATTTCAGGCTCAATACTGCTGCCGAGTTCATTGAGCTCTTCTTCTGTCCTTGGCCCTTTGCTCAAAACAAAAAAACCTCCGGGCTTCAGCAGATGCCCTGCTTTTTTCATAATGTCTGCAATGCTGAATGTTGCGCGAGTAACTACGACATCAAACTCACTCTCAACAAGCTCTTCAGCCTTGCAGTCGATTATCTCGACATTGGCAAGATTGAGCAGCCGCCGCATATGCCGCAGAAAAGCCACCCGCTTTCTTGACGGCTCCAGAAGCGCTACTTCCGCATCAGGGCTGACCATGGCGATCGGCAGGCCGGGGAATCCTCCGCCGCTGCCAACATCGCATAGAATGTACTTGCCTGCCGGGAGCGCCTTCAGATAGAGAAGCGAATCAAGAAAATGCTTTATGATTATCTCTCTGTCATCAGTAATGGATGTGATATTATGAACCTTGTTCCACTTCTGCAATTCTGCCCGGTAAAGTTCGAATGAATCAATAAGGTGCGGCCCAGGATCCATGCCCAGCGCTACAAGCCCCTTTTTTATAAGATCTGCTATTGCCTGCTTCTGCAAAGCTTCTCCACTGACACCAATAGTATTGCTACAGCCGCTGGGGTTATCCCTGGAATGCGCGAGGCCTGTCCTATTGTCTCCGGCTGCACCTCTACAAGTTTTTGGCGCACTTCTGTTGAAAGCCCTGGCATTGATGAGTAATCAAATCCAGCGGGTATTTTTTTTGACTCCACTTTTTTCATCCTCTCAGCTGTCTCTATCTGCTTCTGGATGTATCCTTCATATTTGATATTTATCTCGATCAGTCTTGCAGCTGAATCTTCAATCCTGATGTCTGATGGAGAAAACTTTTTTATAAACGCATAGCCTATCTCCGGCCGCTTGAGCAGTTTTTCGAGTGTTATATCCTCTGGTATTGCTGTGGTGCCCAGCTCTGACAGCGCGGCATTCAGTTCTGCTGAAGGCTTTACCCTCACTTTCCTGAGCCTCTGAATCTCTGTATTCACTATTTCTTTTTTTGCCTCAAAGCGACTGTACGCCTCTTCTGTAACAAGTCCTATGCTTCTGCCTTTTTTCATAAGCCTGAAATCAGCATTGTCATGCCTCAGCAGCAGCCTGTATTCTGCGCGGGAAGTGAACATCCTGTAAGGCTCTTTTGTGCCTTTGGTCACAAGATCATCTATCAAAACGCCTATATATGCTTCGTCTCTTGCGAGCACCAGCTCTGGTTCGTTTTTTATCTTCAGGGCTGCATTTATGCCGGCCATAAGCCCAAGCGACGCAGCCTCTTCATAGCCTGATGTGCCGTTTATCTGGCCTGCCATATAGAGCCCCTGCACTGTTTTTGACTCGAGCGTATGCCTCAGCTGAGTCGGATAAACAAAATCATACTCAATGGCATATGCAGGCCGCATAATAAAAGCTTCTTCAAGGCCGGGTATGCTGTTTACTATTTTTTGCTGCACATCAACAGGCAGGCTTGTTGATATGCCGTTTGCGTAATATTCAGCTGTATTCAACCCTTCCGGCTCCAGAAAGACCTGGTGTCTCTCCTTGTCAGCAAAGCGCACCACCTTGTCCTCTATTGACGGACAGTATCGCGGCCCTATGCCCTGAATCTTTTTGCTGTACAGCGGCGACCGGTCAAGATTATCCATGATGGCCTTATGCGTTGCAGCGTTTGTGTATGTGATGTAACATGGCAGCTGCTGGTTTATTATCTTCTCCGTTGAATGAGAAAACGGCACAGCTGGATCATCTCCAAACTGGGCAGTTGTCTTTGAAAAATCGATAGTGCGGGCATCTATCCTGGGCGGAGTCCCGGTCTTGAGTCTGCCCATGCTGAACCCGGCTTCACGCAGACTGGCAGAAAGTCCAACAGATGGAAACTCCCAGGCCCTGCCGGCAGGAAATGTCTCAAGCCCTATATGGATAAGCCCATTCAGAAATGTGCCTGTTGTGATAACAACAGCTTTGGCATTATAGCGCAGACCCAAGCCGGTAATTATTCCCTTAACCGCGCTGCCTTCCACAATAAGCTTCTCCACGGAGTCCTGTTTTACAGACAGTCCCTGCTGCGACTCCAGCGACTGCTTCATGTGCGTTCTGTATTGCACCCTGTCTGCCTGTGCGCGGAGAGACCATACGGCAGGACCTTTTGAGAGGTTAAGCATCCTGAACTGTATGCCTGATTTGTCTGTTACAACAGCCATCTGTCCGCCGAGAGCATCAATCTCTCTGACCAAATGCCCTTTTGCGAGGCCGCCTATTGCAGGGTTGCATGAAAGCTGGGCGATTGTATCCAGGTTCATTGTGAAAAGACATGTGTTCATCCCGAGTCTGGCAGCAGCAAGCGCTGCTTCGCATCCCGCATGTCCTGCGCCGACAACTATTACATCATAATCTTGCTCTTTGCTCATTGATCGATTATTATAGCATTGTATGAATTACCCGGTTTTCGAACATGTTATAACTGGGCTGCGCAGCCTGATAGACAACGAAAACGAACCGCTGAGCAAAATAGCTGACCTGCTCAAGTACGACCCGGGCATCTATTTTTCGCTTCTTCAGAAAAACTCCGCATCAGAAAAGACACGCGACATAACCTCTATCAACCAAATCGCCAATCTCATAGGGGCAGGCGGCATAGAGAGTCATATTCTTGAGCAGGACCTCTTTTTGTCAAATGAACACCTGCTGCTGTGGATATATTCCACCCTGTCAGCAGAGACCGCCCTTGCACTCAACCACTATGCTGAAGTGGCACAGGATGATGAGGCATTTCTTGCGGGCATGATCACGCCCATCGCGATACTGCTTATGCTCGAGGCAGAGCCGAGATACAAAAAGATCGTGGATCTCATCATCCGCATACCAACAGCTGACAAGGTTTTTGTAGAAGAGAAGCTCTTTAAAACAAATCACATAGAAAAACTTGCCTCAGCATTAACTTCGCCAAAGGTCTTCAAAGATGCCATAAGCCTGATGTCCAATATATTTGCAAAAGACGGCACAAGACTGGACAGCAAACAGCAACCCGGCAAATTCTCGGTAGCTTATAAATCACTGCAACTGTTGCAGTTGCTCGAGGCCAGTGAAGCAGCAGCACAAATGCTCATATTCCCTGATCTGATCGATGCCAGGGAAAAGTTCACGGAAATGAGCAAAAGACATTTTAGAATAGCTGAACACGAGATGGAAGAGCTGCTTGCGGATGTTCTGGATAAATTCGAATATATATGTTCACAGTTCAATGTGTCAGAGATATCTTCCCAGTTCATAGCAAAGGCATCCGAATACCACTCTTCATTCAGAACATTCAGCACAAATTCAGAACCGCTCAAAAAGAGCATGGCTGAGGCAATAGCAGCGCATAACAGTGGGAGAAATATCCTGATACATGGCGAAAACGGCACAGGCAAAAGATTATTTGCCATATCGCTTTACAGGCATGCTGATAATCCGCTGCACTCCTCTCCGTATGTTTCAATGCACTGCGGCCATCTTGATGCTGACTCCATGGATATAGAGCTGTTCGGAGCAAGGGGCGGCTTTATGAAGCTCGAAAAGCACAAAGGACTTTTTGAGCTTGCTGCCAACGGCACAATTCTCCTGAAGCAGATTGACAGAATGCCTGTTGAGATGCAGGAGAGGCTTGCTGAAATAATATCAAAAGGCGAATTCTTTAGAATCGGAGATACTGAGCCCATTAAGTTCAGGACAAAATTCATAATTACCTCGAGAAAGAACATTTCTGAAGAAGCTCGTGCAAACAATTTTTCGAAAAAACTGCTCGCTGTTCTCAATCCGTTTGAATTTTATCTTCTTCCTCTCAGGGAAAGGCGCCAGGACCTCGAGTTCATAGGGCAGGGCATAATTGGCAAATACGACCTCAACCTTGGAGATTCTGAAGCAATCAGGATGGGACTGAATGAATATTATGAAACCTATGAATTTCCGAACAACCTGCCTGATCTAAAGAGACTGCTTTTCTACATATCCGCCAGACAGAGACTTAATTCGTAGATACTCCACCAGTCCGGCAAGTCCTGCAGCAGCCACAGATAAAAACCATACCAGCGATATTGCAACCGCCTTTTCAGGCGCTGTTCCAACCGTGCCGAGAAGAACCACAAAAGCGCCTTCCCTGAGGCCGATTCCTGAAATGGAGATCGGCATCATCGAGACAAAAATTATCAATGGGAAAAAGACAAAAAACACGATAAACGGCTGATTGATTCCCAGACCCAATGCCACAATATATGCGCTCACTATGCTCATCAGCTGGACAACCAGTGAATATCCATACGCCTTTAGCAAAACATCAGACTTCCTCTTGTATTGATCAAAATACCTGTACGACCTGTTTATCCACTCAAACCTTGTGCCTGCCTTGAAACAGAATATCATGGCACTGGCAATTACAAATACTGCTGCAACAGCCGGCAGCAGCCACACAAGCGGGGTGGAGCTTATATACGCATAACCTACAGGCAGCCCTGCGAGACATAGGGTAATCAGGCAAACAGCGCCCATATACCTGTCCATAAAAACCGATGCCACTGACACAACTCCGCTGCTGAGATCTGTTGTCTCTTTTGATTCCGGATCATTACTTGAGGATGATTTTAGTTCTTTATTCAGATAATACGCTTTTACAGCATCTCCGCCGATCATGCCTGGCATGCATGTATTGAAAAAAGCCCCTATGAGATAAAATGAAAACAGCCTGTTGATACTGACTTTATGAGGGATAAAGAGTCTCCATCTCAAACACGAAACAAAGGTTGCCAGCCAATACATAACCACAGCAGCTGCAAAAACATAGAGGTTCATGCCTTTGATGGTCTGGAATATTCCATGCAGTCCGAACTTGCTGGCAAGCAGATATATAAGAGCTGCGCTTACAGCAAGTTTTACTATCAGTGCAATGAATCTATTCACTTGGCCCGAGTATCTTCTTGATCGTGTATATTGGTTTTTTCTGACTCTCATGATAAACGCGCACAAGCATTTCGCCAAGAAGTCCCATGCCTATAAACTGCACGCCCACGATGATAAGAAGGACTCCGAGCAGCAGCAGGGGCCTGCCGCCTATTGAGGCGCCCATAAAGATCTTTTCAAGAGCCAGGTAGGCTGATATCGCTATGCCCAAAAAGCTGAAGATCACGCCTATTGGTCCGAAGAACTGAATTGGTTTTGTAGAGAAGCTCTGGAGGAATTTCACTGTAATCAGGTCAAGCAGCACTTTTATGGTGCGCGATATGCCGTATTTTGATTTACCCCTGAGTCTTGGGTGGTGAGTGGTTACTATCTCGCCGATTCTTACTCCATACCAGCTCGCAACAGCAGGAATGAATCTGTGCATTTCTCCGTACAACCTGAGATTTTTTACAACATCCCTTCTGTATGCCTTGAGCGAACAGCCGTAGTCATGCAGCCTCACACCGGTAACCCTGCTTATGAGCCAGTTTGCGATCATTGAGGGAAGCCTTCTCATGATAAAAGGGTCTTTCCGGTTTTTTCTCCATCCGCTCACAAGATCGTAGTCTTTAATGGCCTCGATCATCTTGGGAATGTCATTAGGATCATTCTGCAGGTCGCCATCCATTGTGACAACCACTTTACCCCTGGCAAAATCAAA
>JAJFVG010000067.1 GCA_021371915.1 Nitrospiraceae bacterium
TAAAAGCGGTTTACCTGAAGATATAGTAGAGCCCAAAGGTTATCAAAGCGCCCAGAAGAGCGCCAAGCACAACCTCCATCCTGGTATGAATATTCGTTGCCACCCTGCTCTGCGCAATCAATGTGGCCAGCAAAAAGCAGAGTATCGATACAGTGAGATTCTGCGTTACTGAAGTTACAGCAGCCCACGCTGAAAAAGCTATGGCAGCATGTCCGCTCGGCCTGCCTCCTCTTAATGGTCTGCCATTGCCAAAATATGATTTCAGCATTATTACGGAAATAAGAACTATAACTATCGACAGCAGCATCACCTCGTGGCTTGAGCGGCTGATCAGTGGCATGCCAGCGGAAAATATCCTCTCAACATACGGGAAGATTACTATATACCCCAGAAAAGCTGCTCCAAAAGCTGTTATCAGCACAGCTCCTGCTGCAACATCCTTTGCTATGCGCGCGTGCTCGGCATACTGCGGAGAGACCAGGTCCACCACATGCTCTATGGCTGTGTTAAGCATCTCAGCAAGCAGCACCAGTATTATCGCAACAGCAAGCAGCATAAAGTCGAACTTGCTCACGCCGAACAAGACGCACATGAAGAGCACAACAGCGGTGAATATAAGATGATACCTTACATGTCTTTGGGATTTTGCAGCGAAGATGATGCCTTCAATCGCGTTGTTCGCACTTTCAACCCATTTTCTAAGAGGCATAAATAGTCCTGATCTTCTGTTTTGTTTTTACAGGCCAGAGAGTATCTTCTGCTCCAGCTTCCGCATCTCCGCATCGTGCCTGCTGCTGGTTTCATGGTCATAACCAGCAAGATGCAGAATGCCGTGTGCCAGCAGCCAGGAGACCTCCTGTTTCAGAGAAACGCCTCTTGCCCTTGCCTGTCTCTCTGCCTGCCTCAGATTTATGACAATGTCGCCCAACTGATGGTTATCATGGGAACGGTTTGACATTCTGCCGCATGGCTCAATCTGCGGAAAAGAGAGCACATCGGTTGTTTTATCTTTATGCCTGTATGCTGAATTGAGTGAACGCATTTTTTTGTCGGCAACAACCAATATGCTCAACTCAGCATCTGAAGCCGAAGGATAGCAGCGCTGAAGTTTTTTCATTGATGCCAATGCTGAATATATTTTTGCGGCAGTCTGCCTGATCCAGGCCGAGGTTATGGAAGTTGTTTTTATGGTGCTGCTGATCTCTATTACCATATCAGTTGTTGAGCTGCCTGCCTGCCTCCTGCCTTGTTTCTGACTGGGGCTTTTCCTGCTTCTGGAGCAAGGGTTTCAGATCAGCAGCAGGATACTCGATGCGCCTGTGGAATATGCCTGTAAGTATGTATGTGAACCTCTTCTTGATCTCGGATATATCCTTCAGCGTTAGTTCGCATTCATCGATCTGTCCATCAAGGAATATATGGTTGATGATCTTTTCCACAAGCGCTGATATCCTTGCAGGAGTCGGATCAGCAAGAGACCTTGATGCAGCTTCAACAGCATCAGCCATCATCACTATCGCTGCTATCCTTGTCTGCGGCCTCGGCCCTGGATACCTGAAGTTTTTAGGATCAGGCAGCTCGTCAGTCACCTTTTCAACTGCCTTCTGGTAAAAATACGTTATCAGGCTTGTTCCGTGGTGCTGCTGAATTATGTCTATTACAGCTTCCGGCACATTGTGCTGGCGGGCAAGCTCAACACCTTCCTTGACATGCGCAATGAGTATCCTGCTGCTCATGTTCGGACTGAGCTTTTCGTGCTTGTTCTCTGCGTTCTGCTGGTTTTCAATGAAATACTCCGGCATCTTGACCTTGCCTATGTCGTGATAATAGGCGCTCACCTTTGCGAGCATCGCATTTGCTCCTACAGCCTCTGCTGCAACCTCCGCAAGATTACCCACAATAACGGAATGGTGATACGTGCCAGGAGCATTTATCATGAGATTGCGCATAAGCGGCTGATCAAGATCCAGCAGCTCAAGAAGGCTTATGTCGGTCTTGAGGCCAAAGAGAAATTCTATTAACGGCAGCACCATCATTACTATAGCTGTAACAAGCGCGCCTGAAAGAAAAGCATACATGAACGCTGAAGGGGCCTTGTCGGTAAACAGATTGCCAGCAAAGAGCAGCAGCACGGACGCAACCGCGATATTTACAAGGCTCACATAAAAACCGCCTTTTATTATCGAGAACTTTTTCTTTGAACCAACCACACTGAATGCTGCTGTTAGGCTGCCTATCAGAGTGTATATGGAGTAAAAAGGAGAGTTGAGCCATATGCCGCTTATAAGGCTTATCACAAATGAGAATATTATGGCTGTGTGAAAATCAAATATGAGCGTTACAAGCATTGCGCCAAGAGGAATCGGTATGGCGTATATGAATATGTCAGCGCCTGGCAGGTCAAGGCCCTTGTGCATGCCAGCAAGAAAATACTCTGCAAGTCTTCCGGACATTAAAGTGCCTGCGAGCAGAATGCCCAGCAGAACCAGCATCTTGAAATTTTTAAAGTAGTACGGCTTGTAACGCTTGATGTCCTTGTAGAAGATGAAGATCAAAAAAGATGTTATAAGCAGTATGCCGGCAAAATGGCCGAATCCCATTTTTTTGCCGATAAAGATGGCCACTGCAAGGCTTATCGCTGCAAGCAGGCCGATCCTCTGAAGGTCAACCTTATTTGATCTGAGCTTGTTGATCCTGCCTTCAAAAAATTCTTTTATCCTGTTTACGGCTGCCGGACTATTCTGAGCCACGCTTTTCATACCTCTCGTATGCCATCACTATCTTTTGCACAAGCCTGTGCCTTACTACATCTTTTTCAGTGAAGTAGATTATCTTTATGTCTTCTATATTGTCCAGTATTTTCAGCGCCTCCACAAGTCCTGAAGTCCTGCCGGCAGGAAGATCGATCTGCGTGATGTCCCCTGTTATGACGGTCTTTGATCCGAAGCCCAGCCTTGTGAGGTACATCTTCATCTGTTCTGTGGTTGTGTTCTGCGCTTCATCAAGAATGACAAATGAATCATTAAGAGTTCTTCCTCTCATGAAGGCGAGCGGAGCTATCTCTATTATGCCGCGTTCGATAAGCTTTGTGGCCTTGTCTATGTCCATCATGTCAAAGAGAGCATCGTACAAGGGACGCAGATACGGGCTCACCTTTTCCGCTATGTCGCCCGGAAGAAAACCAAGCTTTTCTCCAGCTTCAACAGCAGGCCTCACAAGAACTATTCTTGAGACCTCTTTTGCCAGAAGCGAGCTTATGGCCATGGCCATGGCAAGATAAGTCTTGCCTGTACCGGCAGGGCCTATGCCGAATGCTATGTCGTACTGGCGTATTGAGTCTATGTATCTGCGCTGGTTCTGTGTCTTGGGTATTATGAATCTTCTTTTTGAGGATATCGGGACGCTGCCTGTAAACAGCTTTTTGAGAGACACGTCTTCGCCCTCTGACACAGCCTTTACAGCGCTGCTTATATCTTCAGGCCTGAGGCTGTACCCCTGGCTGTTCACCTCTCTTATCTCTTCGATCAACTTGCGGGCCATTGCAAGCTGAGTATCATCTCCGCTCAGAAGCAGTTTGTTGCCCCTTATGCTTATGGATACGCCGAGAGAGCCTTCAAGCAGCTTGAGCGTCTTGTCCAGGCCGCCGTGAATGAATGGATACTCTTTTTCTTCATCCAGCAGAAGCTCTATTGTATTCGTATTGCCTCCGGTATCAGCCATGATATCAATTGATGGTAATGCGCGTAGAAGCGCTACCTTCCGGTTGGCGCAACAAAATTATCAACGCCGGTACTGGCCTTGAGTGATGTTGCAGCCTTTTGAGCAGCATCTTTTGTGGGATAACTGCCTGAGCGCACCCTGAAGTAGTCATTGGGATCTTTTCTGTTCAGGATATATGCCTTGATGTTTTTTGATGAGAGCCTTTTTTTCAGATTTTCAGCGCCTTCCTTTGTAGGGAACGCTCCGAACTGTACGGTGTATTTGCCGGCTGCTGCTGATGCTGCTGAAACATGTTTTTTTGGAGCATGCACAGGCTTGGCCGTGCCTGCCTGCATTGCTGCTTTTTTCTGCTGTTGCGCCGGCTGTTGCATCTGGACTGCCGGTGCAGCGGGTGCAGCTTCGCCTCTTACAAGGGGCATCTTCATATCATTCTGAGTGCCCTTGAGCAGAGACCTTTCAGACTGCTGTTTTTTTGCAGGAGCTGCTTCATTATACTGATGAGGCTGTTGCTGTGGCACGGACTGCATCTGCTGCTGAGGCTGGATTTGTTGAGGCTGAGGCAGCGGCTGTTTTTGAGTCTGAGGCTGAACAGGCTGTTGTGCTGCCTGCGGCACTGGTACAAATGCTGGTTCTTTCGGCGGAATAATCGGTTTTATAGGCTGCGGGGAGGTCATCTGCTGCTGTGCTGCTGCAACAGGAGGTGTTGCATTTGCTGTTGAGGGCTCGAGCACCCTTTTTTCATCAGCAGGCAGCGCTGTTTCAGGCTTTTTGGTTTCCTGCGGTTTTGCCGACTGATCAACATTTACAGAAGAAACGCCAAACAGATATCCGGCCACCATGCTCACAAAAGCTATTACAATGGAACCGAGTACGGCAGTGCTCTTGCTGAGCAGAATAATCGATGTTTTTTCAATGGCTTTGGGTTTCATACGATAAGCATAGCATCACCATAGGAGAAAAATCTATAACCTCTCTCTATGGCTTCAGAATAGGCTTTCATCAACCTGTCATACCCGCAAAATGCTGACGCCAGCATCAGCGGAGTGGACATGGGCAGATGAAAATTTGTTATCAGACAGTCAACCGCGCAAAAGGAGTATCCAGGGTATATGAATATGGATGTGCTGCCTGATACAGAATCATCATCCTGCTTTATTGGATCGTAATTGCTGCTCATAAGCGACTCGATTGCCCTTGTTGTTGTTGTGCCAACGCTGAAGACCCTCCTGCCAGATTCCTTTGCACGCCTTATCTCCTGGACCGCAGCATCCGGAATCTTGAACACCTCAGCATCCATTCTGTGATCCTCAACCCGTTCTGCCCTGAGCGGCTTGAACGTGCCCTGCCCAACATGCAGCGTGAGAGTACTGATCTTGACACCCTTGTCCTTTATCTTATTAAGCAGTTCGCCGGTAAAATGCAGGCCTGCTGTTGGCGCTGCTATTGAACCCTGATGTTCAGCATACACGGTCTGGTAGCGCTCCCTGTCATTATGGTCAGGCATGCGCCTGATATACGGCGGCAGCGGCATGCCTCCATGCCTCTCAAGCACATCCATAACATCCAGGCTGCTGTCAGAAAGCCTGACCAGCTTAACGCGCTGTGGAGAATCCTGGGACAGCTTCTCTGTCCATATCTCTGCCTCTACAGCCCCTGCAAGCATGATCCTGCCCTTTATGTTTGATTTGCAGAGCACTTCCCATACGCCGCTTCTGGATGTCTCGCTCACAAAAAGGACCTCTATTGCAGTCCCTCTGTCTGTTGCTGCTGATATGCGCACAGGCATGACCTTTGTGTTGTTGAGCAGCAGCACATCTCCCTCATTCATGTAATCGGGAAGATCGCTGAATAGCCTGTGCTCATGCCCGCCGTTTTTGTGCAGCACAAAGAGACGGGACATGTCCCTTTTGTCCGACGGCCGCAGCGCTATAAGGCTTTCCGGAAGATGGAAGTCAAAATCACGGGACAACATAATGCTCTATTACTGTTCCTGGATAGAATTTCTGGAGGATTTCCCTGTAGGATTTGCCTTCCTTTGCCATCTGAAGGGATGACCACTGGCAGAGTCCGACTCCATGGCCGTAGCCCCTGCCCTCAAAAACCATG
The DNA here is from genome assembly GCA_021371915.1 of Nitrospiraceae bacterium. Classification (GTDB taxonomy): domain Bacteria; phylum Nitrospirota; class Thermodesulfovibrionia; order Thermodesulfovibrionales; family Dissulfurispiraceae; genus JAFGXL01. The sequence continues at coordinate 5,827 of JAJFVG010000067.1, forward strand.
CTGCCATTCTGCATGTTCATGCCTGTAATGAGCGTGCTCGGCAGCTTGTCCCAGCCGATCTTTCTCCTGAAGTCTTTTGCAGGCACTATGAATTCCTTGTCAGTGTTAAGTATCTTCAGCTCTTTTGAGCGCATGGAGGATGTGAGCGAAAATATACTTATATTTTTTATCCCTTTTATATCCAGCGCTTTTTCTATCTCCGCAACAGGTATCTTCCTCTGCCACATATAAAAAGGCGAAAGCTCGCTGTTCGTCTCCACAACCTTGAGATATGGATACTGCTTGCCGAACACCTCTTGAGGGTCTTCGGTCATGCCTCCGCTGGTTGAGTGGTAGTAGGCAATTATAGGCTTGCCATCAAAAAGGATCACCTGGTCTTTTGTCTCATCAACAGCCTTGAGTATGGATTCAGGCACGCTGCCTCCCTTGTAGACCTGGTGGAGCACTGATGAGGTGAGGTGATACCCTGCAGAAGAGCGGTGCGCGTTCTGCATCTGGAATATGGCATAGGTACGGGCTGCCACAGCCTGCGCCTTTAATGCCTCAGCATCCCAGCTGCTGCCCACCTCAGAGACGATAACGCCTTTTACATACTCTTCAAGAGGCATCTCATTTACAATGTAGATGCCCTTTTCTCCCTTGTACACCTCTATTGTCCCGCTGAACCTTGCATTGGCTATAATGGTCTCTGCTTCTTTTTTTTCATCCAGCTTTCGCAGTTTTTCATCCCTTGCAGGAAGCACGGGATTTTTCGGATCAACAAGCAGGACTCTTATGGTTGTCTGCTTTGACTGTGCCTGCGGTTCTGCAGGCTGCTGTGCTGACGAGATGCCGCAAAACAGAAAAAACGCGAGCGCAGCATGAATCATCATGCATGAAAACCTGTACACTATCTTCCCTCCGATGGCAAGTATCTTTCTTCTTCAGAAAATATGCAGCCGCAGTATTTCTGGTTGTAAAAGCCCATATCCCTGGCCATGCGCCTGCCTTCCCTGAATCCTGGCCTGAAGTCCTCTGCAAGAAACTCCACATCATGCCTGTCCTGCATCACTCTGCCTATCTCAATTATCAGCCCCTGCTTCTGGTACGGGCTCACGAGCAGTGTGGTTGTAAACGCATCAGCTCCGGTTGATTTTGCAGCACTGGCAGCTGCATCCAGCCGCACCATATAGCAGTATTCACACCTTCGCGCCTGCTCTGCGGCTGTATTTTTCAGAAATTCCCTGAGTCCGTACTCATCCCTGTAGAGCGTGTCGAGCTCCCACATGACATCCAGTTTTTTCATCGAGCCGAGCCTGTTTGAGTACTCGGTAAACGGATGGATATTGGGATTGAACCAGAAGCCCCTCACCTCAGCGCCCCTGCGCTTCATGGTCATTACAGGATAGACCGCGCAGTTTGCGCAGCATATATGCGCAAGAACCTTCATACTGTTTCAGAAGAGCCCGCTGGGGATGCTCCTGCCCAGATGTTCATATGCTGTCCTTGTTGCGAGCCTGCCCCGAGATGTACGCTC
>JAJFVG010000106.1 GCA_021371915.1 Nitrospiraceae bacterium
TCCAAAGGCAGCAGCTGTAATACATGATGATTTTGAGCGCGGATTCATACGCGCAGAGGTTATAAGCTTTGAAGACTTTATCGCCTGCCGTGGAGAATCAGGCGCGCGCAACAGCGGCAAGCTCCGCACAGAAGGCAAGGAGTATGTTGTCAACAACGGCGATGTAATGCACTTTCTGTTTAATGTATAGAAACCCTATATAAGCAAGAAATGCAGAGAGTGCTTTATGCTATCTTCACTTCTATCCGCCTGTCGAGTGCATGTGCCGCTTTTTCAAGAGTGGAAAGTTTAATGTCCTCTGCTCTGAACTGCTCGTATGCATATAATCTTTTCTGTATACTTCAGCTTTTCTGATTTCTCTGATTGGTGTTTTCTGAGTCTTCTTAACCAGACCATGCGCCAATACCACGAACCATGCTGTATTCAGCACTCCAATATATCATCAGTATTTATGATTTTTTTAAACAATGTTGAGGGCACCATCTCCAATTCTTCTAAATAAGACTGAGCACTCAGCTGCCTTTTGTTAATCCCAAACTCTTTTTGTGATACAATATCAAGGAATTATGTATTAATGAGCTAAAAGTGACCAGTAAAAAAGACCTCTCAGAAAGAGACATCTGCACACAGTTTATTCTGCCCTCTTTGGTCAGGGCCGGGTGGAATGTTGAGAAAAATATTCGTGAGGAAGTCTTCTTTACTGATGGCAGAATCTTTGTCAAAGGAAATAAAACAGTTAGGGGTGTGCCGAAAAGGGCAGACATTGTTATTTATTTGAAGCCGAACATCCCTGTTGCGATTATTGAGGCAAAGGACAATAACCATTCAGTTGGCGCAGGTATGCAGCAGGCGCTCAACTATGCAGATATTCTTGATGTGCCATTGGCGTTCAGCTCTAATGGAGACGGTTTTTTGATGCATGACCGTTCAGGGCACTTTAGTCAGATTGAGCAGGAACTATCATTGGACAACTTCCCCTCATCAGCCGATGTGTGGGAAGCGTACAAAAAATTCAAAAAAATAGAGACTCCTGAACAGGCGAATATCGCTTCATTTGATTACTTTTTTGACGGCTCCGGCCGCACTCCACGCTATTATCAGCAGGTTGCCATAAACAGAACAGTTGAGGCGATCGCAAGAGGTGAAAGTCGCCTTCTACTTGTTATGGCAACAGGCACAGGCAAAACTTATACTGCATTCCAGATCATTTACAGGCTTTGGAAAAATGGAATAAAGAAACGGATCCTTTTTCTGGCAGACCGCAATGTGCTGATAGAGCAGACCAAGCGGAATGACTTTAAGCACTTCAAAGACCATATGACAGTTATCAGAAATAAAAAAATAGACAAGGCGTATGAAATATACCTTGCGCTTTATCAGGGCTTGACCAATTACAATGAAGATAAGGACGCATACAAAGAGTTCAGCCGAGATTTTTTCGATCTGGTAATCGTTGATGAGTGCCATCGCGGAAGCGCTGATGCTGACAGCGCCTGGCGCGAAATCCTTGAATATTTCAGTTCAGCAACACAAATCGGTCTTACTGCGACACCAAAAGAGACAAAGGCAATCTCAAATATAGAATATTTCGGTGATCCGGTCTATACATACACATTGAAACAAGGAATTGATGACGGATTCCTTGCTCCCTATAAGGTTATTCGTGTGGGGTTAAATACCGATCTTGAAGGCTGGAGACCAGAGGCCGGCAAAAAAGATAAAGACGGTATTGATGTTGAAGATCGTATTTATAACACAAAAGACTTTGATAAAAATCTGGTCATTGATGAGCGGACAAAAACAGTAGCAAGAAAGGTATCTGAATACCTGCGTAAAACAAACCGCTTTGACAAGACCATTGTTTTTTGCGTGGATATTGAACATGCAGAGCGTATGAGGCAGGCCCTCACAATAGAGAACAATGATCTGGCTCAAGAGAACCATAAGTACATCATGCGTATTACCGGCGACGATGAAGAAGGCAAGCGAGAGGTGGATAATTTCATCAATCCAGAAGAGCGTTATCCGGTTATCGCCACGACATCAAAGCTGATGACAACAGGAGTAGACGCTCAAACCTGCAAGTTAATCGTACTCGATTCCAATATCAAGTCCATGACCGAGTTTAAACAGATTATAGGCCGCGGCACGCGTATCAATGAAGAGTATGACAAGACATTTTTTACTATTATGGATTTTCGCAATGTGACGGATCTTTTTGCTGATCCTGCATTTGACGGCGAACCAGTAATGATCAAAGAGGTTAGAGGTGAGCAGGATTTGAGAGATGAGGATATTCACCCTGAGGCGGATCAGGAAATAATCGATCCAGAGACAGGCAAGCCCGTTGACTTTGAAGAAAGCAAACCCAACGAATATCCAACGAAGCCTAAAATAGTCACTGCCGGGTCTATCATTGCTGAGCCCAGGCCCAAGGTTTATGTGGCTGGGGTAGATGTGTCCATTCTCAATGAGCGCGTTCAGCATCTTGATCCTAACGGCAAGCTCATTACTGAAAGCCTTAAGGACTATACAAAAAAGAGCATTCTCAAGGAGTATCGCACTTTGAAAGATTTTCTGGCCCGTTGGAACAGCGCTCAGAAAAAGAAAGCTGTCATTGAGGAGCTGGAAGCTCACGGGATACTTTTAGATGACTTGAAGGAAGAAGTAAAACGGGATATGGATGTGTTCGATCTGATTTGCCATATCGCGTGGGACACACCTGCGCTTACCCGCAGGGAGCGTGTTGAAAGTGTGAAGAAGCGCAACTATTTTACAAAATACGGCGACCAGGCCCGACGGATCATAGAGGCACTGCTTGATAAGTATGCTGATGAAGGTATCGAGAACATAGAAGACCTTGCCATATTGCGGATAGAACCATTCAATCATATGGGCACACCAATTGAGATTCTGGATATATTTGGCGGCAGGGATAAGTATTTGCAGGCAGTTCAGGAGCTTGAATCTCAAATCTACGCAGCAGCCTAAAGGACAGCAATGAAAAATATCGGAAACATAATCAAGACACTTCAAAACATTATGCGCAAAGACCCTGGCGTTTCAGGTGACGCGCAGCGCATAGAACAGCTTGGCTGGATGATAAGCCTCAAGATTATTGATGACAAAGACAAAGAGCTTAAGCTTTTGCGTGATAAATATGTTTCGTCTATCCCCCGGCACTTGCGCTGGCGTAACTGGGCCGGCAATGACGAAGGCGATACCGGCGATGATCTGAAAAACTTTGTTGACGGCACGCTGATCCCGCAGTTAAAGAATCTTGATGTCTCCTCAGGCAATAAGCGGGCTTTGCTTATTCGAGAGATATTTGAAGGCACAAATAACTACATGAAAAACGGGACGATCATACGCCAGGTGCTTAATCAACTCAACCAGATTGACTTCAACAGCTCTGAAGACCGCCATGTATTTGGAGATATTTACGAAACAATATTGCGCGACCTGCAGAGCGCTGGTAATTACGGTGAGTTTTACACGCCCAGAGCGCTTACTGAATTCATCACCGAAATGGTTAATCCCCGCTTGGGCGAAAAGGTGCTCGACCCAGCCTGCGGAACAGGAGGCTTTTTAACAAGCGCAATCGAGAACATTCGCAAGCAAGATGTGAAGGGTGTAGATGATCTCAAAACATTAGAAAAGACCATCCATGGCATGGAATTTAAGCCTTTGCCCTTTATGCTCTGTGTCACTAATCTCATTCTGCACGATATTGAAGTGCCTGATGTTGATTACACTGACAGCTTGAATCGCGAATATACATCCATCGGTCAGAAAGATCGCGTGGATGTGATACTTGCCAATCCGCCTTTTGGCGCGTCAGTAACAGACGGCGTAGAGACAAACTTTCCGCAGAACTTCAGGACAACAGAAAGCGCAGACCTTTTTTTGCTCCTCATGATGCGTTATCTAAAAGAAGGTGGCAGGGCAGGCATTGTGCTGCCGGACGGCTCGCTTACAGGCGATGGCGTAAAGCATCGCATCAGACAGCACTTTCTGGAAAACTGTAACCTGCACACCATAGTTCGCCTTCCTAATTCAGTCTTTCAGCCATATGCGAGCGTGGCAACAAATCTGCTCTTTTTTGAAAAAGGCAAGCCTACCAAGCATGTCTGGTATTGGGAACATAAACTCCCTGAAGGGGTAAAGGCATACAGCAAGACCAAGCCGATACAGAAGAGTGAATTTGACACTCTTAAAAAATGGTGGAAGAAGCGCAAAGAGAATGAACAGGCATGGAAGGTTTCAATAGACACGATAGCAGCAAACGGCTACAACCTGGATATTAAAAATCCACATACACCAGTCGAGACACATGAGTATTCCAGCGCAGAACTTGTGACCATGCTTCATGAATCATTCAGAAAGAGCGATGAGTTGTTGGAAAAGCTCAAGACGGAATTGAAGCATGTCTAAATGGGATCAAGTTAAAATTGGGGAGTATTTAACTGAAAGTAAGTTTATATCGTTAAAGCCAGATCCGCTACGCCGGATTACCGTTCGACTCAATGCAAAAGGAGTTGACTCTCGTTTTTCTGCTAATGAGAAGACTGGGGCAACAAAATATTATCGCAGAACTGCTGGACAATTTATCTATGGCAGGCAAAATCTTCATAAAGGTGCATTCGGAGTTATCCCTGCAGAATTGGATGGTTTTGAATCAAGTGCTGATTTGCCATGTTTTGATATTAAAAAAGGATTATCACCTGATTGGCTTATTGCCTGGTTAAAAGTTGGGAATCGCTACCAAACGCTTGCGAAGTTAGCTCGCGGGGTTGGTTCCAAGCGTATTTCACCCGATGATTTTTTAAACCTTGAAATACCTGTCCCCCCAGAACATATTCAAAGAAAAAAATTGTCACTATTGAGTAAATATGAAGAAATTATCGAGAGCTTTAATTATGAACAAACAAGCCAATGTAATTTATTTAAGAAACTGCGCCAGGCCGTCTTGCAAGAGGCTATTCAAGGCAAGCTCACTGCGGAATGGCGAAGGAGAAATCCTGAATTGATCAGTGGTGAAAACCACGCATCAAAGTTATTAGAGAAGATTAAGGCTGAGAAAGAGCGACTGATTAAAGAAGGCAAGATAAGGAAAGAAAAACCTGTTGCACCAATTACTGATGCTGAAAAGCCCTTTGATTTGCCGGAGGGATGGGTGTGGTGCAGGTTAGAAGAACTGTGCAAGGGTATTTTTACAGGCCCTTTTGGTTCAATGCTTCATAAGTCGGATTATGTCCAAAATGGTATTCCAATAGTGAATCCAACACATATCATCAATGGTCAAATAGTTGCTGATGGAAGGATGCGCATATCTGAGAAGACAAAACAGCGGTTGAAAAGATACTTATTGCTTTCTGGGGATTTAGTTATCGCACGTCGCGGCGATCTGAGTAAATGCGCTGTTGTGTTAGATGAACAGAAAGGATGGCTTTGTGGCACAGGGTCGTTTTTTGTGAGATGTCTATGCATTAATCGTAGTTATGTTCGGCTAGCGTATATTTCACAAAAAGCACAGGCATATCTATTACAAGATTCAATTGGACAGACAATGGATAATCTTAACCAAAAAATGTTGCGTAAGCTTCCTATGGGACTCGCGCCAGTTGCCGAGCAACAAGCAATTGTCGAGCGTGTTGATAAAATTATGGCGATGATTGATGACCTAGAAAATCAGGTTGCTGAACGTAGAGAACAGGCTGATATGTTGATGCAGGCAGTTTTGCGTGAGGCGTTTAGTTAGACAAGCGCACATCCCTCTTTTTTTCCTCCAAATCCCGGGCGCTGCTGCACTTCGAATTTTGTTGCGAGTTAGAGGCAATATCTTCTGAGATTGCGATTGCAAGGTAAAAGGGGTAAAATAAATTAATTCGTACAGAGGAGGTATATATGAGCACCAAGGGCGCAACCGCAGAGATTTTTTTGACAGCTTTTAGAACCCTTGCCAGAAAGGAGCAGGAAATATTTCTTTCAGAGATTTTAAAAGACAAAAAACTTCGTGAAGACTTGATTGATATATCTATAGCAGAGAGCAGAACAGAGGACAAGAGCAGGTTGTTATTTTAAAGTTGCAAGTAGCTATCCTTTCATCCCTTTCAGCACAGCTTTTTTGCCTCCAAATCCCGGGCGCTGCTGCACTGTAAATCCAGCCTCTGCAAGGCTGCGGCGGACTGCGCCTGCTACTGTGTATGTGGCGAATGCTCCGCTAGAGACTGTCTTTTCTCCGATAGCCATAAGCAGTTCGTGGCGCCAGATGTCAGGGTTCTTCTTTGGGCCGTGGCCGTCCAGAAACCATATGTCGCATGGTGTGATTAATGCGTTGACCATCTCTAGCGCTTCGCCGATCCAGAGATTTATTTCTATTTTGCCGAAGGGTTTTTTTATCTCCATCCTGTGCCAGCCTTGTATTGATGTGTCTATGCTGCTGTATGCCTGCACAAGCTGGTCTATAAGATGGCCAACAGGCTTTTTGAAGTCTTCGAGTATGGATGTCATCTGGCTGATTGTTATGGGGTGCAGCTCTACTGTGTTGTAGGTTATGGATACATCTTTCAGGTTGTGCTGCTCAAGATAGTCCATCAGCGCTATCACCACCCGGCCTGCGCCAAAGCCTGTCTCTCCTATATTCAGCTGCTTGTTATTTGCGAGCCTGTTGATTATTTGTGTCCCGTCAAAGAAAATATGTTTTGCTTCTTCGATCGCATTGACAACATCAAAGTAGCGGTCATCGTAGTGCCTGTTCATCAGGTAGTGTGGTATCTGCATTATGATGCCTGCCGGACTGATATGGTTGAGCGGAGTTTTCTGCGGGTCATGGGAGATTGTAACATGTGGACGCGTAATGCTGCGGGGTTGGCGATCAGTCTTGCATCGCACAATTTGTTAATGGGATAATTACAATCAATGGCTGTTTAATATATGAAGATGCAGGGATGGATTATGAATCTCGGTTTTTTGGATAACAGGAAGCGGCTTCATTTGATAATGATAATCATACTGCTTGCAGGGCTTGCAGGTTCGGTTTCTGTTTATCTGGCCACGGACGATACTTCTGGTGACAGCTATGAGTTCAAGCCTGAGGATTCCAGGATGTTCAGGCACAATCTCGAGGTGTATGGCGGCAAGACGAGCGTTGCTGTGAGTGACTTTATGGTCTGGTTTTCTGAGCTGTGGCACGGCAGACAGCTTGCCTATACGATAGCATTTATCACGGCCGCTCTATGTATATTGATATTTCTTGCAGCGCGGTATCTTGTTATTGACCATGATGAAGGCGGTCATGATGTGAGCCATTCTGATTGATTGATGCGGTTTTATCAAATCTGTATCAAGGAGGCTTGTTATGGGATTTTTGGCTTTTATAGGATTTCTGGTGGTCTGCTTTTTAATGCTGCTGATATTCAGAAAGGCTGGTTATTCGGGCTTTCAGCTGGTACTGATCTTCATACCGATTATAAATGTGCTGGTACTGATATGGTTTGCTCTTGCTGAATGGCCCATACAGAGAGAGCTGCGCATGCTAAAGGTCAAGGACCTGGGTTCTGCAAGGCAGGTATAAGCTGAGGATATGTTCGAGCTGAATGAACGCCTGAAAAAAGATACCATCGAGATCGCGCATCTGAGGCTGTCGCTTCTGCTGCTGATGAATGACAGCACTATGCCGTGGATGATCCTTGTGCCGCAGAAGCCAGGTATTACAGAGCTTCACCAGCTTGAGCAAAAAGAGAGGGCCATGCTTGTTGAGGAGGTGGCTCTTGTTTCCGATCTGCTGGAGAAAGAGTTCAGGCCGGACAAGATTAATGTTGCAAGCCTGGGCAATGTAGTGCCGCAGCTGCATGTGCACATTGTGGCGAGGTACAGGAATGACAGGGCATGGCCCGGCCCTGTATGGGGAGCAGCAGGTGCAATAGCGTACAAGGAACAGGATGCAGAAAAGCTGGCAGAAAGGATAAGGGAGCTGCTAAAGCAGAGAATTAGTCTTTTATCTTGAGCAGTTCGATCTCGCCCTGCTGTTTTTTGATGATGTTTCTCAGTATCTCAATCTGCTGGGTGAGTTCCTGGTTTTCTGTCTCGAGTTCCTCTATCTCTTTTTCGAGTTCAGTCACTGTTTCTGTGTTGTTGTCTTTTGTTTCTTTTTCTATTATTTCGACAACACTGCACTCCTTGTCCTTTTCGCGCAGTTCTTTGCGCAGGTGCACTATCTCAGACGTCTTCTCTGAATTTATCAGGGTCTGCATCCTGAGATCTTCTTCTGCTTTGTTAAGTCTCATCATAAGGTTGATGAGACGCGGATTATTTTCGTTAATACCTTTTTCTGCCTGTTTGAGCAGTGCTTCCCTCTCTTCGGGTTTGCTTGCAGCAAGGTCAAGGGCTGACTGGAGCAGGCTGATCCTGCGCTGAAGCTCTGCGAGTTCAAGCTCACTCTTTTTTCTGGTCTGTCCAAGTTCTGCCCGCAGTTTATCTATTTCATTTTGCTGCCTGCGAATCTGGTCAACATACTCTGTTGTCCTGTCCTGGCAAATCTCAGTTGGCGCTGCATCCTGGCCGGATGCTGAGACCTGGTACGCAGCGCTGAATGAGAATGCGCAGAAAATTACAGCAGGAAGAATTTTATCTTTATAAAACAGCATAAGAAAACTTTACATTTTAGCGGATTTAAATACAAGTGTTTTGCGTGTTTGCGGTGCAGTGTAACAAGGGCTATGATAAAAATAGAAAAGGAGGATGCACCATGGATATGCGCAAGGAGATAGCGAGGAAGGCTTACGAGATTTATGAGAGAAACGGCAGGTCAGAGGGCAGGGACATGGACAACTGGCTCGAGGCAGAGAGGATTGTGATGTCCATGATGAAGTCTGGAATCGATTCCAACGCGCCGGAGCAAAGAGGGTCTGACCATGCTGCTCTGCTTAAACAAGCCGGCATGAAGAAGACTGCCAAGGCAAAGGGCAGGACAAAGAGGATGGAGGTATAATCAGGCTGATGAAGGAGGCTCTCCTGTATGAAAAAGCAGAAGGCCTCAGGGTAAAGTGCGGTCTGTGTCCACATGAGTGCCTCATACCTGATACGAAAAAAGGCATATGTGGTGTGAGGCAGAACTGGGGAGGGGTGCTTTATTCAAATGTTTATGGCAGAGTTGCAGCAAGAAATATCGACCCGATAGAGAAAAAACCGCTTTTTCATTTTCATCCGGCATCCAGCTCCTATTCCATAGCAACAGTAGGCTGCAACCTGCGCTGCATGCACTGCCAGAACTTTGATATTTCCCAATACCCCAAACACCACGAAGATATTCCAGGCATAGAAATGACTCCCGGTCAGGTAGCGGCTGATGCAGCTGAAAACAACTGCGCCAGCATAGCCTACACCTATACTGAACCGACCATCTTTTTCGAGTTCGCGCTCGACTGCGCTATGGCAGCAAAGGAGCAGGGCATAAAGAATGTATTTGTGAGCAACGGCTTCACCGCACGCACGGCTGTTGAGATGATATCTCCGTATCTTGATGCCATAAATATAGACCTCAAGGGAGATGAGGATTTCTATAAAAAGGTTGAGGGCGCCAGGCTTGGGCCGGTGCTCGATTCCATAAGCCTTTACAAAGGGCTCGGCATATGGGTGGAGGTTACCACGCTTGTAATACCCGGATATAATGATTCTGATGATTTTCTCAACTGGGCAGCAGGATTCATAAACTCCGTTGATCCTGCGATACCTTGGCATGTTACAGGTTTTTATCCTGCCTACCAGATGCCGGATGTGACGCCGACCCCAATGTCGACCCTTAGAAGAGCACGCGAAATCGGTCTAAAATCAGGGCTTAAATATGTGTATACCGGAAACCTGCCCGGTGATGACGGTGAAAATACCAGATGCAGTTCATGTAGGGAACTGCTTATTGAAAGAAAAGGCTTTTTTATAAAAGAGATAAACCTGAAATCCGGCAGATGCCCTTCATGCGGCCAGCTGCTCGATGGTGTTGGCCTGCCCTGAACATCACTTGCCTTACCTCATACTTCAACTTGCCTGTAAATTATATGTAAATTAATTGTTTTAAGGTGTTAGCATTTGTTGAAAAATAATCAGGCATTGCTATAAAATGAAGCTTCGTAATACGACTATTTGCAAAATTTATAGTAAGGGGAGGAAAGATGAAGAGATTTGGTATCATGCTTTTAATTGTATCAATCTTCTGTCTTGTGGCTGCTCCTGTTATGGCAGCCAATATTAATCTTGTTATTCCGCTTCCTTTGACCGGCAAGCAGGCCAAGTTTGGCGAAATCATGAAGCGCTCTTACGAGATAGCTGTTGAAGAGATCAATGCAAAGGGCGGCGTAAAGGGCCAGAAGCTTGCGATCAGCTTTGAAGATTCGACCGGAAAGCCTGAAATAGCCAGGTCGATAGTGGAAAAACTTATCGGTACAAAAAAACAGCCTATTATTGTCGGTGAGTACACCTCGGCATGCGCAAAGGCTGTTGCAGCTGTTGCAGAAGAGAGAAAGACCCCCTACCTTGTTGTCGCAAGCGCTGATGACAATATAACCCAGCAGAAATACAAATATGTCTTCAGGCAGAATGCTGTAAATTCCCACTATAGCGATGGTGTTGCTGATTATTTTAAAAAGATTGTAAAGCCCTCCACGATTGCTATCCTTTATGAAAGCTCTGCATTCGGCACATCAGGAGCAGAGGCAATGAGAAAGGACGCCAAGGCAATGGGCATAAAGGTTGTTGTTGATGAAAAGTATGAGGCAGGCTCTGTTGACTTCAAGCCTATACTTTCAAAAGTCAAAGCAGCAAAGCCGGATGTTGTTTACATGGTTTCTTATGTTATGGATGCTTCGCTTCTTATGAAGCAGATCAAAGAGCTCAGAATAGATGCCAAGCAGTTTGCAGGAGGCGCAGCAGGATTTGCGATACCCGAGTTTCTGCAGAATGCAAAGGATGCGGCTGAATATGTAATAAGCGCAACACTTTGGACAGAGAAGCTAAAATACCCTGGAGCAAAAGAGTATGCCAACAAGTACAAGGCAAAATACGGCGATTTCCCGTCATATCATGGCGCATCAGCCTATGCGTCCCTTTATGTGGTTGCAGATGCCCTCAAAAGAGCAAAGGATATGCAGCCTGAGAGCATAAGGGCTGCGATGAAGGCAACAAACCTTATGACCGCCTTTGGTCCTGTAAAATTCGAGGACAAGGAAGGCTATCAGAACCAGAACTTCAACGATACATTCGTCATACAGGTGCAGAAGGGCGTTTTTGAGACGATATGGCCTGAGAATCACGCCAGCAAAAAATACATCTTCCCTGTTCCGACATGGAAGGATAGAAGGTAATAAACACGGAACGCATCAGGAGGCCTCGCTTCCTGATGCGTTCTTTTTTAAACAACTCTGACAAACAAGGTGTCCCTGATGGAAGTTTTACTGCAGACTCTTATCGCCGGTTTGCTCCTTGGCGGACTCTACGCTCTTATCGGCCTGGGCATGACGCTTATAATGGGCGTTATGAAGATTATCAACCTTGCGCACGGTGAGCTGATGATGGTGGGTATGTATGTGGCATATGTGCTCTTTTCAGCATTCCACATTGACCCGTATCTTTCCATCATTGTTGTGGCTCCGCTGCTCTTTCTGCTCGGCATAGTCTTTCAGAAGTACCTTATCAACCCTGTTCTTAGGGTGGAGGCGATACTGCCCGAAAACCAGGTCATACTGACCGTGGGCATAGGCATGGTGCTCGCCAATGTCGCAACGATTATCTTCTCATCGAACTATCAGTCAACTCCTGTTTCATACGCCACTACAGCGTGGTATCTTACTGACTTCTGGAAAGGGGCTCCGCTTGAGCTGTCCCTGTCTCTTCCGTGGTCAGTATCATTTGTTTTTGCTATCTTCATAACCACCGGTCTCTGGTTCTTTCTGTCAAAGACAGACACCGGCAAATCCATAAGAGCCACTGCGCAGGATTATGACGCAGCCCTGCTTATGGGAGTGAATGTAAAAAAAATGAGGGTTGTGACATTCGGTCTCGGTTCCGCGCTTGTCGGGTCTGCCGGCTGCCTGTTCATACCCATCTACTATTTATATCCCGATCTGGGCGGCCAGTTTACGCTTATAGCATTTGTCATAACAATACTCGGCGGCCTCGGCTCCACTATAGGAGCGATCATCGGCGGCATAATACTCGGCGTGTTTGAATCTCTCACAGCCACCTATCTCGGAATGGGTTGGGCTCCTGTGGGCAGATTTGCGATATTCATTCTTGCGCTTATCTTCATACCCGGCGGCATTGTATCGCTGTTCAAGAAAAGGAGGCTCGCCAGATGAATAAATACAGCCCGTTTCTGCTCCTGGGGCTTCTGGCTCTTTTGCCGTTTGTCGGCCTCAGCAGCTATATGATGCATATACTTATTCTGTTTCTGATGTGGTCGGTTATAGGTATTGCGTGGAACCTTCTGAGCGGCTATTGCGGACAGGTCTCTTTCGGACACGCAGCGTTTTTCGGAATAGGAGCATACACTGCCGGAATATTTTACGCAAAAGTGGGCATCTCAGCTTGGTGGGGAATGCCTTTGAGCATAATCGCTTCAACTATAGCGGCACTTGTAATAGGCTATATATGCCTGAGACTCAGAGGCCCGTTCTTTGCCCTGGCAACCCTGGCAATGGGCATGATACTGAAGGTTATTGCTGAAAACCTGACAGATTTTACAGGCGGTGACATCGGCATAATGCTCCAGCAGCGCACATGGGTGGACAAGACCGGCTACTACTATATAATCCTCGCGATTGCAGCAATATCCTTCTTTGTAGTCAAAAAGATCGTCGAGTCAAAGCTGGGCTACTACTTTGTGGCTATCAGGGAAGATCAAGATGCTGCCGAGTCGCTTGGCATAAACACCACGCTCTATAAAACCATAGCCCTCTGCATAAGCGCTGTCATAACAGGCATTGCAGGCGCTTTTTATATGAACTACATGGGCTATATCGATCCCAAGGTTGTGTTTGCGCTTCATGATATCTCGATCATAACCATCATGGTTGTCATGGTCGGCGGCGTTGCCACATACTGGGGGCCTGTTGTCGGCTCTCTGATAATGGTTATGCTGGCAGAGTTGATAAGGTCCATACCCAAACTCGGCGAGGCGCACCATACTTTCTTCGGCGTGCTGCTGATCCTCATAATCATCTTTATGCCGAACGGCATTGTTGGAGATTTCAGAAAGTTTGCGAAGTTCTTTGGTGTGAGGAGGGCGCAACGGTGAGTCTGCTCGAGGTTAAGAACATATCAATGCATTTCGGAGGACTTGCCGCAGTAAGCAATGCCTCATTCGATATCAAAAAGGGAGAGATACTTGCCCTGATAGGGCCCAACGGCGCGGGCAAGACAACGCTTTTCAATGTTATAAACGGATTCTACAATCCGACAAAGGGAGAGGTGCTGTACAAGGGTAAAAGGATATCAGGCCTCAAGCCGCATAAGATATGCGAGCGGGGGCTTGCAAGGACCTTTCAGATCGTCAAGCCGCTCCAGAGAATGTCGGTGCTGGACAATGTTATAGCATCCGCTTTTCTCCGGGCTAATAACAAGAATGATGCAACGGCTATAGCCGAAGAGACCCTGCGGTTTACAGGTCTTTACGAGGACAGGGATGTGATATCAAAAGGCCTGCCGCTCGGCAAGAGAAAGAGACTCGAAATCGCCAGGGCGCTGGCCACTCAGCCTGACATGCTGCTGCTGGATGAGTCCTGTGCCGGACTCAATCCTTCAGAGCTGAATCAGTCAATAGATATCATCAAAAAGATAAGGGACAGGGGCATAACCATCCTCATAATCGAACACCACATGAAGGTCATCATGTCCATATCCGACAGGATAGTGGTGTTGAGCTACGGCGAGAAGATAGCCGAGGGTACGCCCGCTGAGATCAGTAATAACCAGCTTGTAATAGAAGCTTATCTGGGAGAGGCGCACAGTGCTTGATATAAAGAACATAGAGGTTTTTTACGGCGACGTGCAGGTTATATGGGATGTTTCATTCAACGTCAAGCAGGGAGAGGTGGTCGCTCTGATCGGCGCTAACGGCGCAGGCAAATCGACCATACTCAAGACCATTTCCGGCATACTCAAACCAAAGGCAGGGGAAGTGGTGTTTGACGGCGCGGTTGTGCACAAGCAGGAACCGTTCAGGCTGATAGAGCTTGGTCTTGCTCATGTGCCGGAGGCCCGCAGGCTTTTTGTCGAGATGTCTGTTGATGAAAACCTCGACATGGGCGCACTCAGAGGCGAGGCAAGGAAGCAAAGGGCACAGACAAAAGAGATGGTGTTTGAGCTCTTTCCAAGGCTTAAAGAGAGAGCGAGACAGATGGCAGGAACGCTCAGCGGAGGAGAGCAGCAGATGCTCGCCATCGGCAGGGGATTGATGTCAAGGCCCAAGCTGATTATGTTTGACGAGCCTTCGCTTGGACTTTCGCCGATACTGGTCAGGGAGATATTCAACATCATAAAGAAGATACGCAATGAAGGCATGACCGTAATGATAGTTGAGCAGAATGTGAAGCAGACTCTCGCTGCTGCTGACAGGGCGTATGTGCTGGAAACAGGCAAAATAGTGATGAGCGGCACAGGAGAAGGGCTGCTGAATGACGAGCATGTGAAGGCAGCTTACCTGGGGGTATAAATTCCCGGGGCAGTGTACGGGCTAACTTTATTCAGGAGGATAAATTATGTTTGTGTCAAACTGGATGACCAGTAAGGTTTATACAGTATCACCGGAAGACAGCGTTACAGAGGCAGTTAATTTGATGAAGCAGCACAAGATCAAGCATGTGCCTGTTGTGGTGGACGGCAATGTTGCAGGGATAGTGTCGGACAGGGATATAAAGGAGTTTATGCCTTCAAAGGCCACTACTCTTGATATGTACGAACTTCACTATCTTATCTCAAATACCAAGATCAAGGACATCATGAAGACCAAGGTTTACACCACAACTCCTGATGCACCGATCGAGCAGGCAGCCATGCTTATGCATGACAACAAGATAGGATGCCTGCCTGTGTGTGCAGGCGGCAAGCTTGCGGGCATAATATCAGACTGGGATATTTTTGAAGCGCTTGTCGACATAACGGGCGTTAGGCATGGCGGCATAAGAATATTCATGACAATCGAGGACAGGCCCGGATCTATCAAAGAGGTGGCTGACCTTATCAGGGCGCAGGGCTTCTCGCTCCAGAGCATACTTACATCGTATGAAAAGGCAGAGCCTGGCCACAGAAAGATAGTGATAAGGACAAAGGATCAAGGCGACTTTGAGAGCCTCAACAAGGCGCTCAGCAAGTCATACAAAAACATCGTGATAGGAAGGGGATAGTAAATATGAGATACAAACTTAACACAGGTTCATCCGCCTGGATACTCCACAGGGTTACGGGTGCAATTCTCGCTTTATATCTGTTTGCCCATATGTTTGTTATCAGCCATGTTCACAAGCCTGAAGAGTTTAAGGCAATAATGGAGCTCATGAAAAACCCACTTGTCAAGATTGGAGAGGTTGGGCTTTTGGCTGTTGTGCTGGCTCATGCGCTCAATGGCATGAGGCTCACAATGCTTGAGTGCGGCGCTTCTACAAAGTTGCAGAAGCCGATGTTCTATGCAGCGCTTGCAGCAGGCGCCGTTTTATTTGTCATGGGCGCTCTGCCCTTCTTTGTGGGAGGTGGACATTGAAAGGCGTGATCGGATGGTTTTTACACAGGGCAACAGGCGTAATACTGCTGATAGGTCTGCTGGTTCATTTTGTTCTGCTGCACTACAGCGGCGCTGAGCAGCTTGATCCTGAGGTTGTAATCGCGAGGCTTTCGAGTCCGTTCTGGATGGCATTCAACTTCATATTCCTTGTATCTGCTGTTTATCACGGGTTCTACGGTGTGTGGGGCATTGCGATCGAGTATTTAAACTCTGAGAAGCATCGCAAGCTGGCAAAGGTCTCAATAACAGGTGCAGCATGCGTTGTAATAGCTGCGGGTATCTATATACTTTCAGTATAGTTTCATGCTTTAAAAAGACAAAAAAGAGGGTGATCGCTAATGCGATCACCCTCTTTTTATTGCTGTATGTTATTTCTTTTGTGCAAGTCCGGTCTTTCTTGCTGCCTCAGCCACGGCTGCTGAAACATAGTGAGCAACCTTTTTATCAAAGATGCTCGGTATTATATAGTCTTCATGCAGTTCATCAGGTTTTACGCAGCCTGCGATCGCTTCTGCTGCAGCTATCTTTACAGCCTCATTCACACCTGTTGCCTTAACATCTAGCAGGCCTCTGAATATACCCGGGAAGCCGAGCATATTGTTGATCTGGTTTGGATAGTCTGACCTGCCTGTTGCGAGTATCCTTACCAGCGGAAGCGCCTCTTCAGGTGATATTTCAGGATCAGGGTTGGAAAGCACAAACACGATCCTGTCTTTTGACATCTTCTTGAGGTCATTGGCTGTTATAAGGTTTGGCGATGCGAGACCGATGAATATGTCAGCGCCCTTCATGGCATCGGATATTGTGCCCTTGACCTTTCGCGGGTTGGTTATTTTGGCGGCAGATGTCTTGTACGGGTTCATGTCCTCTTTTCTGCCCTGGTATATCGCACCCCTTCTGTCACAAAGTATTATGTCCTTGATGCCGTATTCCAGAAGCATCAGCGCTGTTGCCATACCAGCTGCACCTGCTCCGGCCACAACAGCCTTGAACTTGCGGATATCCTTTTTTAGCAGTTTTGAGACATTTATGAGCGCAGCCAGCACCACTACTGCTGTGCCGTGCTGGTCATCATGAAACACAGGGATGTTCAGGTCCTTGCGCAGTCTCTTTTCGATCTCAAAACATCTTGGCGCAGAGATGTCCTCAAGGTTGATGCCGCCAAATACAGGCGCGATGTTCTTTACGGTCTCTATGATCTTTTCCGTGTCCTGCGTGTTGAGCGCGATCGGGAAGGCGTCAACACCAGCAAACTCCTTAAAGAGCATTGCCTTGCCTTCCATTACAGGCAGTGATGCCTCCGGCCCGAGATTGCCGAGTCCGAGCACTGCTGAACCGTCAGTCACAACAGCGACGGTGTTCTTCTTTATGGTGTATCTGTATACGTGCGACTTGTCTTTGTATATGTCATTGCATACTCTTGCCACGCCCGGAGTGTATACCTTTGAAAGATCATTGCTGTCATTCACGGGAACCTTGGTCTTCATCTCTATCTTGCCGCCTTCATGCACTGTGAATGTCCGGTCAGAAACCCTTTGTATCTTTACGCCGTCGATCTTTTTTATCGCGTTGATGATCTTGCGCTCGTGTTCTTCATTGCGGGCATTGATGGTAATGTCTCTTATTACCTTGCCTTTTTCGACTTTTACTATGTCGATTGATCCCAGATCTCCGCCAACGCTTCCGATGGTTGTGGCGATGGTTGCAAACATGCCGATGCGGTTTGTTATTTCTGCCCGGATGGTGATACTGTAGCTGGGGCTTGGTACTGATGACATTTCAATGTTCTCCTTTTGCAATAGAGTGTAATAAAAAATACTTATATTAGTATAAGCAAGCCTTTTTCATCATTATAAGCGCATAATTCCGATTAAATCAATCTGAGCAGGATGCATCTAAATTTTTCTTAATCTTGCAATTAAAAAAACTTATAGGTTAGAATCAAAATCGACAATCCAAAAAGGATTGTCTTTGTTTTTTTTAGGGCGGCCGGGGTTCCCGGGCCTTCTGTTGTTACAGCAACAGTCAGCTGCATGCAGAGGGCTTGTGCAAATAAATCATTATGTAAGGAAGCGGAAGTAATGATACACAACTACGACACGCTTATCATTGGCTCCGGCCTGTCAGGTCTGCGGGCTGCGATAGAAGCAGTAAATCACGGCTCTGTCGCTGTTTTAACAAAGCTCTATCCAACAAGGGCTCATTCCGGAGCAGCACAGGGCGGCATTGGAGCAGCCCTCGGCAATGAAGAGCCAGACTCACCAGAGTGGCACTACTACGATACTACCAAAGGCAGCGACTTTCTCGGCGACCAGGATGCGATAGAGATAATGTGCGAGGATGCGATACGCACGATTATCGAACTTGAGCACCTCGGAGTGCCTTTTTCCAGAACCCCTGAAGGCAAGATAGCCCAGAGATGTTTTGGCGGACACACAAGAGATTTCGGCGCTGCGCCTGTAAAGCGCGCCTGCTATTCAGCTGACAGGACAGGCCACACAATACTTTTTGCGCTCTACGAGCAGTGCCAGCGCAAGGGTGTCAAGTTCTTTTCAGAATACCATGTGGCTGACATAGTTGTTGAGAACGGCTCATGCTCAGGCATAGTGGCTTATGACATACAAAAAGGCGGGGTTCACATCTTCAACGCAAAGGCCACGCTGGTTGCATCCGGCGGATTCGGCAGGGTCTTTAAAACCACTTCAAATGCCTTTGCAAATACCGGCGAGTGCGTAAGCATGCTTTACAACTCCGGACTGCCTCTTGAGGATATGGAGTTTTTCCAGTTTCATCCAACCGGACTGTACCGCCTGGGCATTCTTATTACAGAGGGCGCAAGAGGAGAGGGCGGTATACTACTCAACGGCAATGGAGAGAGATTCATGGTGCGCTATGCGCCCACAATCAAAGACCTTGCCCCAAGAGACATGGTGGCAAGGGCCATTATGACCGAAATCAGGGAAGGCCGTGGAATAGAGGGCAAGGACTATGTGCATCTTGACGTCTCGATGATAGACGCCAAAGTGCTTGAAGAAAAGCTGCCGGAGATATCATCCTTCAGCAGGATATATATGGGCATTGACCCTTCAAAACAGCCGATCCCTATACAGCCGACCGCGCACTATGCCATGGGCGGCATACCTACTGATATTGACGGCAGGGTGCTCGCTGATGAAAAAGGCAGAGTGATTGACGGTCTGTATGCAGCAGGAGAATGCGCGTGCGTGTCTGTGCATGGCGCAAACAGGCTCGGTTGCAACTCTCTGCTGGATACGGTTGTCTTTGGCAGAAGGGCCGGCATGGCTATGCAAAAATACCTCAAGTCAGCGCCCAACAAGAGTGTGCCCGCAGGTTTCGCAGACCAGGTGAGCGCAAAAATTGATGCGATCAAGAACAGAAAGGGCGATGAGAAGATA
>JAJFVG010000107.1 GCA_021371915.1 Nitrospiraceae bacterium
AAGCGCTGCGCTTGAAAGTTCAAGCTGTATGCTTACCTTTAGAAATCTGGTTCCTGACGGATCATTCAGATTAACCACAAAAGGTTCGAGAACAAGCATTGCAGGCGCCTCATCCTTTTTGGTCTCTGCTTTTTTTTCAGCTCCGCCGCCAAGCATCTTGATAGCGAAAAAAGCTCCGCCGCCAAGCACAAGCACGCCAACCACGATTATTATTATCAGCATCATGCCTTTGCCCTTTTTTGGCGCTGACTCAGCTTCCTGTCCTTCTTCAAGTGATTTATCTTTTTCATCAGCCATTACAAAACCCTCCTCTACTAATACAATAAGATATAAAAAGACTATTGGATATAAGCACAGACTATGCCAGCATTTAACATCCTGATTCACAAAGATGTTTTCAAAATCAATTCAAATATTTGACACAATTACCCAAATTTTTGTGCGATAATGTCAAACAATTGTTACAACATAAAAAACGCACAGGCTTTATAGCCTGTGCGTTGAGAGTCTTCAGTCAAATCCGATCTATCGTTTTATGTTCATAAGCTCTGTCAACATATCGTCAGTTGTTGTGATAACCCTTGTGTTGGCCTGGAAGCCTCTCTGAGCAGCTATCATCTTGACGAACTCTTCAGCAAGGTCAACGTTGCTGGCCTCAAGTGAATTGGCAAGCACCCTGCCCCTGCCCGAGGTGCCGGCTGTGCCTATTATCGGCTGTCCTGATCCTGATGACTCTGCATAGAGGTTTCTGCCGATCTTGGAAAGCTCTAGCGGAGCAACAAACCTGGAGATAGCTACTGATGCTATGTCCTGCACCTGGCCATTTGTAAATACGCCTGTTATAACGCCGTTCTGGTCAACAATCAGACTCTGCAAGCTGCCTGATGTGTATCCATCCTGACTCTGGAAAAAGACCGAAGACGGAGAGCCGAACTGGGTTGTGCCATCGAGTCCCGTACCTCCGTCAGTTGTTATGCTCGTGCCAAAATCAAAAGCAACTATCTGGTTGGCAGTAGCGCCATTGAAATTTATACCTGTGCCTGCAGCGTTATAATATGTTGCAGCGCTTTCTGTATTCAGTGCGCCGTCAGTTGTAAAGCCGAGAGAACCGGAAGCAATTCTTGCATTTGATCCTGATGTGGAGGTTGAAGCAACATCAGCCGAATTAGCCACCGCATTCCAAGACCATGTATTTGCCGCTGTCTTTGTGAAGTAGATGCTTATCAAATGACTGTTCCCGAGTGAATCATACACCGTTATCGATGTTGAGAAGTTAGACGTACCGGTTGGGTCGGCAATGCTGAAACCTGCCATTGTCGATTCATTGGAATTGAGGTTTGTGTAAACGTTGACCGCTCCTGTAGAATTTGGCTGGCTGTTAATAGATGCGACATTGATAGTGCCGAGCGCGTTGTTCTGCTGCGCAAGGTACCCCTGAAGCAGCATGCCCTCTGGATTTACCACATTGCCATCACTGTCCAGATGGAACTGCCCCGCCCTTGTATAGTAAGTGGCCCCTGATGAATTATTGACCAGGAAGAAGCCATCGCCCTCAATCGCAAGATCAAGTGGATTTGAAGTGGTTTCGAGCGTGCCCTGAGTGAATTGCGCTTCAACCGACTGCAAAGACACACCGCGGCCGATCTGGAACGCAGAACCGCCGCCAAGTGCCTGGCTAAGTATGTCGCCAAAAATAGCCCTGCTGCTCTTGAAACCTGTTGTGTTTGAATTGGCAATATTATCGCCGATAACTGACAGCGCATTGCCGTTTGAACTAAGTCCGCTGACTCCTGTAAATAGTGATGTGAGAATACCCATAACTCCCTCCTTTTATTACGCAGGATTTTTTATACTCTGTATTGAAGCAAGAGATATCTTGCTGTCATTAACCTGTAAGAAGACTCCGTCCGATTCTATGGAAATAGCCTTCACTGTGCCTGTTTCTCCTGTTACCGATGTTACTTCTTTTCCAATTATTGCTGCTGCATTCGTTGCGTTCTGGTAGGTCTGATTCGCTATAAGCGTCTCCATGGTCGAGCTTATGTTTGATATCTGTTCTAGAGAACTGAATGTGGCAAGCTGCGAAACGAATTCTGTATTATCCATTGGATTAAGAGGATCCTGGTTCTTAAGCTGAGTTACAAGCAATTTGAGAAAATCATCCTTGAGTAACGCTGAGCTTTTCTCAGTTGATGATGTCGAACTGCTGCTTCCGCTTGTATAAAGCGTGTTGCTCATTATTGGCGCTGAATTATTTACCGACATTTCTTCCTCCTTATGCGAACAGCTCAAAGAATCCGCTGTTCTCTTTCTGTCTGTTTCCATTTTTATTCTGCTGCGGCTGATCCTGGCCCTGTTTTCTGTCTGAATAATAGTCCTCTTTCAGGTCAACAAAAAATTCGCCTGTTCTTATTCCGGCATCTTCAAGCGAAGTTTTTATCTGAGGCATGGCAAAGGCAAAGCTGTCCTTTGCAGCCTGGTTGTCAACCCTGAAATCCGCCTTTATAACACCATTGTCAAGAGTGATTCTTATCTGTATGCTGCCAAGATCAGGAGGATCAATCCTCAGTACAAGTCTCTGCTGGCCTGAGTTTGCCATCTTCATTATCACCTGGTCTATTTCATTTATCCTGGAAACAGGCGCAACCTCTTTTGCAGATGCAGCGGCAGAGGGAGCATTAGTGCCCTGGCTGGCGGCAGCAGGAGTGAATTTCAGATCAGATACATTCTTTAATGCATCTGATCCTGACTCATCACTGCCATGCTCAACAGACCTGGCAACTGAAGAAACCAGCTGGCCGAAAATCTCCTCGCCTGCGCTCTGCTGCAAGGCTAGCTTTGCAGGACTCTCCATATATGCTCCGGGATTCTGCATCTTCTGCTCACTGATCTTCATAGCTATCTGTTTGACAAACTCCTCAGCGCTTAACCCTTTTGGAGAGGTGCTCGGTTTATTGGATGTTGATTCAGGCTTAGACAAATCAGTCTTGTCGAAATTACCGGCTGTGTCCTGCAGCTCTTTCACAAAAACAGCAGACTGCTGATTTTGTGATACTGATGTAGTGCCGACTGACTGATCAGTTCCGGTTGGCTGCGATGGCGCCTGAAGCCCTTCATCAATTATTGCCTTGAGTTTTAAAGCCAGCTCTCCAGTCTGGTCAGCAGGTGTCAAGCTGCTTAAAAGAGAGCCGAGCTTTGTTGCAAAATCATTCTGCATGGAAGGAAACTGCGCGAGCATTGTCTGTATAATGCTCAACAATTCTTCTTGTGTTAATATCCCGTCCTTTAGGCTGTCTGACATCATTTGTAGCGCTGTAGCAGGTGATGATTCATCTGCATCCGCCGTTAATGCAGCATAACTGCCCTGCTGCGCACCAGTTGTTTGCATGCCGGCAATATTGCCGAATAGAAGAGACTGCAACAGGCCGGAAAAATCTCCTGTTGCCTGAGTTGTCTGAGAGTCAGAAACCGCAACTCCGCCCATACCCTGAGGCATTTTTGGCCCTGCGAACATCTGGAAAAGATTAATATTCATATTCCACTCCTTCTGCGTAAACACCACTGCTGAAAGCAGCAATGGCAATATGCGTGCCAGCAGAAAAAGTTCTTTTTAAACAAGCGGTTTGTAAAGTTGCGTGGGATGATTCAGAAAAATAGGGCGTGTATGACTGGAAAAGTTTTCCTATTGGGAAGTTTTTTCCTGCGGAACGATAGTCCCTGGGATCATTTTTTTGGAAAGAGCAGCCGCCCTTTCAATCTCCATCTGCGCAAGTATCTTTCCGGCTGATTTTGGTTTAAGGGTCTTCAATATCATGAGCGCGCTGTTGTCATCAAGTTTCTCCATTCGCCGCGCTGCTTCTTCAGCAGGCATTGATTCGAACATCTTGGCTACATTTATCATCTTTTCCTGGCTCTTCTCATCAGCTGCCTTGATTGACTTGTCAGCCTCTGCCTTGAGTTTTTTATACTCAGCAATGGCTTTTTGTATATCAGCCTTTACTATATTGAGTCTTTCTTCTTCGATTGATTTTACTTTTTTTGAAGCATCTGCTGCTTTTTCCTGTTTGGCAGTATCGGTTTTTTTAGTCTGTGCGTAAGAAGAAACGGTCAAGCCCGCGCTGGATGCAACGCAAAAAAGCGCGCTTATCATGACAGATGCTATCGCTCTTTTAATATTCATGCCTGAATTTGGATGCTGCATGCTCATCCGTCCTGTGCTGCTCGATTTTTTTATGTTCAGCCTTCACGGCTGTCTTGTGCTTCTCATCAAGTTTCTCAAAAACCTTTTTATCTTTTGTGGCCTCTGCAAGTATCTTCCTTGCCAGATCAACATCAGATTCTTTTACAGCCACTACGTTCTTCTGCATCTGTATCCTGTTGAGCATATGCTCAGAGTATTCGTGCATTTTTTTGAGCTTGTCTATGTCTATCTCCATACGCGCCTCTGACTTTATCTTCAGCACTAGTCCCTTGTACTGATGTTCGAGATCCGCGAGCCGGTGCTCTTCAACAGACAGCTCTTTCAGCAGCTGTGCAAACTTGTTCTTTGCATCATCTTCTGTCCAGCGTTTTATCTTTAGAAGACTCTCTATTATAGCGCTCATGCTGCCTCTACCATATCAAACAGATCAAAAAGGCCCTGCTGGTATGTGATGCGTTCATTTATACTCTGTTTTAAAAACGGCCTTATCCTGTCCATCATTTTGATGGCATGATCAAGCTTGGGGTTGGTGCCTTCCTTATAGGCGCCTATTGTTATGACATCCTCGTATCTTTTGTATGTGGCCATTATGTCGAGCACCTTTTCAACAGCAGCCTTGTGCCTGCTGTCGGTAATGTCTTTCATTATTCTGCTTATGCTCTGGAGCACATCTATGGCCGGGTAGTGGTTATGATTTGCCAACTCCCGCGAGAGCACTATATGTCCATCGAGTATCGAACGGGCAGCATCCGCTATCGGCTCATTCATGTCATCACCTTCGACAAGAACAGAGTACAGACCTGTTATCGAACCATTTGTCTCGGATGTGCCTGCCTTCTCAAGCAGCTTGGGCAGAAGGTTGAACACTGACGGCGGATAACCTTTTGAGGTCGGAGGCTCTCCAGCTGTAAGCCCGATCTCTCTTTGAGCCATTGCAAACCTTGTGAGCGAATCCATCATCAGCAGCACATCCTTGCCCCTTGATCTGAAATATTCCGCAATGGCTGTTGCCACAAACGCCCCGCGAATCCTGATCAGTGGGGATGTGTCAGAAGTGGCTATAACCAGCACAGACCGTTTGAGGCCCTCTTCTCCGAGGTCTTTTTCTATAAACTCCCTAACCTCTCTGCCGCGTTCGCCTATGAGCGCTATAACATTTATGTCAGCAGCAGTATTTCTAGCCATCATGCCGAGCAGCACGCTCTTGCCGACACCGCTGCCTGCCATTATGCCTATTCTCTGGCCCTTGCCGCAGGTGAGCATTGTGTTGATCGACCTTATGCCGAGATCAAGAGGCTCTGAGATTCGTTTTCTGTAGAGTGGATTTATCGGTTCTGTAAATATGGGGCAGAGCTGTCCGGTAAGCGCGCCCTTGTTGTCCATCGGATTGCCAAGCCCGTCAAGCACCCGGCCTAAAAGCGAATCACCGACCCTTATGTATCTCTGCCTGCCCTTGGCGATTATCTTTGAACCAGGGCCGATGCCCATCATCTCTCCCACAGGCATCAGCAGTATCTTGTCACCCTTGAATCCGATCACCTCTGCCTCTATCAGGGCGCCGTCAGACTCGACTTCGCATATATCGCCTATGTTGGCAGGAGGGCCGAGCCCTTCTATAATAAGGCCCACTCCTCTGTCCACGCGGCCATAAACCTTGACTATGTCTGCGTCACTGAGGAAAGTTTTACACTTCTCTATCAGTTGCAGTTCTGACAACACTTTCCACTTCCTTTACCTGTTCTTCGATCCTTGCGTCTATCTCTCCTCTGTCTGTAAGTATGTAGCATCCGCCAGGGGATATCGCATCATCAGGCTCTATGATAATATCCTTTACGCCAGAGGCATCCTTCAGAGTGCTGCTGGATGATATTATCACCTCATAATCTATAGGATTCACCCTGAGCGTTATCCGGTCTTCGCGTTCGCTCACCTTTTTCATGGCATTCTGCGCCACAAACAATACAATGTCTTTGTCGCCCTCGACCTCTTTTTGTATAACTTTTTTAGCTATATCCATGGCAAGTGATATTATCTGCTCGGAAGTGTCCTTTATCTTGCGGTCTCTGTAGGCTGACAGCTCTCGCACTATGGAATCTATATCAGATACCCTGGCAGCAAGGGAATCGACACCTTCCTTTCTGCCGGTCTCGAATCCTGACTGATAGCCCTTTTCATATCCTTCGGTCTCCATAACCTTTATGCGCGCCTGAGGGTCGAGACCGTTTTTTTCAACAGCCTTTCTTCTTATTGCTGATTCATCCAATTGCTCAGGCTTGTAAGGCTGGATGGAATCAGAAGGCCTGTCATACAACGACTTCTTCACCACCCTTGCCTCCTATTATTATTTTGCCTTCCTCTTCAAGCCTGCGCGACACTCTGACTATATTCATCTGCGCCCTCTCTACATCAGACACCTTGACAGCGCCTTTT
>JAJFVG010000084.1 GCA_021371915.1 Nitrospiraceae bacterium
ATGAGCGCGACATCAGAGACTGTGTGGTGCGGCGCGCGGAACGGCCTTACAGCGAGCAGCGGCTGCGCGCTGTCGAGCAGTCCTGCAACGCTGTGTATCTTTGTGGTCTCCAGTGCTTCATCAAATATCATGGGCGGCAGTATTGTGGGCAGCCGCTTTGCGAGCATGGTCTTGCCGCTGCCAGGAGGGCCTACCATCAGTATGTTGTGAGAGCCTGCGGCAGCAACCTCCATAGCCCTCTTTGCATGTTCCTGGCCCTTTATGTCAGAGAAGTCATCTTCATAAACCGAGCTGTTGTTCATCAGGGCTTCTACATCAACCCTGTGGTGCTCGCGCTTTGTTATGCCTCCTAAAAACTCGATCACTTCAGGCAGGCTGTCCATGCCGTATGCCTCTATTGTGTCAACAACAGCAGCCTCGGAGATGTTCTCTTTTGGCATTATCACGCCTCTTAGTCCGAGTCTCTTTGCCTCAAGCGCTATGGGCAGCGCGCCTCTTATGGGCTTGATCCTGCCGTCCAGTGAGAGTTCACCCGCGATTATGAAATCAGCCAGGTTGTTTTTTTGAATAACCTCTTCAGCAGCAACTATGCCGACTGCTATAGGCAGGTCAAATGATGATCCCTCTTTTTTAAGGTCAGCAGGCGCAAGGTTTACTGTTATCTGTTTGAGCGGAAAATTAAAGCCGACATTTTTGAGAGCGGCCTTTATCCTGTCCTTGCTCTCTTTGACAGCGGCATCAGGAAGGCCGACCATCGAAAAGTGCGGCAGGCCTTTTGAGGATATATCCACTTCCACTTCTACTATGCTTGCATCAACTCCTGTGACACACGCGCTTAGCGCCCTGGAAAGCATCTCTCTCCTTCATCCTCTTTTCGATATCAACAATTATCTGATGCTTGTTCCTGTCCCATCGCGGAGCCAGAAGAATGTCATCAGGCGCTGTGGCAAAAAGCCTTTGCAGCACAATGTCAGGCGAAAGCCTTTGGATAAAGTCTATCAAAAAATCGATATACTCGCCATACTCAAATGTACAAAACGGTTTTTTGATGTATTCATCTCCAAGCAGCGTATCCTTTATCACCTGAAGCTGATGTATTTTCAGAAACTCAACAGGCAGATCAGAGAGCGCATCAGCCATCAACAGGGTCTCTTCCTGCGTCTCTGTCGGAAAGCCCACGATAATATGCGCGCCTGTATGAATACCCCTGCCTTTGGTTATATCGAGTGCATCCAGAAAAGCCTTATAATCATGCCCGCGGTTTATGTACTCAAGTGATTTGTCATGTATTGACTGCACTCCGTACTCAACAAGGATAAAATAATCCTTTGCGAGCTGCTGAAGCAGCCGGATCTTGTCTTCATCAACGCAGTCTGGCCTTGTGCCTATAGCAAGCCCTATAACTCCTGGTGCTGATAGAGCTTCTTTGTATAGTCTTTCGAGCTCATCAACCGGTGCGTAGGTGTTGGTGTATGGCTGGAAATACGCAAGAAACTTTTTTGCGCCATACCTTGGGCCAAGGTAGCTGATGCCGTTTATTATCTGTTGTTTTACAGAAAGTGTTGCATCGCACTGCGAGGGCCTGAAGCTCTTGTTGTTGCAATAAATGCAGCCATCCACACCCAGGGTGCCATCCCTGTTGGGGCATGTGAAGCCAGCGTCAACATTAACTTTATAGACTACAGACCCGAACATCTTCTTGAGATATGGGCCGAATGCGTTATATCTTACGGTCATTTTTAATTATCAATGTTGCAGAGCCTGCCTGTCAATTTAGCAGCGCGTCAGCACGGTCAGAGCTCAAAAACAGAAAACAACCTCAAAGCAAAACAAAAAGCTATCTTATAAAGGCAGGTGGCCCGATTTCCTAGGCTTGAAACTACCTTGGTATATGGGGTGATGTTTGATGGACATTAAAACAATATCCAGATAGATGGCCTCAGTCTCCCGCTTCGACTCTCGACTGAGCAGCAGTTACCCGTGACAAGCTACGGAAATCAAACCACCTGCCTTTATTAAAAACAAAAGAAACAAGGAAAAGAAGGGATGGACTGAC
>JAJFVG010000133.1 GCA_021371915.1 Nitrospiraceae bacterium
CTTGAGCCTGTCAGGCTCTGTCTTCGCGAGTTTCCACGGCTCTGTTTGAGCTATATGATTGTTGGCAGCTCTGATCAGATCCCAGATATGATCAAGTATCTGGTTGAACTGAAGTCTACGCCAGTAATCCATATTGTGTGCTTCTGATTCAGCTTTATTGCAGAGAGCTGCAAACTCATTCGCATCTGCTGAATAACCGGCAGGCATCTCTATTATTCCATCGAAATATTTTTCAGCCATTGTCACAAACCTGCTCAGTAAATTGCCAAGATCATTCGCAAGGTCTGTGTTTATCCTTCTTATGAGCGCGTCTTCAGAAAAGTCTCCGTCAAGTCCGAGTGTGACCTCCCTGAAGAGGAAATACCTGAATGCGTCTGTGCCGTATTTCTCTGCCATAGCTCCGGGATCAACAACATTGCCGAATGACTTTGACATCTTTCTGCCTTCAACTGTCCACCAGCCATGCGCGAATATGTTTTTTGGCAGAGGCATATCAAGAGCCATCAGCATTGTGGACCAATATACAGCATGCGTAGTGAGTATGTCCTTGCCTATAAGATGGTGGGACGCAGGCCACCATGAATCAACCCTGCTGCTCTCTGGCGCAAGATACCGGGTTGCAGAGTAGTAATTCACAAGCGCGTCAAACCATACATAGGTCACATAGTTTTCATCAAAAGGCAGGGGAATGCCCCATGAAAGCCTCTGTTTTGGCCTTGATATGCAGAGGTCGCCCAGCTCGTTGTTCTTCAGAAATCCGAGCACCTCGTTTCTTCTGGACTCAGGCAGTATGTAGTCAGGATTACTGTTTATATAATCGATAAGCTTCTGATGGTATTCGGACATAAGGAAAAAGTAGTTTTCTTCAACTATTGTCTCAACCGGTCTGCCGCAGTCAGGGCAGTTGCCTTCAACAAGATCCTTCTCTGTCCAGAACCTTTCGCATGGAGTACAGTAGACACCTTCATAAGAACGCTTTACTATCTTGCCATTGTTCTTGAGCCTCTGCATCAAATCCTGCACAATTTTTATGTGCTCTTTATCGGTTGTTCTTATGAACGAGTGCTCGCTTATGTTCAGCTTTTCCCAGAGCTGCCTGAAGTTGCCGACCATAAGATCAGCATGCTCCTTTGGAGTCCTCTTTTTTTCAGCAGCAGCCTTCTCAACCTTCTGTCCGTGCTCATCAGTGCCTGTGAGAAAGAATACCTCCTTGCCCATAAGCCTGTTGTAGCGAGCCAGTATATCTGCTGCTATTGTTGTGTATGCATGACCTATGTGAGGGATATCGTTCACATAGTATATAGGCGTTGTTACATAAAATTTCTGCTCTTTCATTGCTGTGGTTTGAACTTCCTCTTTTTGAATTTGTGCCTTTTGCGTTTGTGCTTGTCCTGCGCCTGGCCTTCTGATCCGGGCTGTGCAGCCGCAGCAGGCTGTGCTGTCTCTGCAATCTGTTCTCTGATTTCTGTTTTCTGTTGCCTGTTGTCTGTGTTCTGTGTTCTGACTTCAGCGTTCTGTTTTCTGTCCTCTGGTATTTGTGCACTGACTTCTGATTTCTGCTGTCTGTTGTCAGGCCTGGGGCCTCTATGTTCAGGCCTCTGCCTTCTCTTATCAGGCCTCTGCCTTCTGTCCTCCGGCCTTGGTGTTTGTCTGTCTGCTCTCTGACCTTTGTTTTCTGTCTTCTCCGCATCAAGCAGCTCGCTTAGCGGCATGTCGCCCTCTGGAGGCAGTTCGTCATCCACTGTCACATGCGCAAGGTCTCCGTCATACTCATACCTGAGGCAGCACATAAGCCTGCCGCATACGCCAGAGAGTTTGCCCACATTGAGCACCAGCTCCTGCTTCTTTGCCATCTTTATTGATACAGGATCAAAGCTTGTAAGAAAAGTGGCGCAGCATAAATCCCTGCCGCAGAGGCCGAGGCCTCCGACCATTTTTGATTCATCCCTCACGCCAATCTGGCGCATCTCTATCCTTGTCTTGAACTTTGCGGCAAGGTCTTTGACAAGCTCTCTGAAGTCTATGCGTCCGTCAGCAGTAAAGTAGAAGACAAGACGCTTTCGGTCAAGCGTGGCCTCAGCGCCGACAAGCTTCATGGGCAGGCCGCGGGCCATCACCCTTTCGAGGCAGAATTTCCTGGCATCCTGCTCGAGCTTCTTGTTCTCCTCAACAGTTTTGAGGTCTTCTTCTGACACAAGCCTCAGCAGCCTTTTGATATCTCGTTGCGGCTTCTCTATCTCGTGCTTTTCATTAACAACCACCCCTATGTTGAGCCCGAAGTCTGACTCAACAACAACGCGGTCGCCCTTTTTTATATCAAGGCCAACGGGGTCAAAGTCGTATATCTTTCCGCAGGTCCTGAATCTTATACCAACAACATCCGGCATTGAATCCTCCGATTAAGCAGATCATTTTGCAGCAGCAGCCCATCAGCCATTAAGCATGGGCAATGTGCATTCTCATTATACTTGATACGTAGTTCCATGTTATTGATTTATTCAGATTAAAATCAAGAAGCGACCTTATCGACTGTAGCCTGAAAAATAATCCGGCCATTGCCTCATAATCTCCCTTGAGTCCTTTAGGCAGCGCTTCTTTCCATATTTTCCTGATAGAGCTGTCGGATGTTATGAGAGCCATTGCGTGATCCCTTATCATGAGCATCGCTATATCAAGCCACTGCCTTATCTCGTTTCTATCCTGCCAGGGAGCCTTTGTCTCATTGCGTTTGATATCATCAAGAACGCTGCTGAACCACTTTATATCCTCTAACGGATTCCCTGCCAGGGCAATGCCGGGCCTGCCCATCGCAAGCCTCAATACAGTATCAGCATCATCCATATCCAGCTTGTCAGCAGCAACCTCTCTGCACAGTTCAGGAGGCAGCGGATAAAAGCGCACGGTCAGGCATCTTGATCTGATGGTATCCGGCAGGCTGTCCGGCGCGCCTGACACCAGAATAACAAGACTGTTCTGCGGAGGCTCTTCGAGGGTTTTCAAAAAAGCATTGGCAGCATGGCTGTTCATAGCCTCAGCATCATCAATTATCACGACTCTGTATGCTGCTGAAAGGGCTTTGAGCGAGAGCATCTC
>JAJFVG010000004.1 GCA_021371915.1 Nitrospiraceae bacterium
CCGACTGAGTAACAGTTACCCGTGACAAGCTACGGAAATCAAGCCACCTGCCTTTATTAAAAACAAAAGAAACAAGGAAAAGAAGGGATGGACTGACTTGAGAGATTTAGGCTGTGTTTTGGTAACACTACTTTGCGAAGAGGAGCGAAACACAGCCGCAACTGTCTGAGCAGCCAAAGGCTGTGAGTTTTGCGGCTGGAGCGTATCGAGCATATAGTAGTGTCAAAACCAGGCTCATGAACGAAATCAGTCCATCCCTTCTTAAAGGCAATAATAGGAAATTGAACCAGCTGTCTTTATGTTGTTGTTTTTGTTTTGTCGTTCTGCTGTTTTTGCCCTGCTATTTTGCTGCTCTGTTTCTCCTGATGTTCTGTTAAACTGTTATGCAGGCAAAAAAATGTTATTATTTTGATATAATTATGCAGAAAAAATCAGGGGAGGCTTTACAATGGTACAAGGTCTGGCTGATGCAATTGAATTCAAAAATAACACCATCGCAGTTAAAGACAGATCCCGCGTAAGAGGCTTGATGGACAATCTGATATACGATGCTGTCTTTGAGCCTGATGATGAAAAGAGAAAAGCAAAATTCATCCTCGTGAAGGAAATCTGCAAGGCCTGCGGCGCTGTGCCTGCCTCAATTCATGGACTCTACGAAGAGATGGGCAAAAACTATCCAGGTTTTACTGTTCCCGCAATGAACATCAGAGGGCTCACCTATGATGTTGTGCGCACTGTATTCAGAAAAGCAATACAGATGCAGGTGGGCGCAATGATATTTGAAATAGCCCGCTCCGAGATCGGCTACACAAAACAGAGACCGCTTGAGTACGCAACCGTAGTGCTTGCAGCAGCAGTAAGAGAGGGCTACGAAGGCCCTGTCTTTATCCAGGGAGATCACTTTCAGCTCGTGAGGAAAAACTATCTGGCAGATGCAGCGCCGGAGACAAATTATGTTAAAGGACTCATAGCAGAAGCGATCGAGGCTGAATTCTACAATATAGACATTGACGCATCCACACTGGTTGATCTCGACAAGCCCACAACAAAAGAGCAGCAGAGGCCCAACTTCGAGATGACCGCTGAACTCGCTGCCCATGTAAGAAGCCTTCAGCCTGCCGGAGTTGAGGTATCCATCGGCGGAGAGATAGGCGAGATCGGCAAGCAGAACAGCAATCCTGATGAAGCGCGCGCATATCTGACCGGATTCAAGGAGGCATTCAAGGGCACAGCCGGTCTGAGCAAGCTTAGCGTGCAGACAGGCACAAGCCATGGCGGAGTGCCGCTTCCTGACGGAACACTCGCAAAGGTGAAGATCGATTTCGATACACTCAAACAGCTTTCTGAACTATCGAGAAAGGAGTTCGGACTTTCAGGCGCAGTACAGCACGGCGCATCCACGCTGCCTGATGAGGCGTTCAACATGTTCCCTGAAACCGGCACATCCGAGGTGCATCTTGCCACAGGATTCCAGAACATCATATTCGACTCAAAGGCACTGCCTGCTGACTTCAGACAGGATGTCTACAGCTTCATCAAAAGCGAATACTCAAAAGAATGGAAAGAGGGACAGACTGAGGAGCAGTTCATCTACAGCACAAGGAAGAAGGGATTTGGCCCTATAAAAAAGAAGTGGTGGGAACTGCCTGAAACAATAAAGGCTCCTATAATGAAAGAGCTCGAAGACAAGTTCGGCCTGCTTTTTGACAAATTGAAGGTGACAGGCACAATGGATATAGTGAACAAAACCGTTAAGCCTGTTGTTATAAACAAAGCTGTTGACCCTGGACTGCTTAAGTAGCAGAGGCAACAACATGCCAAAAAAAGAGAAGGCATTAATAGGCATAATTGTCGGGGGCGGCCCAGCCCCCGGCATCAATGGCGTTATCAGCGCTGCTACAATAGAAGCGATCAACCAGGGCAAGGAAATCGCCGGTATAGTGGGCGGCTTTAAAAGCCTGTTTGACGGCAGAAAAGACTGCCTGATGCCTCTTTCGATAGACAAGGTTTCGAGGATACACTCCACAGGGGGCTCTATACTCAGGACATCCCGCGATTTTCCTGAAAGGGCAAAAGAGCGCTTCGAAACACTTCTTGCAACGCTCAAAGCACTCGGAATCAAACACCTGATAACCATCGGCGGGGACGGCACGCTATACATGGCCAACTGGATAGAACGTGAGGCCCGCGGCGCTGTCAGCGTAGTGCATGTGCCAAAAACAATAGACAATGACATTCCCCTGCCTGGCGGTGTATCAACATTCGGATACGAGACAGCCCGCCACTGGGGAGTTGAGATAGTTAAAAACATAATGGAAGATGCCAAGACAACCGGCAGATGGTACTTCATTACAACAATGGGCAGACATGCAGGCCATCTCGCTCTCGGCATCGGCAAGGCAGTAGGCGCAACCATCACGCTGATACCAGAGGAGTTCCCTCAAAGCGGCCTGTCGTTCAAACAGGTTGGAGACATGCTCGCTGGTTCGATTATCAAGAGGCTTGCGATGAACAGGGATTATGGCATAGCCATTTTGGCTGAAGGCATATCAGAGCGCTTTGATCTGGACGAACTGGGCCAGATGGAATCTCTTGTAAAAGATGAGTCCGGCAACATAAGGCTGTCTGAAATACAGCTCGGCAGGATAATGCGCAACTTCACAAGCAGCACGCTCAAATCAATGGGCATAAACGCTACAATCGTGCACAAGAATATCGGATATGAGCTCAGGGCTGCTGATCCGATACCATTCGACATAGAGTATACCCGCAACCTGGGCTACGGCGCTGTCAGATACCTGTTGAGAGGCGGCTCAGGCGCTGTAATCGTTGTGAATGACGGGCATCTTAGACCGATTCCATTTGTAGAGATGCACGACTACTGCACTTTAAAGACAAAGATCAGGGTTGTTGATATAACTTCTGAAACATATGAGGTGAGCAGAAAGTATATGATACGCCTGGAGAAAGAAGATTTTGAAGAGAAAAATCTTGCTCTCCTGTCTGCTGCCGCAAATATGCAGCCAGCGGACTTCATCAAGCGCTTCGGGTATCTTTACCCACAGAATACTCCATAACCATAAACCCGTGCCTGTATTGCTAAACAGGCGAACGCCGCAGACGGAGATCCAATGCAGATCAACCCCACAGATCTGGAACGTTCAACCAGGATACAGGAAACGCTCCAGTCCCTTTATGAACTCAATAAGAGAATACCTGTTGTAGTTGAGGGCAGAAGAGATGTAAAAGCATTAAAAGAGCTTGGGCTTGTCGGGCAGATCATTACCATTCACAGCGGAAAGAGCATCTATGAATTTGCCGAGAGCATTGCTGAAAAGTTTCACAGGATAGTGCTGCTTACAGACTGGGATGAAAAGGGCGAACAGCTTTTTAAGTCCATTGCCAGAGAAACCGAAGGCATGTGGGAAGAATTCGCTGGCATAAGGGAGCTTTTGAAGATTCTCTGCCAGAAGGATATTAAAGACATTGAGGGCATACCGAGCCTGCTTGAGCGTTTGTCAGGCACAGTGATTACAGTGGGCGAACCTGAAGGATTTAAGGGTGACATATGACAAAAGCGCTCGGCATGAGCGGAGAGGCACAGGCAGCAGCCTATCTTGAGTCAAAGGGATACAAGATACTTCACCGCAATTACAAAGTGAAGTTCGGCGAGGCTGACATAATTGCAAAACATGGAGAGCGCCTGATCTTTGTAGAGGTAAAGACACGCAAGGGAGATCTTTTCGGTCAGCCGTATGAAGCCGTGGATGCAAGAAAACAGCAAAAGCTGCGCGCCATTGCAATGTCATTTATGAAACAGGCAGGAGTTGAACTGCCTGTCAGGTTCGACATCATAAGCATAATCTCATCCGTCCGCGGACATGACATATCACATATTGAAGGAGCGTTTTGAAATGAAGGTATATTTCGGCAATGGAATAGTACCTGAGCATGAGGCTGTGGTGTCTGTGTTCGATCACGGGCTGCTTTATGGCGACGGCATTTACGAAACAATGCGCGCATATGATGGAGCGGTCTTCATGGTGAAGGAACATCTGCTGAGACTCGAAAGATCAGCTTCATTAATACGCCTCAGCCTTCCAAAAACACTTGCGCAGATAGAAGCAGCAATAAATGAGACGCTCGATGCAAACTCTCTCAAAAACGCCTACATAAGACTGACTGTCACGCGCGGCAAAGGCCCGATCGGTCTTGACCCTGATCTTTGCGCAGAGCCGTCATTCATAATAATTGCAAATCCTTTTAGAAACTATCCTGAATCATACTATTCAGACGGAGTTAGACTGATGATATCATCCCTAAGGAGAAACCACAGGCTCGCGCTGGACCCCAGGATCAAATCACTCAACTTCCTTAACAATGTGCTGGCTAAGATCGACTCAAAAGAGTCTGATGCTTATGAAACCCTGATGCTCAACACAGACGGCTTTATTGCTGAAGGCACTATCAGCAACATCTTTTTCATCAAGGATGATGCACTCTGCACACCCTCTGTTGAGTGCGGCATACTGGACGGCATAACGCGCAAACTGGTTATCGAACTTGCGGAACAGAACAGCATAAAAGTCAGGGAAGGAAAATTCCTGCCTGAAGATCTCTTCTCTGCCTCAGAAGCATTTATCACCAACACAACAATGGAGGTTATGCCCGTAAGCTCAATTGGCGAGGTAAAATTAAAACCGGGCCGTGTTGCAAAAACCCTGCTGAAGGCATACAGACATGAAGTGAAAAACTACATTCAGAACAGACTGGAGGGCGCAGCCTCATTATGGCAATAACAGCAGAAGAGATCAGCAGAAATCATTCCCTGATATCCGGATTTATAGACTCCACGCTCCTTAAGACAGATGCAACTGAACCTGACATAATCAAACTATGCAAAGAAGCTGAAAAGCAGAGATTCAGGACTGTCTGCGTATACCCGTACTACGTGCCGCTATGCAGGGCAATACTCAGCGGCAGCGGAGTGGATGTATGCACTGTAATAGGATTTCCTTCTGGAATGACTCTTAGAGAAGCAAAAGTCCTTGAGGCTGAAAAAGCCGTTGAATACGGCGCGCAAGAGCTGGATATTGTAATGAACATGGGCGCGGCAAAATCAGGCAACTGGACGTATGTGGAAGATGAGATCGCAGAAATAGTCAGGCGCACTCCGCAGGCACTCCACAAAATTATTATAGAAACATGCTACCTGACGGATAAAGAAAAGGCTGTTGCATGCGCTGCTGTGCTGGCATCAGGCGGCCAGATGGTAAAGACATCAACAGGCTTTGGACCTTGCGGAGCAGTGGTTGAAGACATAAAACTCATCCGCGAAGCTGTTGGAGACAAGGCAGGCATAAAAGCAGCAGGCGGGATAAAAACATTCGAACAGGCGCTTGCATTCATCAAGGCCGGAGCTGACAGAATAGGCACAAGCAGCGCAATGCAGATGGCACTTTACTCCTTATAGGTTGCTAGCTCGTTGCTATTAGCTCTCTCCCCATCTTTTAAAGAGCTTGTGCGGAACAGACATTGCATCGAGAATTTTGCCAACCATAAAGTTTATCATCTCATCCAGCGACTCGGGCCCGTGATAAAAACCCGGCACAGGCGGCGCAACAGTCACGCCAATCCTTGCGAGCTTGAGCATGTTTTCAAGGTGTATAGCGCTGAAAGGCATCTCGCGCGGAGCGATCACCAGCTTCCTATTCTCTTTTATCGTCACGTCAGCAACCCGTTCAATAAGATTGTTTGCGTATCCGTTTGCAATGCCTGAGAGCGTCTTCATCGAGCATGGCACAACGAACATGCCGTCTGTTATGAAAGAACCGCTCGCAACAGGCGCATGGAAGTTGTCATCTTGATGGATATGCAGCCTGTCAGAGTCAAAATATTTTTTTGCCTGCACTGTGATGTCAGCTGTCCAGTCCAGTCCGGCTTCTTCCCTGATAACAGGCAGTGCGCCTGTTGATACTACAAGATGCACTTCCGATGTGCTGAGCAGTTCCTGCACAAGCCTCAGACCCAGCACAGAACCGCTCGCTCCTGTTATTGCTGCAACATATCTTTTCATAAAATTATTATACAGGATATGAATACTGCTTTCGCCATCATCCTGTTTTGAGAACTTTGCTGAAAAAAGTTATAGTTATCTCAGGATGAGCAGACAGAACCAGCTTAAAGAGGGCGTGAAAAAAGCATACTCCCTTGTTGCGGAAATGCCAAGCGCCAAACATCCTTTTCCTTCAGGCAGGAACTTTGCTGAGAGCATTGGGTATCCTGCTGCGCTGTTGGACTCCATCCCGGCGTCCGCTTATGAATCATTTACAGGAGCATCGAATGTGTCAGTGTTTGCTGATATTACGGCAGGCTCTGTGGTGCTTGATCTGGGATGCGGAGCTGGGTTGGATGCGATAATAGCATCACGAAAAACAGGAAAAGCCGGCAGGGTGATCTGTCTGGATTTTTCGGAAACAATGCTCGCCAAAGCCAGGATGTCAGCCTCTGCAGCCGGTTGCAGCAACATAGAGTTCCTTCTGGCTGATGCAGAAAGCCTGCCTTTGCCTGACAGCTTAATCGATATAGCAATTGTAAACGGCATATTGAATCTCAATCCTGAAAGATCAAAAATATTCTCGGAACTGAGCAGGGTGGTTAAGTCAGGCGGATCTGTTTATGCAGCAGAACTGGTATACAACAAGCCCAGGCCAAAATCAGCATGCAGCATCGAAGACTGGTTCACCTGAATAGCAGGGGCAAAGGAAGCAGGCGACTTCCTCTCTGAGTTCACTGAGGCATGGTTCACCAGCGTTATATTGCTGAGAACAAGCAGGAATGCCCGCACTAAAAATCCGGACATCTGTGTTGCTGATGTTCATGCTGTAAGATAGGAGAGCGATCTGTGCAGCAGAAAAACATCACCCTGCGTCTTGAAGGTCTTGATTGCGCATCATGTGCTGAGAAGATACAGAAGCATCTTTTGCGCATGAGCGGCATACAGGATGTGCAGATATATCTTTCCACAAGCAAGGCTGCTGTAACATTCAACCCGAAGGCTACGGACAGGGAGACTGTGATCAATGCAATAGAGTCCATCGGCTATAAGGCATATGAGCATGACGACCAGACTCACAAATCATGCAGATGCGAACAGATGCCAAGAATATTGCTTGTGCTCTTTTTTATTGCCCTCGGCATCGCTGGCGCAGCCAGAGACCTGCAAAAAGAACTGCTCGGCATTGAATCTCTTTGGGATGTGCTCGCTGTATTGATCGGCGGATATCCCCTGCTGAAAAAAGCCTTTGCTGA
This sequence comes from Nitrospiraceae bacterium, assembly GCA_021371915.1. GTDB lineage: Bacteria > Nitrospirota > Thermodesulfovibrionia > Thermodesulfovibrionales > Dissulfurispiraceae > JAFGXL01. Next base: position 7,312 of record JAJFVG010000004.1, read on the forward strand.
CATTAAGGACAGGAATATAACAGCAGAGGTATTCATGTCCCTGGGCATGACAGCAGCCTTTGCCATAGGCGAGTTCAGGTCAGCTGCGATAATAGCGCTCTTCATGCTTATTGCCGAATACATAGATTCTTTTACAATGGAAAAATCGCGGCGCGCCATAAAACAGCTTATCGATGGAGCGCCAAAGACTGCCCGCGTGAAAAAAGGCGGCGCGGAAATCATCATGCCTGTTGATCAGGTGCAGAAAGATGATCTGGTGGTCGTTGCTGCCGGAGAGCAGATACCAGTGGAGGGAATTGTTGTATCAGGCAGCAGTTGTGTAAACCAGGCTACGATCACAGGCGAGTCAATGCCTGTTGATAAAAAAGAAGGGGACTTTGTGTATGCTGCCACTATCAACCAGGACAGCGTGCTTTTCATCAAGACACTGCACACATCCAAAGACACCACATATGCAAGGATCATCAAACTGGTTGAAGAGGCTGAGGCATCAAAAGCGCCTGTGCAAAAAGTGGCGGACAGGTTTGCCTCTTACTTTACGCCTGCTGTGCTTGGTGTAACAGGGCTGACACTTGTTTTTACCGGCAGCCTGCTCAATGCCATATCCGTGCTTGTGGTTGCATGTCCCTGCGCCATTGCCATTGCAACGCCTCTTGCAGTGGTTGCGGGCATGGGCAGGGCTGCGCAGCGCGGCATAATCATCAAGGGCGGAAAGCATCTTGAATCTCTCGCAAAGGTGAACACTCTGGTTGTGGACAAGACCGGCACTCTCACCATAGGAAGACCTGTTGTTACAGATATAAGGGGCTTCTGCATATATGCAGCTGAAGACATAATCTCCTATGCTGCTGCCCTGGAAAGATACTCCGAACATCCTCTCGCAAAGGCTGTGATGACAAAGGCGCACGAACTCTCAACAGCAATACCGGAACCGCAGGACATAAGGGTACATCACGGCATGGGGATAGAGGCTGTTGTAAATGGCGACAGTGTGCTTATGGGCAGCAGGGAGCTGCTGGCTAACAGGAACATTGTAATTACAGGACATGCTGAAAAGTTCATAAACACAAGCGAACAGCAGGGCAGAACAGCGCTGATCCTCAGTATCAACAATGCTGTATGCGGAGTGATTGTTGTGGCTGACACAATTCGGGACGAAGCGCTGCATGCAATAAATGAACTTAAAAAGCTGGGGCTTGATGATTCGATCATGCTTACAGGAGACAATCCGCGTGCAGCAGCATCAGTTGCAGCTGCCCTTGACATAGGCGATGTCAGAGCCCAGATGCTGCCCCAGCAGAAACTTGCTGCTGTAAAAGAGCTGATCAGCTCAGGCAAAAAAGTGCTGATGGTCGGAGACGGCATTAATGATGCTCCAGCGCTTGCGCAGGCTGATATCGGCATAGCCATGGGAGCGATCGGCTCTGATGCTGCGATAGAGGCCTCTGATGTTGCGCTCATGCGTGATGACTGGGCGCAGATACCGCAGGCAGTAAGAATAAGCAGAATGACATTCAGCATAATCAGGCAGAATATCGCCATAGGCATCTGTTTTAACATCATCGGCATGACACTGGCATCCACAGGCCTGCTCAATCCGCAGGCAGCTGCTGTGGCCCATGTGCTGCCTGACATGCTCGTCTTTTTGAACTCCTCCCGCATACTCAACAAATAACTTTTCAGCTTTTCCGCTATATCAGCCTGTTATGCTATTATTTAGAAAACTATAAAAACTACATGATGAGGTGAACTGATGGCTTCCTTAAAGAAACTCCCTGGTTCTTCGTGGCGGGCTGTTATCGAGAGCGCTTTTTTCGCAAATTCAGTTAAAAAGACAGACATGGCCGAGCTATACACCCATGCATCAAAACAGCCTGAAGTGATGATGACTGATGAACCGATGTACAAGCCGCAGCAGTTCGGGCTGCCTAAAACCGCAAAGGTGCTTATATCCAACGACGGCGGCATTGTCGGCAGAACCGCAAGGGCAAGGCGTCTTGTAAGGGAGTTTTCAAAATCTGAAAAGGACAAATACCTCGCCATACTTGGAGACGCTGTGTATGCCTTCTCTAAGAAACCCGGCTTCTGGCTCGAAGGCGTGGTTGGCTTGCACTCAAAATTCATGATAAAGGCGCACCTGCTCAGTCCTCAGACTGATGCGAAAAACATGCTCGACTGGGGATTCAACTTTGCACCGTTCATAGAACCATGGTCAAAGACATACGCAAAATCCAGACAGCTTAACGAGCCTGACATACTGGTGTTTGCTGACCCTGAATGGTCGAATCCAGAATTCCCCAGCGGTCTTGTAATCATAGATGAGATGCAGAACTGCATAGCCATACTCGGGCTGAGATATTTCGGCGAGAGGAAAAAGGGCACTCTCACAATCGCCTGGACAGCAGGAGTGCGGCACAACATGGTCGCTTGCCATGGCGGCATAAAGACAATAGGCAGCAAACCGCCTGTGGCTGTGTTCGGTCTTTCAGGATCAGGCAAGTCATCCATAACAAACAGCCTCGACCACGAGGGCACTCTGCACAAGAGTGAAAAGGTTACGGTAATTCATGACGATGCCTTTTTGATAGACCTGGACAATAACATCACCATCGCGCTTGAGCCTTCGCTGTTCGATAAGACAGATGCGGTAAATTTTAAAGACCCGATAATTAAATATTTCTATTCCGCGCAGAATGTGGCTGTTACGCTTACAGAGGAAGGCAAGCGCAGGATAGTCGGGCAGGACATAAGGAATGACAACGGCCGCTGCATAAAGTCACGTGACATGTTCAACCATGATGATTCATGCAAAAAGCCGGGCATGGTAATATGGCTGCAGAAGGACACAAGCCTGCCGCCGATATCAAAAATCATTACACCTGCGCTCTCTGTGGCAATGGGCGCGTCACTTAGCACACTGCGCGCAAAGGGCGTGGAGAATGTTGATCCAAAAGAGCTCGAAAAGCTGGTCATAGAGCCATTTGCAAATCCTTTCAGGGTGCATCCGCTTGTTGTGGACTGCCATCAGTTCCTGAAGCTGTTCAAGGCCGGCTGCGAATGCTACATAATGAACACACATGCCTTTGGCCTGCCGGGCAGCCTCACAAACATACCCAAAGAACTCTCGCTGAACATAGTGACCCAGCTTGTAAGGGGCAAGATAGAATGGAGAGAGTGGAAGCGCTTTTCAGGGCTTCTGGTACCGAAGAACGGCAACGAAATATTCGGCAGCGACTATGACAGGAAGTACAAACCGCTCAAGACGCCGGACTACCTGGAATTCCTTAGAGACAGGATGCAGGACAGGATAACATTCCTCTCCAACAAGAGAGACCTCGACAATGACATGGACAATGCCTTTATAGATCCGCTTGTATCAGCAAGAACTGTCATAGACAGGATACTAAACCCTGTATAGGAAGGCAGATATTGGAAATAGCAGATATACTCAGACAGATAGCTGTATCAGTAATACCTATTCTCATAGCAATAACGTTTCACGAAGTGGCGCACGGATACGCTGCCTACAAACTGGGCGACAGCACTGCAAAGGCGATGGGCAGGCTCACGCTCAATCCGCTTGCGCATATAGACCTGTTCGGCACTGTACTGATGCCACTGATGCTTCTTGTGATGACCCATGGACAGTTCGTATTCGGCTATGCCAAGCCCGTGCCTGTCAATCCGATGAACTTCAAAAATATCAGGCAGGGAATGGCTGTTTCAGCAGCAGCAGGGCCAGGCACAAACCTGCTGCTTGCCATAGCGAGCGTGATATTGCTGAAGATCATAATATTCACTTCAGGAGCGCTGCCTGCTGAAATGATATCCTCTGTGGTCAAACCCGTTGCAATGATGCTCACCGCCAGCATAAGCGTAAACATAGTGCTTGCTGTGTTCAATATGATTCCTATACCTCCGCTGGATGGCGGACGTGTGCTTATGGGGCTTTTGCCGTTTAAATACTCCCAGGGCATTGCGCGTATAGAGCCATACGGATTTATAATAGTGCTTATTCTGCTTATAACAGGCATAGCCAATATCGTGCTGCTGCCGGTTATAAAAATTCTGTACGGCATTCTGACTTTAATTTGAAGAACAAGGAGACGCTCACAGTATTATGAAGAAAGAACGGGTATTAAGCGGCATGCAGTCCAGCGGCAAAATGCACCTCGGCAACCTGGTCGGCGCGCTGAAAAACTGGGTGGACCTTCAGGACAAATACGACTGTTTCTACTTTGTGGCTGACTGGCATTCGCTCACAACAGGATATGCTGATCCGTCATCAATACGGGAGAGCACCAATGACCTGCTCATCAACTTTGTTGCAGCCGGTCTTGATCCTGACAAATCCACGATATTCATACAGTCAATGGTCCCGCAGCATGCTGAACTGCACCTGCTGCTGTCGATGATAACGCCCCTTGGCTGGCTCGAGCGTGTGCCAACCTACAAGGAAAAACAGGAGAACCTCGAAAACCGCGATCTTTCGATGTACGGGTTCCTCGGATATCCTGTGCTCATGACATCCGACATCCTGATCTACCGCGCGCAGCATGTGCCTGTTGGAATCGACCAGATGCCGCACCTGGAGATATCAAGAGAGATAGCAAGGCGTTTCAACTTCCTTTACAAGGAGGAGGTGTTTCCTGATCCAGAGGGCCTGCTCACAAAATTTCCCAAGGTCCCAGGACTTGATGGCCGGAAGATGTCAAAGAGCTATGACAATGCCATCTACCTTAGTGATACGCCTGAGGTTGTTGACCAAAAGATACGCACCATGATGACAGACCCGGCAAGAAAGAGGCGCACGGACAAGGGCGACCCAGAGCTTTCGCCTGTTTTTCATCTGCACAAGATTTTTTCATCGCCTGAGGAGATAGTTGAAGTTGCTGAGGGTTGCAGGACAGCAGGCATAGGATGCATTGACTGCAAGCGCGTGCTGATAAAAAACCTGTTCACCTATCTGGAGCCCATATGGGCAAGGAGAGCTGAACTTATCGACAACCCGAAACTGGTAAGAGATATAGCGTATAAAGGCTCTGAAAAAGCCTCTCATGCTGCAGAAGAGACCATGGAGACAGTAAGGCACTGCATGGGCCTTAGATAAGGAGGAGATTATGCTTTCACCTGAAGAAATAAAGAGATACACCCGGCAGATGATGATGGACGGGTGGGGCGAAGAGACCCAGGAGAAGCTAAAAAACTCCACCATATTTATTGCAGGCGCAGGAGGCCTCGGTTCGCCTGTGTCCATATATCTGGCTGTTGCAGGAATAGGCAACATCAGGATATGCGACTTTGATTCTCCTGACTGGTCGAACCTTAACAGGCAGATACTGCACAACCACAACCGAATAGGCACAAACAAGGCTGTATCAGCCAAGCAGACCCTTGATGAGTTGAACCCTCATATAAATGTGACTGCATTTCCTGTAAAGATAACTGCTGAAAATGTGGACGAGCTGGTTGGAGATGCTGCGCTGATAATGGACTGCATGGACAACTTCCCCACAAGATATGTACTCAACGAGTGCGCTATACGCAAAAATATCCCGCTTGTATTCGGCAGCATCTGGGGAATGGAAGGCAGGCTCAGCTTTCTGACGCCGCCTGAGACGCCATGCCTTAAATGCATGTTCCCTGAAGCCCCGCCTTCAGAGACATTTCCAGTTGTAGGCGCAACCCCCGGTGTTATAGGTTCGCTTCAGGCACTTGAGGCCATCAAATACCTTACAGGAGCAGGACAGAACCTTAAAAACCGGATACTGGTATGGGAAGGCAGGAGGGTGGAGTTCAAGACCTACAAGTCATACAAAGACCCTGAATGCCCTGTCTGCTCAAAGCTCTAACCCGATACGACCAATAAAAATGGAGGGATGCGCTGAATTCAGCGCATCCCTCCATTTTTTTAATCTACTACCCTTTTGTTTTATCAAATAAGCTCCATAATAAATATATGTCGGTAAACGGCAGATTCTTCCTCCCACACTTATTAATATGGAGATGCTGAGGTGGACATAACAAAGCTGTCAGCAGCCAACCCTAAAAAAATGATGCCCTTGAGTATTATCCTGCTCTTGCTTATTGTGCTGTCTTCACTCTATTGGCAAATAAGCGGTCTCAAAAAACAGGCGCTCGCCATAGCAACAACCAAGGCACAAGGTACAGCAATCCTTATAAAAGCAGCCAGGGCATGGAACTCTCAGCTTGGGGGCGTCTATGGACCTGTATCAGCTATCCTGCAACCAAATCCGTATCTCCTTGCCCCAGACAGGGACATCCGCTCGGATATGGGCCATAAGCTCACCAAGATTAACCCTGCTTACATGACACGCCAGATCTTTGACATAATACGCGAACCGGAACATCTTGTAATGCGCATCACCAGCCTCAAGCCTCTCAACCCTGTCAATGCGCCTGATGATTGGGAGATAAAAGCGACTATTTCATTCGGGATTGCCCAGTATCCGACTCACGGGAACACGCTCGAAAAAATACAGGAAGCAGTAGATGCAGCTCTCTACTCAGCAAAGTCTCTCGGCAGGGACAGGACAGAGATAGCTGTTATACCCACCTAAACCCTATTAGTAAAAATCCGTTCTCCGGTCAGCAAACAGATTGTTAAACTGATTGATGTCTTTGTTGTCCGCCTTTGCAGGCTCAATCTCTGCCACAAACAGCTCTTCATCGTCTCTTGTTGCCCTGTGAAGAATAGTGCCGTCAAATGAAGTGACCTGGCTCGACCCGATATATGTGAGCTGGCTCTTTCCTCCCCTTGCTTCCGCACCCGTGCGGTTGGCTGTTACAGCATACACCCTGTTTTCGAGGCATCTCGTCACCATCGCATCAGGACAGTTCGGGAGTACGAGGTTTGATGGATGCGCTATGATCTGTGCGCCTCTTAATGCCAGGGTTCTGCATGATTCAGGAAAGTACCAGTCAAAACATATCATAATGCCGATCCTGCCTATCGGGGTCTCCCATACCCTGAACCCTGTGTCCCCAGGAGAAAACCAGAGCTTCTCTTCAAAAAATAGGTGCGTCTTTCTGTACGTGCCGATATACCCCTGCGGCCCTGTGATAACAGCGGAGTTGTATAATTGTCCGCCGCTCTTTTCAGAGATCCCAGCCACAATATACATATTTCTTCTAATGGAAAGCGCGGCAAGCGCCTGCGTGGTATCACCTGAAGGTATCTCTTCAGATAGCGACTCAACCTCTTGCTTTGAAACAAACTGGTAGCCTGTGCTGAAGAGTTCCGGCAGAACGATAAGGTCAGCATCAGCGCCAGAAAGGGCGTTGATCACTCTGTTGACGTTGCTATCGATGTCTCCGAATGCCGGAGAGAATTGAAAAAATCCTGCTTTCATAATTTGACAATAGGGTATCTTTATTTCAGATCAAAATACAAACTTTTCATGTATTCAATGCTGATGCCTCGTAATAATCGCCATGCCCCGGAGCTATGATAAGCGAACTGCCGCGTGAGCGCAGCTCTGCATCAAAATCGAGAGCGAATTTTCTGAGCATATCCATCTCCTGCCTGAAAAGTGCGCTGTCAACATTGGTGCTTATCATCATGAACTTAGGGAAACTCAACACTTCCCGCTCTTCAGCAGGCAGGCTGCCGACATTCAGCAGATAGTCAGCAGTAAAGAAGAGGCCCGCTTCCTTGCTCAGGAAAAAGACCTGGCCTCTCAGATGACCGCCCAAGCTCACAAGCACGCTGAAGGTTATTCCATCCACTGAAAATTCATCGACCACTTCAAATCCACCGGCATACTCATTGCCGGTTTTTTTAAACGCGTTCCATCTTTCAGGAAATGATGCCTGAGTAAACTCGTTGACCAGCACTGTAAAGTAGCGGTTCAGATCAATGTAAGGGGTAGAGCTGCCCCAAGCGCGGTTATGGCTCTTGATAATGCCTTCTGCCTCAGGATGCATCCATACACTGCATCCAAATTCATTTGCAAACAGGCCGCTCATACCAGCGTGGTCCGCATCAGCATGGCTTATATAAATGCGCTTTATCCTGGCAGGATCAAGCCCCCTGCTTCTGAACATATCCTTTGCCTTTTCATAGTACAGGCCATAGCCGCCATCTATCATTACCAGCTCATTCTTCCCTTCCAGAATAAATACATTCCCTCCTGTTGGAAGGCGAAAGGAATGAACTTTTATGCCGCTGCGCTCAATGACAGCCAGCGCTGTGAAGCTGAACTGGTCTGCTGCCTTCATCAGGGATGCTGATGCAAAGGCGAGAACATTAGTGAAGATGTTTCCTGCCTCAAGATCACGGCCGGCTTCGTTATTGAACTGCACAAGCGTATCAGAAAGAAGTCGGGAAGAGCTGAAGAGCTTTTTCATCCTCTCTATATCAGCAGTGTTAAGCAGTTTTTTGAGTTTGAAGAAAAAACGTTCTGCAAGATTAAGCCCTATTATGTGCTCAACCTCCTGCCTGTCAGAGCCTTTGTACAACAGCGAATAGTGATACCCATGCTGGTTCATATCCCTGAGCAGCAGGTCTATCTCTGAAGGAGTTTCTGTAACAATTGAAAAGAGCGCTGATACTGCTGAGACATCCTCATTGTATTCCATGTTTATAACATTGGCGTTGTGCATTTTGAGCAGCACTGCAAATTCACCCAGCGTGCCTGGTTTATGATCCAGATGAACATCTATCCTGAGGATATTTGCTGTGTCGAGCAGTCCAAGCTCAAGACCGGAAGAGAGCATTTCAGATGCAGCAGCGCTGTTTGCTATAGCCTCTTTGCAGGCAGCACCCAGAGACTCCATTGATTCGCATGCAACCTCAAGCAGCACGCGGTTTTGATGTTCCGAACGATTATAGTGGAAGAGGATTATGTTTGCGTCATAACGCGCAAATGCAGAGGCAAGCTCTGCAAGAGAGCCTGGACGGTCAGGTACAATAATTGTGATCTTCGCAAGAAAAGAGCTGTTATCCTCTGCCCGATACAGGCGAAATGTGCTGGCATTCATTTGTTCAGAATACCATAGGCCTGAATATGTATCCAAATTATGAGTGGATCAGCACAACAAAAATATAGAGGAGGCATGGCGTAAAACGCCATGCCTCCTCTGATCTTATTTATTGCTTTTTATTTTGCTGCTCTGGAAAAGAGTTTTGTGCCCACGGTAAGCAGAGTGCCAAGCAGTCCAAGTATACAGAGCCCTGCGCCTACTATTGCGAGTGCCTCAACTGACTGTTTTGCGGCGCCTGTGCTGCCGAGAGCAGGCGCTCTTAATCCGGCACAAAGCCACATGACAGAATAGGCAAGCGCTCCAACGCCAAGCGCAAGCGAACTGAGTCTTGCTACAAATCCAAGGTTGGTAACCAATATCATAACAGCTATGCTCGAAAGCGCTACCGCACCCAATGCGCCTCCATGCAGATGCGCCCTTATCATGTAAGACCATGATTTTTTGACAACAGCATCCATCTTTTGCGCATCATTCTGGTACACTGTTTCGAGAACCGCTTTGCCTGAATCATTCAGTGTGCCTTTTAACTTCTCTTCAACAGCACCGAACAATCCTCCAAGTATAAAGCTGAAAGATACCGCTAGCAATGCAAATACTGCTCCTGCTATAACACTCCTGGGCACTGCGTAAGCCGCACTCCTTGTCATCTGCTTCACCTCTGAATTGGATTGGTAAGTCATTATTGGTGCGCGCTGCGCTTTTGTTGCATTTTAGGCAATCAGGCCGGGTATGTCAAGGCTTGCTGAGTTGTAGCAGCTACTTAATGCGCTCCCACTTTGCCACGCTGCCTTCAACTATTTTAAACAGTGGATGAGATTCAGGAGCTGTTACGGTAAGGCACTTTTCGTATTGCTCGGGGCTTCGGCTTTTTAATTTTGCAAGCAGGTGCTGCCACTCATAAAAAAGCTGGCCCGATGTTGCCCTGATAACAACTTTTTCAGTATGCGGACAGAGCTTGTCCTTGTTAAAAGAGTATCCGCGCTCTGATGCCTCGGCACATATTGCAGATAGATACGAGTTGATGGCTATAAGCGGGGCAGAACACTCCCTGAATCGTTCAAGTTGAGGATGGCTGCGGTAGCCCTTTGTCTCACCAAGTAGCACTGCCCTTGCCAGAAGGGCCTCGCGCCAAAGGGCTGTAAGACCCTGACGATCAAGATACTTGGGATGTATTGTCCAGAGCCGCATAACGGTTATTATAACCGCGTACGGCTCATAGTCGTACAGGGCACAGGATAGACGTTGTCAGCTTTTTGTCTTGAACATCTCTATAGCCTTTGATAACACGTCCGGACTCGGCACCTGCCCTTCCGGTGTAAGCTTGTCAATTGCAGAAGGCAGAAATTCAGCAAGTTTTGATGATGCCTGATCTGTTGACAGGCCAAGACCCTGCGCTATCTTCTGAAGCTGCTCTGATCCGAGAGCCTCCTTTATCTGATCAGCTGATATCGGCATATTCTCACCTTTGCCTATCCATGATCCAATCAGATCACCAAGACCATTTGTCCTGAACTTCTCTATCATGCCCTCAAGTCCGCCGGTCTCCGGATTTGTAACCAAATCTCTCAAAGTTGCAGCAAGCTTGCCCTGTTCTCCTGAGCCTAAAACCTTGCCGAGTATGCTGCCGGCTATATCATTAAGCAATCCCATAAACATCTCCTTAAAAAAAATTAAGGCGGCTCATTAAGAGCCGCCTGCTGGTTATTAATTCAATCTATTTCTTTTTTGCGTCAGTCTTTGCATCTGTTTTTTTGTCTTCAGCCTTTTTTGTTTCTTTCTTTTCTCCCTTTGCTTCTACTGATACTGCCTTCATGGTGTACTGAATGGTGACCTTTGAGCCAACCTTGAGGTCGCCAGTTATCTTTGTGTCTTTATCGCGAGCTATCTGCCACTTCTCTTTGCCTTTCTGTACGGTTATTGAATCATCCTTCACTTCCAGCACAGGGCCTGTAACCTGATATGTATTTACAGCTGCAAATGAGAATGATGCAAACAGCATAAATGCGAGGAATAACACGGCAATACGTTTCATGGCCTGCTCCTTTAACAAAACTGTAGCGCTCCAAGAGCGCGTATGGCAATTAATTTACAGTTATATTGTCCTTGATTTTGTTGTAAAGACCCTGTTTGATGCCCTTTACTTTCATCACATCTTCAGGCGTCTTGTAAGGTCTTCCATCAATAATGGCCTGTGCCTTTTTCGGGCCTATGCCTGGAAGCGCTTCGAGCTTCTCCTTGGGTGCTGTGTTTATGTTCACTTTTTCGCCTGGAGCCAGCTTTGGAGCAGACTCTTTTTTGGCTTTTGCATCTTTCTTGGTGTCTGCTGGTTTTGCAGTCTCAGCCTTTGCTTTCGGTTCGCTCTTCTTCTCAGCCGCAGGAGCAGGTTTTGTCTCTGCCTTTGCAGGTGCAGGAGCGCCCACTGTTATGCCGGGCTTGAGCTTCTCTATCTCTTTTGCCGAGAGTCCTGCCTTGGAAAGTTCATCAACTGTTTTATAGGGTCTGTTGTCTATGATCTTTTTTGCCTTTGCAGGTCCGATCCCCTTTAGAGATTCAAGATCCTTTTGCGAAGCAGAGTTGATGTCAACCTGTGCTGCATAAACACCATTTGCTGCAAAACAAATTAATGCGATTAATACTGTTGCCAGAACTAGAAAATACCTGGATGCTTTTGCCTTTTGCATAGACTACCTCCTCCTTTTTACAGAATTTTGATAAATAATGACACAATCAAACCGAGAATACAATAGCTGAATGCCAACCTGCGATTTTTAAGCCTTAGAGTCAATTTACAATATGCCTATATGATATACTTGAACATCCTGACATGATCCATCCTGAAGACATAAATCATATAAAGCAGTCTGACCGTCAGTTCATCTGGCATCCATTCACCCAGATGAAGCAGTGGCTTGATGCTGACCCTGTCATTATTACTGAGGCAAAAGACTGTTTTCTCAAAGATGCAAACGGCAGATGGTATCTCGATGCTGTGTCTTCGCTTTGGGTAAATATACATGGCCACAGGAGAAGAGAGATTGATGATGCAATAAAAGCACAGCTCGACAAGGTTGCTCACTCCACATTGCTCGGACTTGGCAACATACCTTCAGCAAGCCTCGCGGAAAAACTCATACAGACAACAGACCGGTCGTTTGCAGATCTTAGGCCGCGCCTCTCAAAGGTCTTCTACTCTGACAATGGATCAACAGCTGTTGAGGTTGCCCTTAAGATGGCATTTCAGTACTGGATGCACAAAGGCAAACCAAAAAAACAGCAGTTCATCGGAATAAAAAACGGGTACCACGGCGATACTATCGGCGCTATGGCCGTAGGCAATGTTGATACATTCCACTCAACCTTTGGCCCGCTTTTCTTTAAGACAAAAAAAGCCCCTTCCCCTTACTGCTACCGCTGCGAACTCGGCAAAACACACCCTGATTGCGGGCTTGCATGTCTTGATGCGATGGAAAATATTCTAAAGACAGATTCTGAAAATATCGCTGCTGTAATACTTGAACCCATGGTGCAGGCAGCAGGCGGAATGATCATATGGCCTGATGGCTATCTAGATGGCGTGCGCACGTTGTGCACAAATTTCGATGTTCTCCTTATCGCGGATGAGGTTGCAACAGGATTTGGCAGGACAGGAAGAATGTTTGCGTGCGAACATGCGGGTATAGTGCCTGATTTGATGTGCGTATCAAAAGGCATCACAAACGGTTATATGCCCCTTGCTGCGACTTTATCTACAGATGAAATATACAATGCCTTTCTTGGAGAGTTCAGCGAGCTTAAGACTTTTTTTCATGGTCATTCTTACACAGGTAACCCTCTTGCGTGCGCTGCTGCTGGGGCATCTCTGCGCATCTTCGAGACTGACAACACGCTCGAAAACATGAAGCCAAAAACAGAACTGCTCAAAATTATGCTAAATGAAATCGCAAATTTGCCGATAGTAGGAGATATGCGGTCTTTAGGCCTGATGGCAGGCATCGAGCTTGTTAAAGATAAACAAACCAAAGAACCATTTCCGTGGGAAGCAGCTATTGGATGGAGGGTGGCTCTAAAGGCAAGAGAGATGGGTATAATGATGCGGCCGCTTGGGAATATTTTGGTTGTGATGCCGCCGTTAAGCATACTGATCGATGATCTGAAATACTTGCTTGAGAGCTTAAAAAAAACTATAATTGCTGTATCTGAAGAGTGATGACGGGAAACCCAAATTTTCTGGAGGGGTAATGAAGAATAGAAGCAGCAGAATCTTTTTTATGCAGACAATCGTAGCAATGGCTTCAGCCTGCATTATTCCGGTTGCAGCAGCGGATTCAACCTATACAATAAAACAGGGCGATACGCTCTGGGATATATCATCAGACAAAATACAGAGCCCCTTCCTGTGGCCAAAGCTCTGGAAGGCGAATCCAGGCATTAAAAATCCTCATCTGATATACCCGGGCCAGCAGCTGATTATCCCGGATGATATCGCAAAGCGCGCTGATGGAAAACAGGCAACCGAGGCAGAAGCTCCGAAGCTGAAGGATATACCTGTTCTTAAACCATACGATTTATCCCAGAGCAAAATAGCACCCAAAGAACTAAAAACAATGGTATCCAGAGAAGTTCTTCTGCATAGCGGATTTATCTCTAAGGATTTAAATACCGCTGGTAAGATTTATGCCAATCCGCTCGGCATGACCGCTATGGGTAAAAGCGATACTGCCTACATAAAAATGCCTGCTAAAGCACTGCCAGGAACTTTATTCTACATTCTGAGCAAGCCCGAAACAATTAAAGACCCTGATACGCAAAAAGAGAGCGGCCAGCTTGTCAGGATAAAAGGCACTCTCAAATACATTGGCGAAGAAAACGGCAACAGCAAAGCTGTAATAACAGAGTCATTTGAAGAGGTGCTTCTTGATGATCCCCTTATGAACTACTACATGGTTGAGGCGATTATGGCCCCTGAACAGGAGAACAGACCCGCGCTGAGCGGCAAGATCATAAAGCAATTTGATGAACATACTGTCAGTGGTGTAGGCTTCATTTTATATCTCGATAAAGGCCGTGCAAACGGTGTTGCTATCGGCGATCTGTTTGAAATTGTTACAGGAGAAAAACCACACAGCCCGCTTGGCGATGTGCAGATAATAAGTGTGCAGCAGAACACTTCTGTAGGCATAATGAAGAAATCCGTACGCGAAGTGCTCACCGGGGATATATTCAGGAATCTATAAAAACAAAAAGTTTATATAAAAGAAGAGGGGATGCCTGCTTTGCGGGCATCCCCTCTTCTTTTATATCTTTATTCCAAATCCTAGCTTGTAAGTATCTTCAAAGCCCTGAGTCTGCTTGGGTGCTTGAGCTTTCTTAAAGCCTTTGCTTCTATCTGGCGGACGCGCTCTCTTGTTATGGAGAGGAATCTTCCCACCTCTTCAAGGGTGTGATCCCTGTCAACGCCGATGCCAAACCTCATCCTCACAACAGTCTCTTCTTTTGGCGTAAGAGTCCTGAGCACACGCTGAATCTGCTCAGATGTCTCAACACGTTCAGCCTCGTTGTAAGGAGACGGACTCGCCTTGTCTCCGATAAAGTCCTCAAGCTCTGTATCCTCATCGCCAATCGGAGTCTGGAGGGCTATCGGGTCCTGGATCGCCCTGAACACCTCTTCAACCTTCCTTACAGGCACAACCAGCTTTTTCGCAATCTCTTCGTTGGTAGGTTCACGGCCCATAAGCTGGGTAAGCTCTCTTGAAGCCTTTGTGACCCTGTTATAAAACTCCATCATATGCACAGGCACACGTATGGTCTTTGTCTGGTCTATCAAAGCCCTTGTTATTGCCTGACGAATCCACCATGTGGCATATGTGCTGAATTTAAAGCCTTTTTCATACTTGAACTTGTCAACAGCCTTCATCAGGCCGATATTGCCTTCCTGTATAAGATCAAGCAACGGCAGGCCGCGACCCACGTAATTCTTGGCAATATTTACAACAAGTCTAAGGTTGCGGGTGATAAGCTCATTCTTGGCCTCTGTCAGCAGGTATCTTGCCTTGGATATCCTATTCCACATATCCTTGAGCGCCTCAACCTTTATGCCGACTTCGGTCTCGACCCTTTTATAATCAGCTGCAACATCCTTTACTATCAGATCGAGTTTTTTGGTATTTATGCCTTTTTTCTTCTTTTCATTCACAGCAGCCCTGAGCTGCTTCAGTGAGCCATATTTTTGGCATTTATCATCAGCAATTTCAAGGACTTCCATAACCTCTTCAAGCCTGATCATGGTCTTGAGCAATCCTTCGTCAGCCTTTTCCTCATCAGTAAGGATGCCCTCGTCATCTTCAGACTCAATAGCATCTTTAATCTTCTCATACAAGGGCAGCGTGGTTATTGTGGCTTTTATTATATCTCTGCCCTGTTCGAGCTTTTTGGCGAGGTCTGTTTCTTCGTCTTTGGTAAGAATTGATATGTCGCCCATGGAGTTGAAGTACGCCTGCACAAGATCTTCAGCGCGCTCATACTCCTCGTGCTCTTCTTCCACTTCTTCATCTTGGGGGGATTCCTCATAATCAACAACCTTTACACCCATGTCGTTGAGGATATCCATAAGGTCTTCCAGTTCATCAGGAGAAAAATACTCGGACGGTAAGGCCTCATTTATTTCATCATATGTTATGACACCGCGTCTTTTGCCAAGACTGATTATTTCCTCAAAAATGTCCCGCTCTTTCATCTCCATCCCCTGTAAGTACAAAAAAATTAAAGAAAGGGCCTAAAGCAAGGCTCTTTCTTTAATTATACGATTGTTTTGTTAAACAAATTACTTGACAACGCAGACAAGGTGTAGTATATAGTCAAGGCACACGGTCTATTAGTACTGGTGAGCTGAATGCGTTACCGCACTTACACTTCCAGCCTATCGACGTGGTAGTCTTCCACAGACCTTCAGAGGGATTGCTCCCTGGGAGACTTCATCTTGGGGTGGGCT
>JAJFVG010000010.1 GCA_021371915.1 Nitrospiraceae bacterium
ACCATGCAAGCAGGATAAATGCTACAACCAGTCTTATAAAGCTTGCATTAAAACGATTACGGTTGAAGAAGTGGTTAATGCTGCAAAAAAATATTTAGCATTAGATGCCCGCCAGCAAAATTAATATCATGAGAACTCAAGATGGAAGGTTGAGATATTTATCAACGCCGTTTTCACAATAATATCGACTGCTCTCCTCGGCTTTTTTCAGCAAAGCAGTATTTTTCTCTAAATTAGCCCTATCATAATGTTTATGGTAAAGGTGGTAACAGGCGCATCGAAATTTTATATCCAGTCTTTTTATTCCAAGCTTATATAGCCTGACAACAAGCTCGGAATCTTCCTTGCCCCATCCCTCAAAATCCTCATTAAACCCGTTTACGGAAATAAAATCACTTTTATACAAACTCATATTACAACTTCGTATGCCTCTAAGCTTCTGTGAAACTCTTACTAATGGGAAAAGCAGCCTTAAACAATTTGTAATGTTTGAAGCTTCCTTTTTTAAACTTAATTTAAGCAACTGAAAAAATCCCGGCATACTTTGAACAGTCAGCGAATTCGATATGCCGGGGCCAAGTAGCACCCTGTGTCCCTGTATCAAGAAACCTTTTTCTTGATGCCTGACATGATCCGTCACAAGGTATTTTGTTGGCATTGAATCATCATCACAAAATATCAGGTAATCTCCTTCAGACTCAGCAGCTGCCCTGTTTCTTATTGAAGCAGCTCTAAATCCTTTGTCTTCATGCCAGACATGTTTTATAGCAACAGGCGATGCTGCTGAAATATTCCTTATCATTTCCGCAGTCTCTTGTGTTGACCCGTCATCAGCAATAATAATTTCATCAGGAAGTCGAGTCTGCGTGAGATAGCCTGAAATTACCTTTTTAAGGTAGTGCGGCCTGTTATATGTACTTATTATCACAGATACTTTCATGCTGGAGAAACCTCAAATGAGTTTGTGTTAAAGTATATTCTACATTAACCAGGAAATTAATATGAATAAAAAATTAGATGATATTTTAAGGAATTATGCTGCTGCTGACTGGCAGCATGACCTGACTGTATTGCTTCAGCTCTCCAGGCCATATATGTGGCGGCTTATTGCTGCTGTATTGTGCAGCCTCGTGCTTTCCGGCATCAATGGTGCAATAGCATGGCTCGTAAAACCGGCTCTCGACACCTTATTCGTAGATAAAATGGCTAATATGCTCTACTTACTGCCTGTTGGTGTCATCTGTCTGTTTCTGCTCAGGGGAATATTCACCTTCTTTGCGAACTATCTTATGGGCTCGATCGGATCCAAAATGATCCGCTTTATACGCCATGAAATTTATGAAAAGCTCCTCAAGCTTCCTCACTCGTTTTTTACAAGCTCATCCTCAGGTTCGATAATTTCGAAGGTGCTCAATGATGTTGATGTTCTCAAAAATACTGTTGCATTCACAATCAAGGACATGTTCGTTGAGGGCGGCACTGTTGTTGTACTTGCTGCTGTTGCCATCTACAGGAGATGGGATCTTGCATTGATCTCATTCATTGTCATTCCGCTTATTGTCTATGGCATAGCATCTCTTGGCAAGAGGATGAAGAGAACCAGCCTGCAAACCAGAATATTAATATCAAAAGTTACCACTATCCTGCATGAAAGCCTGCAAGGGATGAAGATTATTAAAGCCTTCACAATGGGCAGAGAGATGTCCCGGCGTTATGATGATACCCTGTCTGAACACTACAGAAATTCCATGCGTGAAACAAGGATAACGGAATTTTCTTCACTAATAGCTGAGGTATTTGGCGGAATCGGCATAGCTGTGATTTTATTTTATGGCAGCAGCCTGATAGCCTCAGGAGAGATGAGCGCGAGCACCTTCTTCTCTTTTGTTGCAGCGATACTGATGATCTACACTCCGCTTAAACGACTTAGCCGCGTGCATAACAACTTTCAGCAGGCCAGAAATATTATCGACAGGATCAGGAGCATAGTGCTTCAGGAGACAGAGCGGGAAGGCGGCATAGAGAAAGAGATCCGGGGCGAAATCTCGATTAAAGACGTCTCTTTCAAATACCCTGATGCTCCTGATTTCGCCCTGAAGAATATTGATCTCGATATCAAGCAGGGCGAGATTGTTGCGCTTGTAGGATACAGCGGCGCTGGCAAAAGCACGCTGGCTGATATTGTAGGAGGCTTCTGGGAACCTACAGACGGCAATGTTTTTGTTGACGGGATAAATATTAAGGAACTCTCTCTTGAATCTCTCCGCAGCAACCTTGGCATTGTTACGCAGGATGTCGTGCTTTTTGACAACACAATAATGGCAAATATACGCTACGGCAGGCCTGATGCGTCTGATGAAGACGTGATAGCTGCTGCAAAGGCTGCCTTTGCCCATGACTTTATTACAGAGCAGCCGGAAGGATACAGCTCACAAATAGGTGAGCGTGGACTCAAGCTCTCCGGCGGACAGAAGCAGAGGCTCACAATAGCCAGGGCGATACTCAGAAATCCTTCAATTCTTATTCTGGATGAGGCAACCTCATCTCTCGACATAGAGTCAGAACATCATGTTCAGAAGGCGCTCGAAGTGCTGATGCAGAACAGGACAACAATTGTTATAGCTCACAGGCTCTCAACAATACAGAAGGCATCAAGAATAGTTGTGATGGACAGGGGCAGGATTATTGAGCAGGGAACACATGAAGAGCTGCTCTCAAAAAACAGCGCCTACAAAGAGCTGTACAAGATGCAGTTTGCAGACAAGGAGGGAGGTTAAGATGAAGCGTTACGGTGAAAAAGCGATAGAGAAAGCATCTCTCGAAATATGGGACAACCCGAATCCTGAGCGTGACTATGAGATTAACATATCCTTTCCTGAGTTCACCTGCCTGTGTCCGAGATCAGGGTATCCTGACTTTGCGACTATTGCTTTAAGCTACACACCAAACAAAAAGATCGTTGAGTTAAAGGCATTGAAGCTCTATCTCAACTCATTCAGGGACAGGCATATTTCGCACGAAGAGGTTACAAATCTGATCTACACTGAACTGCACAAGCTGCTGAAGCCGCGTTTTTTAGAGGTAACAGGAGATTTTAATCCAAGAGGGAACGTCAAGACGGTAATACGTGTGTGTTCTGGGAAACGCAAGCCTTAGCTTTTGCGATAAATGTCTTTAGCTTTTCATAATCTTTTCTGCCTCTGCTCTTTTCGAGCCCGCTGCTTGCGTCAACACCGTATGGGTTTACCCATGCTATCGCCTTCTGGATATTCTCTGAGCATAACCCGCCTGACAGTATCACATTGCCATATCTTTTGGCCTCAACAGCTATGTCCCAGTTGAATATCTGCCCGGTGCCGCCATAAGATTCCGGAGAGTATGTATCAAGCAGATAGGCAGCAACCCTGAATTTACGGAGCGGTTCAAGGTCTGTAAAGTTCCTCACTCTGAATGCCTTTATAACCTTTGGCCACATTTCGCAAACATCCGGACTCTCTTCCCCATGCAGCTGGAGTATGTTGATGCCTGTCATCTCCATTATCCTCTTCATCTCAGCAGGGTCTTCATTCACAAAAACACCTACTGTTGTTATAAATGGAGGCAGAGCAGACACAATCTGCTTCGCTTTTTCAGGATCAACATATCTGGGGCTCTCTTTAAAGAAAATAAACCCCAGAGCATCCGCGCCGTACTCAACAGCAGCCAGCGCGTCTTCCGGGGTTGTTATGCCGCATATTTTGACTTTGACCATTTTTCTATATCACAGGCAGTTTCTTCAATGACTCTTCTATAAGTTTAGCAGGATATTCATAATCTTCAAGTTTGCCTGCCATGAAATCAGCATATGAAGCGAGATCAAGGTATCCATGGCCGCTCAGATTAAAGAGTATGCACTTCTCTTTGCCCTCTTCCCTGCATAACAGCGCTTCATCTATTGCAGCTTTTATGGCATGAGAGCTTTCAGGCGCAGGTATTATCGCCTCTGCATTGGCAAATGTCATTGCAGCCTCAAATACTGATGTCTGTCCGTATGCCCTTGCCTCTATAAGTCCGTCATGGTAGAGCTGAGAAACAAGCGGAGACTCGCCATGATACCGCAGTCCTCCAGCGTGTATGCCTGGAGGCATAAAATCATGACCGAGTGTGTACATCATCAAAAACGGAGTCAGCCCTGCTGTGTCTCCGTAATCATACCTGAACTCGCCTTTTGTCAAAGATGGGCATGAGCTCGGCTCAACAGCTATGGCTCTAAGATTCTTGCCATTTATCTTGTCCTGTATGAATGGAAAGCTGAGACCCGCGAGATTGCTTCCGCCGCCGCTGCATGCGATCACTATGTCAGGATAATCTCCTGCCAGTTCCATCTGCTTTTTTGCTTCGAGGCCTATCACTGTCTGGTGCAGCATTACATGATTGAGCACAGAGCCGAGGGCATAGTTTGTATCGCTGCGAGTTGCAGCATCTTCAACAGCTTCGGAAATAGCTATGCCAAGGCTGCCCTTGTTGTCAGGATCAGATTCAAGGATTTTTCTGCCTGAGTTTGTGACATTCGAAGGACTTGCATGGACTGTTGCGCCCCATGTCTCCATTGCTATTTTTCTGTACGGCTTCTGGTTAAAGCTCACTTTAACCATGTACACAACAACCTCCAGACCGAACATCCTGCCTGCAAGGGACATTGCAATGCCCCACTGGCCTGCTCCAGTCTCTGTTGCTATCCTCTTAATGCCTGCTTGCTTGTTGTAGTAAGCCTGGGCTATTGATGTGTTGGGCTTATGGCTGCCGGCAGGGCTCACGCCCTCGTATTTGTAGTAAATCCTTGCAGGTGTCTTTAGCGCGGCTTCAAGCCTTTTTGCCCTGTAAAGGGGCGAGGGCCTCCAGAGTGAATATATATCAAGAACCTCTTGCGGAATATCTATCCAGCGCTGGGTGGACATCTCCTGCTCTATGAGAGCCATCGGGAATATTGCCTTCAGATCATCCGGACCTGCCGGCTGCCTTGTTCCTGGATGCAGAGGCGGCTTCGGCAGATTCGGCATATCCGCCATTATGTTATACCACTGCCTGGGCATATCTTTTTCAGAGAGTAGAATCTTTGTATCTGACATAAATCCTCCGGCTGTATTTATAATTGATTCGCTATTTTAGCACAAGGAATGGGCTTTGTACTTTCTTGCAGCAGCCT
>JAJFVG010000019.1 GCA_021371915.1 Nitrospiraceae bacterium
GCGAGATTGTTGAGAGCAGGCGTAAAGTTCTCCGCCTTCTCAAGAACACTCTGATATTTCTTTACAGCATCAGCCTTCTTGTCTGTAGCCTCGTATATGTTGCCCTCAAGAAAAGCTGCCTGAATATTCTTCGGGTCCTGTTTTTGGATATCCCTGTATATTGTCAGTGCATGTCCAAAATCCTTCTTTTTGATATGCAGGCTTGCAAGATTCATCTGGATTGAGCTGTTCTTCGGTTCTATCTGAATGCCGGTTTTCAGTGTTTCTATAGCCTTGTCAGGATTGCCCTGGCTGTCATATACAGCGGCCAGAACTGAATACCCGATTGCAGAGCGCGGTGTCTCCCTGATAAGGCCCTGCGCAGACTCCTGGGCCCTGGGCCAGTCTTTCATCAATGAATAGAGCCTGGCTTTTTCAGCAAGCAGCATGTAGCTCTTGGGGTTTTTGTCGAGATATTTGTCAACTGTCTTGAGCGCTGCCTTATAGTCCTGTGCAGCAACATATGCGCTGACTACAAGGGCAAGAGACTTTTCAGGATTTTTTGCCTCTATCTTCTGAAAGGCAGACACTGCATCAGAATATTTTTTATCAGCAATATACAGCCTGCCCTTCATCTCATAGGCATCGATAAATTCAGGTTTTGCCTTTATCAGCTCATCTATTACGCCGATAGCTTTCTTGTTCTCCTTTTTCCTGACATAGTAGTTTGCAAATCCTGTGTACCCTGCAATTTCGCCGGTACCTTTTGCCTTGTTCATATAGGAGAGAGCCTCATCCTTCCTGCCCATAATATCGTATGTAAGCGCTGTATTAATATATGCAGCAACATTCTTCGGATCTGCCTTAAGTACCTCGGCATATTCAGCAAGCGCCTTGTTATGCTCGCCGCGGACTATGTAATAGATCGCAAGATTGAAATAAGGCTGGAAATATCCAGGATTGGAAGTTTTAGCTTTTGCAAGATAATTAAGAGCCTCGGCCTGTTTACCCTCCCGCGCAGAGATGGATGCAAGAGAGTCATAAATCATCGCATCGGTCTTGCTGCCATTGAGTCCCTGCTTGAGCACCTCAATCGCTTTAGCCGCATTCTTCTGATTTAAATAATACGAGACAAGCAACATTCTCGTGTTGAGTGCATCAGGGGCAACGTTAAGAGCCGCCCTGAATTCAGATTCAGCTGATCGCGCATCTCCAAGATTAAGGCTAAGCATGCCCTTTTTAAGATGGGCCTGAGGCATTTTAGGATTCGCCTCAACAGCAGAATTAAGAGCCTTCATCGCTTTATCATACTTTCCTGCTGACATATATGCATTGGACAGCAAGGTGTATGCAGCGCTGTTCTTCGGGTCTTGTTCTATCACCTTGTTTATTTCTTCTATAGCAGTATCAGACCTCTTCTGCTTTATGTGTATTGCTGCTGCTGCCAGTCTTGCCTGATGAAATTTTGGGTTGTATTCAAGCACCCTTTTGAACTGCGAGAGGGCAACCTCATTTTCATTGAG
This sequence comes from Nitrospiraceae bacterium, assembly GCA_021371915.1. GTDB lineage: Bacteria > Nitrospirota > Thermodesulfovibrionia > Thermodesulfovibrionales > Dissulfurispiraceae > JAFGXL01. The sequence goes on from JAJFVG010000019.1 coordinate 1,503, forward strand.
CGCGTAATGGCTTAAGCCAAGATAATAGTAAGCCGGTATATTTGGCCTCACTGATATGCTCTTTTGGAGACTGGCTATTGCCTCACGATAGTTCTTCTTGTTGAAGAGCATTATGCCCTGCATTATATATCCGTAGGGCATTTTGGGGAATTTCTTGAGCAAGAGCTCATCAGTTTTTTCTGCATTTGCAAGATCATTCTTGTTGATATAGATAATTCCGGCACGATAATACGCCTCAGGATCATATGGAGCCACTTCAGTGATTTTTTTGTATAACTCGAGCGTCTTGTCTGTATTTCCGGTAGAAGACTCTATAGCTGCAAGCATGTAAAAGGCCTTAGTATGCTTAGGATTTTTAGCTATAATCCCGTTGAGTATAGCTCTGGCAGCATCATTTTTACCTATATTGATATATACAGCAGCCAAGCCTGTGCCGGCTGTAATCCGGTCAGGATTTTTTTTCAGAGCCTGCATGAAATAGTCCTCAGATTCAGACCATTTGCCGAGCTGACCGTATGCGCTGCCGAGCAATTCAAGAGCGTCTACAGAGTCAGGGTTTGATGCTATATATTTCCTGTCCTCTTCTATGGCCTTTTCACTCTTGCCGCCTTCAACATATATCCTTATCTGCTCAAGCTGCAGATCCTGTCTTGATGGATTCATTCTTATTGTCTTTTCTATCTCGCGTTCAGCCTGCTCATACTTGGCAGAAAGCCTGTAAGCCTTGGCGAGCTGGTATCTGGCGTCGAGAAAGTTCGGGTCTTTCTCAAGCGAACTCTTAAACAGCACGACCGCTCCTGATGTATTGCCTTCTTCAAGCTTTTTTATTCCGTCTTTGAGCAGATCTTCCTTTGTCTTGGCCTGGCAGCCAAATATCAATGCGAATATAAGACATAAACAGATTTTTTGGAAAATATAGCTTTTTTTCATACCTTCTCCTTGGAGAACATGGGGATTTGTACAATATGGTGCTTTTAAGTGTTTTTTTAATGCTCCGCCCTCTCAGTTACAGGAAGAGCACTGAGGAACAATAACAAACAATATCGTATTGAAACCATAAGCCTATACTTATCTAAAACAATAATCGGGACAATATGTGATATCGGAATAATAAGTCCAAACTTGAGCAAACAAGCAGTATTGTTAGACTTCTTCATAGTAATTTAAACATATCTGCTAATAGAGATCAGGCACTTTATATTTTATTACATTTCAGCCTGTCTTGTGTCGATTTTTCTGACAACCTGTCGGCAAACTTGACATCATAATTACTTGACGCACAAAATTAATGACAGATTACAAACCAAGCAGTCAGGTAACCTGCTGTAACTCAACGATTTAGTCAAAAAATATACTATTTACGCAACTTGGAACATTTTTTGCAGATTAATGGTTTATTAATGGTTAGTTAACGGGAAAAAATCACACATCACATCATCCAGGGAGAGGGATTATTTTGGGAACCATATCTGACAGCCGCGGAGCAGAACGCAGATCACACCAGAGAATCAAGGCAAATGGCCATGTTATTTTCAAGGCCTATTACAGCTTGCACGACAGATCGCCCGAAGACAATCTGCACTCTATTCAGAAATTTTATGACAAGCTTTATGGAACCGCCGAGATAGTTGACGAATGCGGCAAGGGCATGAGAATAAAGACAAATATGCCGCTTAATCAGGGGTATCTTCTCGAGATAGACAATCAGGATCATCCTCTCGCCATGGTAAGATGGGGATCAAAATCTTCAGATGAAGACAACTATCTGGCCGGCATTATGTATATAGATACAACACTCGATTAGTCAAAAAATCGTTCACGCTGCTGAATAAACTTCTCAGGCAGCTCTTCAATAATCTTTTCACATATTTCATCTGTAAAACCGAGGCGATCCATAGCCTGTCTCTCCACAGGCACTGCCTTGTAAAATCCGAGTCCTCTATTGAGGCATATGCTGTCAGCTATTCGCACGATGTCGCATAGCACCTTGTCATGAGGGCTGATACTTTTATCATATGTCTCCTTATGATGGTTTTCCATTACGGTCTGGAGCGACTTGGGGAGATTCCATGCCCTGGCAACCACTCCACCTGCATCAGTGTGATCGTAACCTATCACTTTTGATTCAACCTCAACATAAGTGCAGCCCGTGCGTTCAGCCATCTCGATGACTTCTGCATAGATCTTTTCAAGATTATAGCTAAGCACTGCCTTACCGGTATCATGCATCAGGCCGGCAACAAGAGCTTCATCCGGTTTTGCAGCCCTCGTTCTCTCGCTGACAAGAGAGGCTGCCAGAGACACTGCCATGCTGTGCTCCCACAACCTGTTCTCAAACTTATTGGTCTTTCTATATATATCCCTTGACGCAGCACCTACAACAAGAGATACCATAGCCTTAAACCCTATCATATTTATCGCACTTGGGATATCGGCGATCTCATGCCTTCCATAAAACGGAGAATTGGCTATCTTGAGCACACGCGAAGAAAAAGACATGTCCCTGGATATTATGTCATTAAGCTCATCCAGGGAAGTTGTCTCCTTTTCAGCAAGATTAAGAACCATGACAGCAACAGGAGGGAGGCTGGGGATATCTATGTTGTCGAGTGTAAGTTGCTGCATATCTTTTTTCTCCACCAAACCCTCCTGACTGCTCTAATACAAGCTCATAAAATAATTATACCCCATTTATTCAGGACCATCCCTCAATTCAAATCAACATCAGTCTCTTTTTTGTGTGCTATACTTTTGAATAAAAACATATTTCAAAAGGCTTGTATTAAATGCTCCATCCAAAAATATCAGATATCCTGAGATCAGCAGTCACAGCTCCATCCGGCTGTAACTGCCAACCCTGGCGTTTCGAAGTAAAAGAAAACACTATACGGATATTCAACATCCCTGACAGAGACACTTCTCTGTACAACCATCTGCAGAAAGCATCCCTTGCTGCTCACGGTGCGCTTATAGAAAACGCCATGCTCGCTTCCAGGGCATCTGGATTTGATCCTGACCTCAGGCTTCTGCCTGAAAAGAAATATCCTGATCTGATAGCAGAGATAGAGCTGCGTGAAGGCAGCCCAAAAGTTGATCCTCTTTTTGAATTTATTCCGAAAAGAACCTCAAACAGAAAGAAATACAATGCATCAACCCTCTCTACAAAAGAAAAAAACAACCTGCTGAACCAGGCCTTCTGGTTTCCTCACCTCAGGCTTGAGATTGCCGACACTGATGAGCAGAAAGAGGTCATATCAAAAGCCATTGGCCTTAACGATTGCATAACATTTGAAAATTCGCATCTGCACAGATTTTTATTCGAACATATAAGATGGACAAAAAAAGATGCTGAACATGCCAGAGACGGCCTGGGCCTTAAAGCCCTGGCGCCCGATCCAGTGCAGCAGGTGTTATTCCCGGCACTAAAAAATTGGGGAGCAGTAAACTTTATGAACATGTTTGGATTATCCAGGATTATGGCGATTCATGCAGCAAATCTATGCATGTCCTCCTCAGCAGTCTGCATGATATCAGCTCCGGATGATTCTGCCATAAACCTTATTGAAAGCGGCAGATTGATGCAGCGCCTCGGGCTTGAGGCATCCAGACTTGGCCTGAGCACACACATCATGACAGGCATAACATTCCTGATTCAGAGAGTTCTTTCAGGAGAATTCGACGGCCTTTCAAAAAATCATATTGACACTCTTCTGGAACACAACGATCTTTTAAAGGCAGCATTCGGGCTTTCTGAAGAGATACTGATGATATGTTTCAGAATCGGAAGGGCGGCACAGCCGGCCGCTCTATCGCTGCGCATACCTGCGAATGATATAACCACAACATTGTAACCCACCCTGTTTTCTGATATTATTGGACATGTTCCTGGTAGCATTAAAGATACTGTTATACGACAAGGTGCGTTCTTTAATCACGCTTCTGGGCGTGATTTTTGCTGTCTGCCTCATATTCGCGCAAGTGGGCATATACATGGGGCTGATGGAAGCCTCTTCAATACTCATAGACAACACCGAGGGTGACATATGGGTCATCTCAAAAAACTCGCGTAATTTTGATTTTGCGCAGCCCTTTCCTGAATATTTCTATGAGCAGGCACTGTCTGTTGAAGGAGTCAAGAGCGCTGAAAAACTTATAGTTGCCTGGCATCTTATAAAGAACAAAGAGGGCGGCACAGAACAAATAGAGATAGTCGGATTCAATCCTGACACAGGCATCGGCGGCCCGTGGAAGATGGTAACAGGCATGCCCTATGACGTTAAAAACGGCAACTTCTTTATTGTCGATGAATCATCCATGAAGAGGCTCGGAAATATCAAGGTCGGCGATTATCGCGAAGTAGGAAGAAAGAGGCTTAAGCTTGTGGGCATCTCGGAAGGAGTAAGATCTTTTACAACCGCGCCCATGGTTTTCATGTCGTATAATCTTGCGCAGCGGCTTGTTGAATACGTCGGACCTGACTGCACGGTCTTCATTGTTATTAAAACTGAGAAGGGCTACAACCCTTCCACGGTTGTGGAGAAGCTAAAGTCAAAGCTCAAGGCTGTCGACATATATACCAAAGATGCTTTCAGCATGAAAACAAGGCTCTACTGGTCCATTGAAACAGGGATCGGATTCTCTTTTTTGTTAACCATACTGATAAGTTTTCTCATAGGAATTTTAATTGTGGGGCAGACAATATACAACTCAACAGTAGAACACATCAAAGAGTTCGGCACGCTCAAGGCCCTTGGCGCCTACAATCTTGACATATATAAAATTATTTTCTCGCAGGCTGTTTTAAATGCGCTCATAGGATACACAATCAGTCTTGCGATATCTCTCATCTCGGTAAAAATCTACAAGGCAAGCGGCATGGTTATGATCATGACAGCTCCTGTGAATATTGCGGTTCTTGTCATGACTCTATTGATGTGCCTGGCCGCAGCCTTTGTCTCAATCCGAAAGATACGCAAAATAGACCCTGCCATACTCTTCAGGGGATAACCAGCAATGAAAACCGCAATAGCTACGAACAATCTAACGAAAATTTACACTGAAGGGAAAAACGAGGTTACAGCCGTATCGGGTGTCTCCCTTGCTCTTAAGGAAGGCGAGGTCGTGGGTCTGCTCGGCCCATCAGGAAGCGGCAAGACAACGCTTCTTTCAATGCTAGGATGCATACTCAGACCGACCAGCGGCACACTGAGCGTTTACGACAACCGTGTGGAACACCTTGATGAACAGGATCTGCCTGTGATAAGAAAAAAATATCTGTCATTTATATTTCAGGGATTCAACCTCTTCCCTGCGCTCACTGCTTATGAAAATGTGATGCTTGCTCTCAGCCTCAAGGGTTTTTCAGAAAATGACGCATCCGTGCGCGCAACCAACCTGCTCACAGAGGTGGGGCTATCAGAGAGGATGCACTTTCTACCCAGGGACTTGAGCGGCGGTCAGAAGCAGCGCGTTGCTGTTGCCAGGGCTCTGGCATCAGGCTCGCAAGTGATCCTTGCTGATGAGCCAACAGGCAATCTTGACCACATTAACGGCAGAAAGGTTATGGAGCTGCTCAAAAAGCTCTCTGTTGAACAGAGCAAATGTGTTATAGTTGCAACGCATGACAACAGGATAAACGATCTGTTTGACCGTATACTTTATATGCAGGATGGTACGATAATCAAAGAAGACAGGAGACAAGAATAATGAAAACCAAACGCGCGAGCTTTGTCATAATAGTCATACTTGTTTTAGTGGCAGCAGGGCTTGCCCTGCTAGGGCCGTCTCTTGTGCAGAAAGAGACAGGCAATCTTGTCAACAAACAGCTAAAGCCGCCACATATAACTGCCAGAGGAATTGTTGAGACAGAAAATGATGTAGAGATAAGCAGCAGGGTAAGCGGATTGATCACCAAAGTAAAACCAAAAAAAGGCGATGTGGTTGCCAAAGGCGACACACTTGTTGAGTTCGATAAATCCAAGATACTGTCAAGGCTCTCTATGGCAAAGGCCTCGCTCGCCGAAGCACAGGCGCAACTAAAAGAACTTGAGGCAGGCTCAAGAAGCGAAGACATACAGATAGCCAAAAACAAAATGGACAGGGCTCAGTCTATCCTTGACAGGGCAAAGACCGATTATGAACGGCAAAAGAGACTTTTCGACAGCAAGGCCACCACATTTGTCGATCTTGAAAGAGCTGAAGAAAAGCTGAGGGTTGCATCAGAAGAACACAATGAAAGCAAGGCAGCGTATGAAAAATCAAAGAAGGGGCCGCGCCCTGAAGAGATAGAGCGCGCACGAGCTGTCGTGCATAGGGCATCTGCTGAAATCGCCAACAACGAAGCACAACTCAGGGACTATACAATTAAATCTCCGATAGATGGGTTTATTGTCGAAAAATTTAAGGATAGCAATGAAAGCGTTGAAGCAGGGACTCCGATAATGATACTGATCGATACCGCTCATCTCAGGGTAACAGCAGAGCTTGAAGAGACAAATGTCGGCAGCTCGTTTGTGGGGCAGCCAGTTGAAGTGACAACAGATACATACAAGGGTAAAATTTATAGAGGAAAGGTCACCAAGGTTTTCGCTGCTGTAAAGAGGAAATCCCAGAGATTGTTTGATCCAGCCTCAACATTCGATATAAATACTCAGGAGATACACATAAGCCTCGACGATTACTCAGGACTCAAAAGAGGCATGACTGTTACAGTAAAGTTTTTAAAATGAGAATAACCGCACTTGCAATATGCGCTGCGCTTTTTGCAGCATCTACAGTCTTCGGAGCTGATCTTTCGCTCGAAGACTGCGTTGCCATGGCACTCAAAAACAACAGCGGACTCAAAGCAACCGGCACAGGCATAACAGTGGCTGAGGCTGATAAGGACATAGCCAGGGCAAAGATGCTGCCGTCACTCAGGATATCCGGCGCGTATTCAGCCCTCGACAAGTCTGACAGGACAATAATAATGAAAGATGCCTTTGCGCCAGGAGTGCCGGTAATCAGCGGCCCGCTCTCAATGGACAACAAGGAGACCTACGGTGCAAGCCTCATACTGGAACAGCAGGTATTCAGGGGCGGAGAACTGCTGCACAATGTTTATAAACACGACATATTCGCTGATATCAGCAGAAAGAATACAGAGCGCCATAAAACCCTGCTGATATCCGAGGTCAAAAGGGCCTACCATGAATCCGTGCGTGAGCAGCGCATCAGGAAAAGCCTTCAAAAGATAATCGAATCAAAGAAAGAAAGATTGAGGGTAATATCCCTGCTGCTGAAGGAGGGTTACACTAAAGTAGAGGACTTTCTTACAGCAGAGACGGACCTTTCGTCATCAGAGCTCGAACTCGGCAGGGCGATAAACAGGGAGGAACTGGCGCTCAGCAGGTTGAGCAGACTTATATATCTGGAAGGCGAGGCACGGCCTGTTTTATCTGACAAACCTGTATACAATACCCTTGCAGTAACCCTTGAGCAGGCAAAGACAACAGCCCTTGTCAACCGTCAGGATATAAAAATATCAGAGGCAAGAATAAAGGCAGCTGACGAGGAAATATCAATCGCACAGAGCGACTTTTACCCAAAGGCTTCTATTGACGGCAGATATACAAGACAGAAAGAGACTGATTCCATCAGACCTGAGGTCTGGTCCTTCAATGCAAGGCTCGACTGGTATCTTTTTGAGTGGGGCAGGACAAAGAGTGAAGTTGCAAAAGCAAAGGCACTTAAACAACGGGCTCAGTATGATCTTGATGAAACAAAACAGGCTGCAGCGCTCGAAGCTGAGACAGCATGGAGATTGATAAAAGACAGGGAACATGAGGTTGAACATGCGGCAAGGAGGCTCGCTGCATCAGAGTTCTCTCTCAAGCGCAGTCTCGACAGATATGCCGAACGCGTGATAATGCTTGCTGATCTGATAGAAATGGAAAGCGATATGTTGAAGGAGTATCAGGATTACCTGGCTGCAATAGACAATCTTTTGATAGCGCATGCCCAGCTCGAAGCAGCATTGTCATACACTGACAGCGGATGGTTCATACAAAAAGAAATATATAATCCTGATTTTGAAGCTATCACAAAATCAATGGCTGATCTCACATCAGAAAGGAAGTAGATGGTGGATATAAACAGTCTGCTTACGCATGAATTCAAGCGCAACATAGGCCTGCTCAACGAAGAAGAACAGAAACAGCTTCTGCGTTCAAGGGCAGCAGTTGCCGGCGCAGGCGGGGTAGGCGGTCTGCACCTGCTGACGCTTGCAAGATTGGGGATAGGCAATTTTACAATTGCTGATCCTGATGTATTTGAGGATGTAAACATCAACAGGCAATACGGCGCATTCCGCAGCACATTCGGCAGAAACAAGGCAGAGGCGCTTGCTAATATGGTGAAGGACATAAACCCATCGGCTGACATAAAATTATTTACAGAAGGAATAAGCAGTGCAAACATAGATGCATTTTTGCAGGATGCTGACATTTTTATTGACGGCATAGATTTTTTTGAGATAGAAGCAAGAAGACTTCTTTTCAGAAAAGCGAGAGAAAAAAACATATACGCAATAACAGCAGCTCCACTCGGTTTTGGTGCAACGCTCCAGACATTTGCTCCTGACGGCATGACATTTGACGACTATTTCGGCATTAACGACAACATGCCACAGGTTGAAAAACTGGCTGCATTTGCAGCAGGCCTCGCGCCGCACCCGTATCACATTAAATACATGGATCTCTCCAAGGTGAGCCTTACTGCAAAAACAGGACCCGCGCTTGCCTTGTCATGCACGCTCTGTGCGTCCCTTGCTGCAACAGAAGCAATAAGAGTGCTCACAGGTAAAGACAAGGTAAAACCAGTGCCGCATTACACACAGATTGATCTACTGCGCAACAAGTACAAGCATGGCTACATTTGGGGTGGGGGAAAAAATCCGGCACAAAAACTAAAGAAGTGGATAATACTTAAAAAGGCAGGCTCATCTGCTGCTTGATATCTGCTCCTCTCTTGCTGCCTCGACAAATTCCCTGTAAAGCATAGGATTGATACGCTCCATTATCCTTTCAGCTTCTTCAATGCACAGAAGATAAGGAGTCCTGCGACCGTGATAGTCAACCTCCGGCCCGATAGGTTTAAAGATGATGCCCATCCTTGTAAGCAGTATATGAAGCGCCTTTGCCATAACAGCGCACCAGTGGGTAAGCCCTATAAGTTTGCTCTCAGCATACATGGCCTTAAAGAGACCTATAACTATCTCCTGCCTGCGCCTCTTTGAGCTGTGCTCATCAATAACAGGAAAAGGCAATTCAACCTGCGCGTTTGAGTTATACATAAGCTGGTCTTCATGTCTTCTCCTGTAGTCTTTACTGACAGCCAGCCTGGATATCTCAGCGATTTTGCCGTGATCAATATAGTTTAGGTCATGGTCAAGAGTGCAATGTTTCTGGATGGGAAGGCCTTTTTGAGAACTGAGTATCATCCTTATAGTGCCTATCAACTGGCCATGCCTGAGTGCCATAAAATGCAGAGCGCTGTCATCATAGTCATCCACTTCAACGCCTTTTATATGCTCTTCAGCCTTTTCAAATCCCCACTCTTCAACATATACCTTGTACCTAAGCTTGAATATCTCATTAAGCTCAGCGCTGGTATGCACCCTCTTGAACTCAAAACCCGAAACTGTCTGGATAGTCATAATCGCCCCGGCATGTTTATTTCACGATTGTGATTACATTATACAACCAATCAGGACAAAGAAAAAGGCGGAGATTACTCTCCGCCTCTGAAATTAGAAACTTTAATTTTTAGCTCATTCTCTTGCGAGCATAAAGCCCGAGGCCAAAGAGGCCAGCGCCAAGAAGGAGTATTGTTGATGGTTCTGGAACACCGTAATTAGCATCGCCTGTATTACGGGTCAAAATCTGGGAACCATTTGGTCCTGTTATAATGGTAACGTTTGCAGCGATTATGGTGTTGACATCAACGTAACCGTACGCTTCAAGCAGCGCTTCCATGTCGTTGCCAAGAGCGTCAAACCATACGCCAGTCGGCACGTCAACTATTCTCCAAGTGGTAAATGTTGAACCAGTATCCCTTATTGCAGGATTTGCAAAGTTCACAAGTGAGCCATTACCTGAAAACAACTTTATATCGGCAAGCTTAATGCCGTCTGTGAAGGTTGATGCTACGTCATCACCAGCGCCTATTCCAAGACCGAAATTGGCATTCTTCGTGCCATTTGAAGCCAGACCTGCATACAGACTTGCTGTACCGCTGGTGTACTTTATTGTCAAGGCATTAAAAGCATTGCCATTGACATCAATACCAGCAGATGCACCTGAGATATAACCCTTCAGGTTGTCCCAACGACCAGTCATTTCCCATGCAGTGTTCAGCCCTGCTGTGCTGCCAATAGTTGTACCATGAAGCGTGAACGCACCGATCTGTAGATCTCCCACATCGTTAAAAGTGGAAAGAGGAACAATACCGTTTGCATAGGTGGATGTTGCGTCAACTGTTGACAATACCTGCCTGTCAAATATGCCTGTAGTGCCGGTTGGCAGTGTGTAATACATTTGTATGCCATCAGCAAATGCTACTGAACTTGCTGCCAGCATAACCATGCCCATCACAACTGCTACTAAAATCTTCTTCATACTTTTCACCTCCTTATTATTGGGGTTTGAACAAAGTCCAAACTTGTTTCCTAAGAAATACGCAGTAGATAAGTTCCCTGCCCCTTTTAAGTTAGCAATCCCTGTGCCAAACAGACAACTCCTTGTTTTTATTGCAAGGTAGTTTTTTAAAAGACCCTAAAATTGTAAGGTTTCTCGACAAAACGTCGAGTTGCTTTACAAAACACCCTGGCTGACTATATAGCAATATATTGAGCAGGCAATTTGTTAAAAATCTGCTTATTTATCGCATGATATAAAAACCAGCTATTAAAAGGAGCGGAAGGTTGTACAACCCTCCGCTCCTTTGTTTAAAAACTCTATTTTATTAACCGTTAAATCTTCTTCTTGCACAGAAACCCAGGCCGACAAGTCCAGCGCCAAAAAGAATAATTGTCGAAGGCTCTGGAGTGAGTATGCCCCTTCCCATCATCATATCATTGCCGCACTCAATCGTAGTGTGAACAAGAAACTGCTGATCATGAGGAAGAAACCCGAGATCAACCTCAAACCCATAATGGCTGCCTTCACCATCATTAGCTAAAATAAGTTTAACCAGCGGCATGTCATCCTTTATCAGTTGTGTGCTGCCGCTAGCATATCTCCATGGGCTGGATTTCAAATTCTCATTGTAATACGGAATGCTAAGTATGGAATTCGAATTGATTCCATAGACATCATACGTCATGGTCCTGAAATTAGGAACAATAACATAATCCCAGCCAAAGGTATTTCTTATTGTGGAACTGCTAACATATGAAAGAGCGCCTATATTGCTTCCATATTTGGCATTATTATGGATATCAATAAAAATATCTCCGGCCTTTATAATGCGTCCATTATTCGGATCTGTTACCCCAGTAAAAAAATTGAAGCCGCCAATAACCTGGAGCTTTGTGTTGTTCTGAACAAACCTTTCCAGATCCCACTTCTGTCCTGTTGCATCAGGGGGCTCGACCTCATTATTTTCATTTTTGGTGTTATACCATGAGTTTGATGAGCCTGAATTGTACCAGCCATCAAAAATGGTGATATCTTTAGCGAACACCGGCGATGCTATCAGCATAACCAGCACTATCCCCAGAAATAAATTAATTTTGCTTTTCAATGTTTTCTCCTTTTTGCATATTCCTGCTTAATTATTCCGATAGATTATAGCAAATTAAATGCCATTATTTTACTTATTGATGTTTAAGCATTTTATTTATGCAAAGCTTGCCTTGTTTGTAAGAATAATCGACATTTTGTCGGATTACTTTACACTAAATTGCTATACTAACCGTCTATGATTAGGTCATAAACCAGCTATAATTATCTTGAGGAGACGAATGGAAAAAGAAATTCAGACACTTAATGAACTTTTAAAGAAACGGGCAGAAAAAAATCCGAAAAAGGACTTCATTCGCTTCGAAGGCAAAAAATATACTTTAAGCATAATGGACAGTTGGGCTGATGCTTTCGCAGAAATGCTATTGTCTAGCGGATTCGAGCCAGGCAGCAAAGCCGCGATACTTGCCCGCAACTGCCCAGCCTATATTGCAGCCTATTTCGGAATTCTCAGGGCCGCAGGTACAGTTGTACCTCTTAATATAATGCTCGTGCCTGATGAGATACGATATATCCTTAAAGACTCTGACTCTACTGTCTGCTTTTATGGAGAAGAGTCATCTGATACAGCAAAAAAACTGGGTGATATGGGCGGGATTGAATTCATCGATATTAACAGCATATCCCATGAAAACAAACAAAACACTGTTTCATCTATTGAAAGCAGCGCCAAACCTGAAGACATCTCAACCATACTCTACACGTCAGGCACTACAGGCTATCCGAAAGGAGCAATGCTCACGCACAGCAATCTTCTTTCAAATGCAGTAGCAGCAACAAAAGCGCTCGATGTATTTGAGAAGGACAGATTTGTGGTCTTCCTGCCACTTTCACACGCATTCACATTCACTGTCTGCGTGCTGCTTCCTCTTTATGTAGGCTCATCTATAACGCTTATAGCTTCCGTCAGCCCGTTTACGAAAGTCATTAAGCGCATGATACTTGACAGAGTGAACATCTTTATTGCTGTGCCTGCCGTATATGACATACTCGCCAGAAAAAAACTGCCGTTTTATATAAAACTGCTGTTGCGATTCAGGCTCTGCATCTCCGGCGCCTCTGCGCTCTCTACGGAAACCCTTGCGCTTTTTGAAAAAAGGTTCAGGGCTCCACTGCTGCAGGGCTACGGACTCACAGAAGCATCGCCGATTGTCTGCGTAAATACTTTTGCTAAAAATGGCAACAAGCCAGGCACAGTAGGAAGACCGCTTTTTGGAATAGAAGCAAAGGTTGTTGACGACAATGACAATGATCTGCCCCCAAATACACCTGGAGAGCTTGTTGTCAAAGGCCCGAGTGTCATGAAGGGCTACTATAAAAGAGAGGCTGATACAGCACAAACAATAAAAAATGGGTGGCTATACACAGGCGATATTGCTGTTATTGACAGCGAAGGTTTCATTAAAATTGTGGACAGAAAAAAAGATTTAATCATTGTTGACGGACTGAACATATATCCAAGTGAGGTTGAAAACGCTGCGCACCGGCATCCGGCAGTAGCTTCATGCGCGATGATCGGGATCGAAACTGAAGGCCGGGAACTGCCGGTCATGTTCGTTGTCTCTGGAAAGGAGCACGGCCTGAGCGAGCTGGAACTAAAAAAATTCCTGCGCGGCAAAATAGCTTCATTCAAGATGCCGAAGAAATTTGTGTTTGTTGATGAGCTGCCAAAAACATCCACAGGCAAGGTACTAAAGCGTGAGCTGAAAAAATGGAAGGTGCTGTAATGAACAGACCGGATGAAAACAAACCGGTAACACTCATGCTGCTCGGCAGCGGGGTGCGATTCACAGCCTATATTGGCGGCCTCCTTGCAATAGAGGAAAAAGGCCTTAAAATCGGCAAGATCATCGGCGCATCAGCAGGCAGCATAGTAGGCTCCTTATACGCATCCGGCCGGTCTCCGCTCGAGATGAAAAAAATCGCCATGGATGTTGACCTGTCTCTTTTCCGGGACAGAAGCATATTCAGCCTGATAAGGGGCAAAGGCATTTACAAGGGCGAATATGTGAGAAGGTGGATGGATAAGATGCTGGAGGGCAGGACTTTCGGAGACAACTTCAGACTTCCTCTTTTTGTTGTGGCAACAGACATACAGAATAACACTCCTTTCATCTTCTCAAGGCATGTTACTCCTGATGTCAAGGTTGCCGAAGCTGTAAGATACTCGATCGGCATACCATGGGTTTTTGAATACAAGCACTTCAACTACAACAACCAGCGCCATATATTCGTTGACGGCAACATGCTCGTAAAGCGCGTTGAAGACATGTTCGCAAAGGACGGCAGACCCCTGATACTCAGATCATTCTCAAAGGAAAATCCGGCTGAAAAGGAAAAGACCCTGACCTTCAGACGCTACTTCTGGAAGACATTCAGAATGATGATGAGCGCATTTGACAACGAGAGGGTGAGCGCTGAAAAGTGGACCAACACAATTTTGATATCCTGCGGGAACATACACATGACAAACTTCAATCTGTCAGCCTACGAAAAACAGTTTTTATTCGAACAGGGCTATGAGCAGGTGAGAAAATATCTTGAATACAAATGGAAGGTGTGAGTTGAGGCTCAGACCTTCTCTATCTCATCAGCCAGTATCTTGACCCCGACACTTCTGCTGAGTATCTCGACATTAACCACAAAAATATGATTTGATTCCTTGCTCAGGAGCACGCCCTCTGCTCCCTTGAGTACGCCTTTTGATACCCTTATGCGGTCGCCTTCGTGCAGGTGCGGATATATGTCGAGCTGTTGTCCGCTCTCTATAACCAGCTTCAAAGCGGATATCTCGTCATCTGAAACAACCGCTGGTTCGCCTCCTGCGGCTGATATCAGATTGACTGCTCCCCTTGTTTTCAGCACTCTTACACGGGATTCCGGATCAGAAGGCGCGTGCACAAAAACGTACCCTGTAAAGAGCGGGAACTCGACCAGCTTTTTCCTGTCCTTCCATTGCCTCAGCTTTGTTACTGTCGGCAGAAAGGTCGAGATTCCTTTTTTCTGAAGTTCGGCATTTGTTATGAACTCATGCCTCGATTTTACGCGCAGGGCAAGCCAGACAGCCTGCCCATGCCAGTGGGATGAATCATGTCTTTGCTGCATTTAGTACTCTAGTTTTTTGCCATAGGTATATCTGATGGCGAGCATTGCAATATGGTTCCGGTAATCCTGTAGATTCGAAATTCTGTCATCATGATTTATGTAGTTGTAAGACAGAACAAGCGAAAGGTCCTTTGACAGCATATAAGAAAAATTCGCTCCAGCGCCTGTCTCCCTGGTATCAGTGGATGAACCTATCGCTGACTTATTGATTGAATAAAATGCATTGAGCCCTGCTGTAAGCAGCTCTGACATGCGCCGGTTGTATTTCAGGCTGAATATCTGGGTGGTTGTTGTATCGTTATTATCGATATTGGGAGCAACACCTCTGTTATACGCCAGGGCAATGTCAGACCTTTCAAACCTCTTTGTAATGGTTGCGCCGCCAGTGAACCCTGTTGATGTCCTGCCGGAGTCTTCTATCTTTGTGCGTGATACGCCGCCGTTTGCAGTCAGCGTCATCGTATCGGAAAGCTTGTAAGTTATCCCAGCCGTATAATCATCAGAAGTAGCGTCGCTGCTGTTTTTATAATCAAAAATATTATGCTTGTAATTCAGATTCAGCGAGGTTCTTTCTGTTAGGGTGTATGCAAACATAATGCCGCCGTAATATGACTTAACATCACCTACGGATGAGCCGCTGCCGCTTGTTGTTGTATCGCTGTATGAACCTGTCAGCGTTGATGTCAGCCTCTGGCTTATTTTATATGCAACATCTCCGGACAGTACATTTATCTCTCTCTTGATATTCTGGCTGAGAGAGCCGAGGTACACTGTTCTAATATCCCTGTTCTCTTCTGATTTTACAAAATTGTCCTTCAAAGAAACAGTAAGCCTCTCGGAAAGCCTGAAGATCGCGCCTGCATTAAGGGCCTGGGACACATTGTTGCGGTCACTGTGCGATGCGTAATAATTAAATCCCGGATGGTAACCGAGCACTATTTCCGTATTAAGCGATTTAAGGGAAAGATCAATACCTGGAGTTATGCTTGTCACAAAGTCGCCCTTTCTGTCGCTATGGGTCAGATATATATTGTCATTATATGATTCTCCAAGCCCTATAGAGAGCGTTGGCATTAGTTCATAACCATATCCTGTTGCTGGAAGCAATAAGACCAGCGCTGCAAATAATGCCGCAATCCTGGTGTTTCCGATTTTCATCCTGCCCCCTCTGATTCGTCATTATTTTAGCCATCTAAAGTTATACAGATGTTGACCGAAATAATTATATCACGCACTGCTTCATTAATACAGTCTTTTTAGGTTATATTACATCCAAATTAAAAAGGGGAATTCATAATGAGAGTTTTTGTTACAGGCGGCGCAGGTTACATAGGCAGCCATATCGTCAAGCTGCTGGGTGAAAGCGGCCACGATGTTCTTACGTATGACAACCTGTCCACAGGCAACAGCTGGGCAGTGCTGTATGGGACTTTGGTGGAAGGAGACCTTGCTGACAAGGCCGGGCTCAAGGCTGCTTTGCAGGAGTTCAACCCTGATGCTGTCATGCACTTTGCAGCATCCATTGTTGTGCCTGAAAGCGTAGCGCACCCCCTTAAATACTACAGGAACAATACCGCAAACACCCTCAATTTGCTCGAATCCGCAAAGGAAACCGGAGTGAACAAGTTTATATTTTCATCCACAGCAGCGGTTTATGGAATGCCTGAGAATCTGCCTGTTAATGAAGAGACCCCTCTGAAGCCCATCAATCCCTACGGCACTTCAAAGATGGTAACTGAGTTTGCCTTGAGGGACATGGCATACGCACACTCTGATTTTCACTATGTGTCGCTCAGATATTTTAATGTGGCCGGCGCTGACAAGGACAACAAAATCGGCCAGGCTTACAAAGAGGCCACACATCTTATAACCAGGGCGCTTAAGACAGTAAAGGGCGAACAATCGCATCTGGACATATTCGGAACAGACTATCCAACACCCGACGGCACATGCCTTAGAGACTACATACATGTGGATGATCTTGCATCAGCTCATCTTGCAGCGCTTATGTACCTGGCAGATGGGGGCAGCAGCACTGTGCTTAACTGCGGATACGGTCATGGATACTCTGTAAAAGAGGTTGTGGATGCAGTTAAAAAAATTACCGGCATTGATTTTAAAACCATCGAGGCTCCAAGAAGAGAGGGCGATCCCGCCGCACTTATTGCCGACAACACAAAGATAAAAAAGACTCTGGGATGGGCTCCTAAATACGATGACCTGCTTTATATTGTGAAGACCGCCTGGGACTGGGAGTCAAAGCTCGGCAAATAGTATTTCTGTATTGTCAGTGTCAGCAGATGCGCTCAGGAGCTGAGTAGACATTAAACCTGTCCGCGCGTATAAAACCCACAACAGTCACCCCGCTCTTTTCAGCAATCTCAACAGCAAGACTTGTAGGAGATGTCCTGCTCGCAACAACAGGTATCTTCCACTTTGCACATTTGGATACGATCTCTGAAGAAAGCCTGCCGCTGGCGAGCATTATCTTGCCTGCAAAAGGCAGATTCTCAAGCAGCGCGTAGCCGATGATCTTGTCAACAGCATTATGCCTGCCGATGTCCTCTGCAATGCATATTATTTCCTGTCCGTCGCTAAGGCCTGCGCTGTGAACGC
Source organism: Nitrospiraceae bacterium (assembly GCA_021371915.1). Lineage (GTDB taxonomy): Bacteria > Nitrospirota > Thermodesulfovibrionia > Thermodesulfovibrionales > Dissulfurispiraceae > JAFGXL01. Next base: position 19,004 of record JAJFVG010000019.1, read on the forward strand.
AGCCTGTCTGTTTGTAAAGCTCAGACGCATTCTGGAACTTTCTGAAGAGGTTCTTCATATCAGCAGCAGATATTTTGAACGGATCATCGAATTTCTCAAGAGCAAGCCTCTTTGGAAATGTTATACCGCCTATGCAGCCGGAGGTGATTACCGCTCCGTCAGATATAACCTCTCCTTCTGCCGGAATATCGACCATAACATCATCTCCGTACTCTATGGTCATGCGTTCAGCGCACCAGCCGCCGTTTATTATCCCTTCGGTCATGAACATGCCTACCACCAGTTCTCTTACCATCAACGGGGTGCAATAGAGGCTGAGCAGTTCCTTGCCGTTTACAGAAACCCTAAGCCTCCTTTCTATGGCTATAAGGTCTTCCTGATCAGACAACACAGCACATGAACCGTTATTGTCATCAGCATGACCATTGTTTTTCTTTATCAGTTTTTTGATGAATCCGTGCATTTTGTCCAACACCTCAATTTTGTCTTGATCAAAAAAAACAGGCCGGCTTCTTAGGCCGGCTTGTTTTTTGTTCTTTATTATAACATCAGCGAACCTTTGGAGCGGTTATCAGGATCAGCCTGCCTGCACCTTCTGCACGCTTGCAGCAGCAACAGGAACTCCTCCATTTACAGACGGGTATGTGAGAGCATTTATCCTTGCCCACGAAAAATGCACAGGCGCAAACAGGGAGCCCTGCGGCACCTCATCAGACACAACGCTCTTTGCCAGTATACTGCCCCTTCTTGAAGAGACTTCAACAAAACTGCCGTTTTCAATGCCCAGCCTTTCAGCATCAGCAGTGTTGATCTGCAGGTAGGGTTCTGCTGATATGTCATCAAGATTGCGCGAGAGCACTGAAAATGCGCCGGAGTGCTGAAGTATGTTTGATGTGATCAGCCTGAACGGATATTGTGCATCAGGCTCTTCCAGCAGCTTATAAGTGACAGGATTGAATGCCCTGTAATTTTTTGCAAGCGCTGCTGCGCCCTCTTTTGCAAATTGGTCAGCCTCGGCAAGCGCAGCATTCCTTACTGCATCAAAGTTGTTTATGCCCATATCCTTGCCCATTTTTTTTGCGAGTTCAATGAATATCTCCCAGTCGGGTTTTGCTTCTCCTGGCGCTATGCAGATTTTGTCTGATTTCTGTATATTGCCGGTTGCTGACATGAAGTGACCGTCTTTTTCTGACCATGCAGCAGCAGGAAGCACAACATCAGCCATTTTTGCTGTCTCTGTCATGAATATGTCCTGCACAATGAGCAGATCGAGCTCTGAAAACGACTGGGCTATTTTCGAGGTATCAGGAAGCATGACGAGCGGGTCTTCTCCTGTTATATAAAGAGCCTTGACCGTGCCAGCCTTGTAGAGCATGTCATATGCGTTTTTGCCGTTCGCTCTTGGTCTTACGCCGGCTGCTATCATGCCGAGGGTGTTTGCGTGTTCAGCAGGAACCTGTAGCGTTTCAGGTCCATCTCCCATAAGCACAGCCAGGTTTGCAGCAGCAAGTATGACATTAAGGTTTTTTGTATTCTCAGCTGAACCTGCTGTCAGGGAAATCAGCCTTTTGCCTGAAGCTGCATACTCTCTTGCAAGCCTAGACACCTCATCAGCAGCCACTCCGGTCATCTTCTCCACTGCCTGCGGCGTAAATTCCGCTATGCAGCTTCGCAGGGCATCAAAGAGCGGCAGTTTTTCAGCTGCCTTGTCATACAGCCCTTCGTTGAGTATTACTCCGATCATGCCGTTTATCAACGCTGTACCGCTGCCTGGATTTATCCTGAGCCATCTGCTGCTGTTGCGGGAGAATTTTGTCTTTTTATGGTCAGCGACAACAAGCTGTGCGCCATTTCTTTTTGCCTCCAGAAAGTTAAGGCCCCACACAGGCATAAGAGATGTTATGTCAGACTCAACCACAAGCAGAAAGTCTGCGTTGAGCGGTGCATCCCATGATATCGGATTAAAGCCTGAGCCGAATGCCCACTCAAATGCCTTCTGTGCTTTTTCGTAACCGAATATTGCTGCCGAGTCGATGCTGTCTGTGCCGACAACCTGCCTCATAAACTTCTGGAGCATATAATTGTCTTCTATTGTGCAGCGCTGCGACCCGATAGCGCCTGTCTTGTCAGCTCCATATTGCGATCCAATGGCAGACAATCTCTCTGCAATATAGCCAAATGCCTCATCCCACGAGACCTCTTTAAACTCGCTGCTTGAGCGGGCTTTTCTTATGAGCGGCTTTGTCAGTCTTTCTGAAGAGTTTACATAGTCAAAACCGAATCTTCCTCTGCTACAGAGATTACCCTGATTCTGGCCCTTTCCTTCCACACCTTTTGCGCGGATTATCTTTCCTTCCTGCACGCTCAGTGTGGTTATGCACCCGCAGCCGCAGTATGGACACGGCATATCATGCTCATCCATGTACCACGTCCTTGATGCATGCCTGTAGTATTTGCTGTTAAGCGCTCCAACAGGACAGATATCAATGCACTGGCCGCAGAATTCGCAGTTAAGCGTCTCTTCAAAGGCCGGGCTTGTGATTGTCTTGAATCCCCTGCCTATAAAGTTTATCGCTCCAACGCCCTGGTGCTCTGTGCATATCTTTACGCATTTGCCGCATAGTATGCATCTGTTTGTGTTTCTTTCAACAACCGGCGCATCGAGCCTTTCCGGCTCCTTTTTCCTCTTTGCCTGGAATCTGCCCTCTGCTGCTCCGTACTTGAAGGCGAGATCCTGAAGATCACACTCGCCTGCCTTATCGCAAATTCCGCAATCAAGGGGATGATGAACAAGCAGAAGCTCCAGAAGAGTCTTTCTCGCTGAGATGACCTTCGGTGTCTCTGTATAAACCTCCATGCCGTTTTTAGCTGGAGTGGAGCATGATGTGGACATCTTGCGCGCGCCTTTTATCTCTACTATGCAGAGCCTGCATCCGCCGTATGCCTTTAACCGTTTGTCATAACAGAAATGCGGAATATAAATGCCATTGTCCAGCGCAGCCCTCAGTATGCTTGTGCCCTCTTTTGCTTTTATGGGCCTGTCATTTATTGTGAACTCTATAATCCTAGGTTCTTTCATCTTCTTTATGGAATCAGACAGTCTCAACAGTCTGAGGCTCTTCAGAAGCCAGCTCCTTTTCCTCCTCCATCATAAGCTCTTCTCTCATGCTTCTGGGCCCTATCTTCACAGAATCGAACTTGCATGTCTCATAGCAGGCCCTGCACTGTATGCAGAGCTTCTGGTCAAGCTTGTGCGGCTTTTTCTTCTCTCCTGTAATGGCCTTCTGCGGACAAGCCCTTGCGCATGCTCCACAGCCTATGCATTTCTGCTCGTCGATGTAGAATGTGCAAAGGTCTCTGCAAACGCCGGTCTTGCACCACTTCTCATTTATGTGCGATTCATACTCATCCCTGAAGTATTGGATGGTGGTTAAAACCGGATTTGGCGCTGACTGCCCGAGTCCGCAGAGCGAAGTATTGATGATATCGTACGAGAGCGATTGTATAAGCTCTATGTCCCCGGGCTTGCCCCTGCCTTCTGTGATGTCAATCAGCTTGTCGAGCATAACTGTAGTGCCCACTCTGCATGGAGTGCATTTGCCGCATGACTCATCAGCGGTGAACTCGAGAAAGAATTTGGCAACACTCACCATACAGTTGAGGTCATTCATAACAACCAATCCGCCTGAGCCGACAATTGCACCGGTCTTTTCTATATCCTCAAATGTTACTGGTGTGTCGAGCAGCGCTTCTGGTATGCAGCCGCCTGAAGGGCCTCCTAGCTGTACTGCCTTGAACTTCCTGCCCTTTGGCACGCCGCCGCCTATGTCATAAATTATCTGCCTTAATGGAATGCCCATGGGCACTTCTATAAGGCCTATGTTGTTTATTGCGCCGCTCAGTGCAAAGACTTTTGTGCCTGTGGATTTTTCCGTGCCGAGATTTCTGAACCAGTCAGGCCCGTTCAAAATTATGAGAGGCACATTCGCGTATGTCTCAACATTGTTCAGGACAGTCGGCTTCTGCCACAGCCCCTTGTGGGCTGATTGCGGCGGTCTTGTCCTTGGCATGCCGCGTTTGCCTTCAATTGATGTCATGAGCGCGGTTGACTCTCCGCATACGAATGCACCAGCGCCCTGGTAAATCTCTATGTCAAAACAAAAGTCAGTTCCGAATATATTGTTGCCGAGGAGTCCGCGCTCACGCGCCTGATTGATCGCAACCTGGAGCCTGTGGACAGCAAGCGGGTACTCTGCCCTTACATAAATGTACCCCTTGGTTGCGCCTATGGCTTTTGCGCCTATTATCATGCCCTCGAGCACAACATGCGGATCTCCCTCCATTATGCTCCTGTCCATGAATGCGCCAGGGTCGCCTTCGTCTCCGTTGCAGAGTATGTACTTCTGGTCATCCTGCACCCTGTAGCTCTCTTCCCATTTTCTTCCAGTGGGAAAGCCTGCACCGCCTCTGCCCCTGAGGCCTGATTTTGTCATCACATCTATTATTTCTTCGGGCGTCATACGGGTTATGGCCTTTGCAGCTGCCTGGTAGCCGTCCCTTGCTATGTACTCTTCTATTTTTTCCGCATCTATCATGCCCTTGTTTCTGAGCGCACGCAGCACCTGAAGACTGAAGAATGGTATCTCGCGCATAAGGGGTATTGTCTGTTTTTTTGCAGGCTCCTTGTAAAACAGCTTTTCAACAGGCCTGCCCTTCATAAAGTGCTCTTCAACTATAAGAGGGATGTCGCTGACAGCAACTTTCTGATAAAAGATATCTTCAGGATATATCGTCATAACAGGGCCTTGTGCGCAGAAACCGTTGCAGCCTGTAAGCACAACGCTCACCTCATCCTGAAGGCCCCTCTTGTTAATTTCCTCAACCATTGCGTCGCGCAGCTTCATGCTTCCGCTGGCAATGCAGCCTGTGCCTCCGCACAGCATAACGCTTATTCTATGTGTCTTCATCTTCGGTCTCCGGTTAGTATGATGATTCGCATCCGGCAGCCAATGCATACTCCTGCACAGGCGAACCATTCAGAACATGTTCTTTGAATATTTTTTTGATCTTTTCTGCATCCAGCTGCCCGTATTTTACGGGCGCTTCTCCCACGATCTCGACTGTTGCCATCGGCTCTTTGCTGCACAGGCCTGCGCAGCCTGAAGCGGATGCTATAACATCGCTGGCACCCTGCTTGTGAATCTCGTCAATCAGGGCCTCCATAACTGTTCTGGCTCCGGCAGCGATGCCGCATGTGCCCATGTGCACAGTTATTTTTGCCCTATAGCCGCCTTCTCTTAATGTAAACACAGCCTTGTATGACTCTTTTATCTTTATTAAATCCTCAACATTAAGTTTCGGCATCCTTACCCTCCTTGCAGCTCTGTACGCTAATCATATTTTTTGAGCAGTTCCATAATACTGTTGGCGTGCACATCACCGAGCGTGTCCTTGCCCACAACCACTACCGGCGCAAGACCGCAGGCTCCAACGCACCTGACTGTCTCAAGAGAGAACTTCCTGTCCTCACTCATGCCGCCAATCTCGAGCTTGAGCTCTTCTGATATTTTTTTGACGATTTCTTCAGCGCCTTTCACATAGCATGCTGTACCAAGGCAGACCCTTACATTGTTTTTGCCTTTTGGCTTCATGGTAAAGAATGAGTAGAATGAGACAACTCCATGCACTTCGCTCTCAGTGATATTAAGTCCTGCTGCTATGCGCTTTTGTATCTCAACCGGCAGATAACCGATAAGCTCCTGCGTCTCCTGCAGCACCGGTATCAGGCAGCCCGGCCTTGTCCTGTTGCGTTCAACTATCTCGTCCAGCCTTGATATCATCTCAGGAGTTATGTCGCTGCATTTGCACTCGTTAGCGTGACCGTTGCCGTTGGAGCTGAGCGCCTTTTTAATCTCAACTTCAATCTGGCTCGCTGACACAGGACTCTTCAGATAATTTTTTGCTCCAGCCATAACAGCAGCCCTGAGCGACTCCTGGGATGGAGAGTCAGATGCAGCAATTATGTTCATGCCCCTTGCAGCTGCATTGCGAATAAAATGAACCGCATCTGCATAATCCTCAGGCATATGCACAAGGAGCAGCCTGTAGTTTTTTTGTTCAAGCATTTCCTCTGCTTTGTTGTATGAAGCAGCGCAATCAGCGCTGTGCCCTGCTGAAGCAAGCATATCGGCGGAATCCGCCAATGATGATTCCTGACTGCATATTATAAGAATGTTCGCGTCCATCTATTCCTCCGTATTGTCTTATACAAATAACATATTAACCCTGACGATATAAATCCTTTAATATGACCATAAAAAAAACAAATGGCCTTATAAGCCGCTGTGATAAAAGCCTGCCTGGATTTGTAAGCAGTTATTGTTTTTGCACTCATACCTAATCTTTGCGCTTCAGCATCACCGGCATTTAGAACGGACAGAATCGCTCTCCGCAAAACAAGCGGCGCAGCGTGATTTTTCATGCAAGCCTTGACAGCAACTCCTGTCGAATGTTATATTCCTATTAAAATAGTAGGGATTTAGGCGGTCTGAAAAGAATGTTAAAACTATCGACAAAAGGACGCTACGGGGTGAGGCTTATGCTGGAACTGGCACAGAACCATGGCGGCGCTCCTGTGCCTCTCTCCGACATTGCTGTAAGGCAGGAGATATCGGAAAAATATCTCGAACACCTGATTGCGCCTTTGAAAAAGGCAAAATTGATACACTCTGTTCGGGGGATGAAAGGCGGATACACGCTGGCGAACCCTCCAGGCAGGATAACGCTCAGAGATATAGTGACTGCTGTTGAAGGATCGATAAGCGTTGTGGACTGCACCGGCAATCCATCAAAATGCAGACGTTCCAAAAACTGCCTGACGCGCGGAGTATGGGCCGAGCTGTCAGCAAAGATATCAGGCCACCTGTCTTCAATAACGCTACAAAAATTAATCGATAAAAACACAAAAACAAAGGAAAAGCACGCAGATGTTAATTAAGTGCCTGTTAAAATGCAGCTCCAGTATGCTTCGAATGCCGCTGATGCAACCACCCGGCAGAGGAGGACATCTGTTATTTCGCTGACCTAAGGTCAACTTCACAATATCAGAAAGCCGCTGTGGGATATGCAAACCAGCAGCGGCTTTTTATTTTTCTAAAATAAATCATGGAATCTGCGGGTGCAGAATATCAACGTATTAACATTCAGACAACTAATGGAGGACAGAAGAATGAGCCAAATCAACACAGGCCTTAAACACGAAAGCATACTTCTTCATGGGGGGCAGGAGCCTGACCCCACAACAGGTTCACGGGCTGTGCCTATTTACCAGACAACATCCTACCAGTTCAAAAGCACTGAGCATGCTGCCAATCTTTTCGGCCTGCGCGAGTTCGGGAATATCTACACAAGACTTATGAACCCTACAACAGATGTATTTGAAAAGCGCATGGCAGCTCTCGATGGCGGTGTCGGGGCTCTGGCCGTGGCAAGCGGACAGTCTGCAATAACCCTGGCCATTCTGAATATAGCACAGGCCGGCGATGAGATCGTATCAGCGGACAATCTTTATGGCGGCACATACAATCTGTTCCGTCACACGCTCTCAAGATTCGGCATACGGGTTAACTTTGTGAAATCCAATGACCTGAACGAATTTCAGAAAGCTATAACTCCCAAAACCAAAGCCCTCTATGCAGAGTCCATAGGCAACCCCAAGCTAGATGTGGCTGACCTTCAGGGCATCTCCAGAGTGGCGCATGAAAACGGCCTGCCGTTCATTCTGGACAACACGGTCTCGCCATATCTGCTCAGGCCGATAGAGCATGGAGTTGATGTGGTTGTATACTCGGCAACAAAATTTATCGGCGGACACGGCACGAGCATCGGAGGAGTGATAGTCGACTCAGGAAGGTTCGACTGGTCTGGCGGGAAATTCCCTCTCATATCCGGCCCTGATCCGAGTTACCACGGGATCGATTTTATCGAGGCGCTCAGGCCCTTGGGCAATATCGCTTACATTACCAAAGCACGGGTCAACCTTTTGAGAGATCTCGGTCCTGCTGTCTCTCCATTTAACTCTTTCCTATTCCTGCAGGGGCTCGAGACCCTTCATTTGAGGATGCCGCGCCACTCAGAAAACGCCCTTGCTGCAGCAACCCATCTGAAGAAACATCCACGGGTCGAATGGGTCAACTACCCTGGACTGGATGAGAGTCCTGAAAAACATAGGGCAGACAAATATCTGCCAAAGGGTGCGGGAGCAATAGTTGGATTCGGCATCAAAGGCGGTCTTGAGGCAGGCAGGAAGTTTATCGATTCTCTCCGCCTCTTCTCGCATCTCGCCAATATTGGCGATGCAAAGAGCCTGGCAATACATCCGGCAACAACAACGCACCAGCAGCTTTCGCCGCAGGAGCAGGCAGCCACAGGAGTCACTCCTGATTTTATCAGGCTCTCAATAGGCATTGAGCATATTGATGACATTATTGACGACATTGATCAGTCACTGGCAAAAACATAGGGAAATAACAAATGACACCAAAAATAAAGGATACGGAAAAAACAACCGTGGGTATTGTCCGGACACATTACCACACATTTGACAGCATCGCGCTCGAATGCGGCGAGACGCTGGGGCCTGTAACAGTCGCATATGAAACTTACGGAGAGCTGAACGAACAGAAGTCAAACGCTCTGCTTGTGCTGCATGCGCTCACAGGAGATGCCAATGCAGCTGGAACTCATGAAGGTCTGAACAACGCCGGATGGTGGGATTCGATGATAGGGCCTGGCAAGGCGCTCGACACGAGAAGATATTTTGTGATCTGCTCCAATGTGCTCGGCGGCTGCAGAGGCACAACCGGCCCCTCGAGCATAAATCCCGAAACAGGAAAGCCTTTTGGGCTCGACTTCCCTGCTATCTCCATAAATGACATGGTTGATCTGCAAAAGATGCTTATCGAAAGCCTCGGCATAGATAAGCTGCTCTCTGTAGTCGGCGGATCAATGGGTGGAATGCAGGCGCTGTCATGGCTTGCGAGATATCCTGAAAAGATCAGGAGCGCCATAACGATAGCAACGGCGCTGCGCCACTCCCCGCAGCAGATTGCATTCAACGAAGCAGGCAGGCAGGCTGTTATGGCGGATCCGAACTGGAACAGCGGCTGCTACTACAACGGTCCTGCTCCTGACAGAGGACTGGCTGTTGCAAGAATGATAGGCCATATAACTTATATGAGCAGCGCCTCCATGGCAGAGAAGTTCGGGCGGCTGAAAAAAGAGAAGGCTCGGCCGACAAAATTTGCTGCTGATTTTGAGGTGGAGGGATACCTACATTACCGCAGCGACCAGTTTGTGAAGCGCTTTGACGCAAACTCATATCTCTACATAACAAAGGCTGTGGACAACTTTGATGTAACTGAAGGCAAACCTCTTCACGATATGCTGCATGGCGTGAAAGCCAGTGCATTGATCATCGCATTCAGGTCAGACTGGCTTTACCCTGCAAGCCAGTCGAAAGAGATACTGAAGGCATGCAGGCTTGCAGGTGTGGAAGCGACATACTGCGAGGTGGACTCTGACTATGGGCATGATGCGTTTCTTCTTGAGGTCGATGAAGAGACGCATCTTATTTCGCATTTTCTGAAAAAAATTTCCTGAAAAAAGTAGGAGCTCATAATGAAAAATAACCTTGACAGCATTCGTGCAGACCACAGGATAATACTCGAAATGATAGAGACGGGTTCATCTGTGCTTGACCTGGGCTGCGGCAATGGAGAGCTTCTCAGCCTGCTGATCAGAGAAAAGGCTGCCACCGGCCACGGCATAGAAATAGATGAGAAAGCGATATATCAATGCGTGGCCAGGGGTGTGGCTGTCTCGCATGGAGACATCGATACCGGGTTGTCTGACTACAGGAGCAGGTCATTCGATTACGTGATTCTGAACCAGAGCCTTCAGCAGGTTATACATGTGGACTCAGTGTTGCAAGATGCGCTGAGGGTGGGCAGGTCGGTTATAGTGGGGTTTCCGAACTTCGCTTACTACAAGTCGAGACTCCAGATATTTTTCTGCGGCAGGACTCCAGTAACAGGAGCAATGCCCTTCCAGTGGTTCGAGACTCCGAATCTGCACTTCCTGAGCATAACTGACTTTGTGCAATACTGTGCCGGAAGAGGAATAAACATCAGCAAGGCTGTTTATCTTGGCGAAAAAAGAGGCCTGAAATTTTTTCCTAACCTCTTTGCCCAGACAGCAATCTTTGTTTTAAGCAGAAAGGATTATCCTGACCCAGGCTGATGCATGACTTAAGCTCCTTGACCCAGAAAGACGCAGCCTCTATAATGAACAGTTATGGGAATACTAAAGTGCATCGGCAACACACCTATTGCAAGCATTTCGAACATCAACCCCAATCCGAATGTGATTATTCTGGCAAAGCTCGAGGGCGCCAATCCCGGAGGCTCTGTAAAAGACAGGACAGCGCTCTACATGGTTGAACATGCTGAAAAGCATGGCATGCTTTCCAAAGACAGAATAATCCTCGAGGCAACATCCGGAAACACAGGCATCGGCCTAGCGATGGTGGCAGCTGCAAAAGGCTACAGGGTAAAGCTCACAATGCCTGCGTGTGTGAGCATTGAGAGGCGCAGAATACTTGAAGCTTTTGGAGCTGAAATCCTGCTAAGTCCTTCTGACGAGGGCACTGACGGCGCAATAAGGCTCGCTCACAGCATACTTGATTCAGAGCCGCAGAGGTACTTCATGCCTAACCAGTTTGATAACCCTGTAAACATACTGGCTCACTACGAAACCACAGGCCCGGAGATCATAGAACAGACCGGAGGCCGAATAACCCACTTTGTAGCCGGCCTGGGTACATCCGGCACACTTATGGGCGTTGGAAAGAGGTTGAAGGAGTACAACAGCAGCATTCAGATCATAGGCGCTGAACCGACCATAAAGCACAGGATTCAGGGCCTGAAAAATATGTCCGAAAGCATAGTGCCTCGCATATTCAACCCTGACATGCTGGATGAACGGCTGATAGTAAACGATGATGAGGCATTCAACACAACAAGGATGCTCGCTGTAAAGGAAGGCCTCTTTCTAGGCATATCAAGCGGAGCTGCAATGCACCTTGCACTCCGCAAATCGAGTGAGCTGAAAGAAGGCGTGATAGTGGTTCTCTGTCCTGACAGGGGCGACCGTTATCTTTCAACATCGCTTTTCGCTTCAGTATGCGGCAAGTGCCCTCCATAAAGAGGGCTAATTATTTTCATCTTTTGGCTGCTCCTGACAACAACGGAGGGACTTGATGGCTGAAAAGAGGTTGAAGCCGGCAGCAGCTGTAAAAAATTTCCTCAGCATAACTGCAAAAAGCATAAGGGATTTTTTCAGGGACAATGGCCCGATGCTTGCTGGGTCTGTCTCTTACTTTTCAATCATGGCGCTCATACCATTTTGCCTCTTCATGATTACACTCTTTGGATACCTGCTCGGGAATGACGCTGACCTTCTAAAGTACTTTTCCGCAAAGCTGACAAGTTTTTTCCCGCGCGCAGCGTCAGAAGCAACCAATGAACTCGGCAAGATAATCTCTTATAAAAACCTCGGACATGTGAGCATAGCCATCTATGCGTTACTCTCGTTTCAGCTCCTTTCTTCACTCGAAAACGCGATCAATGCGATATTCAAGACGCAAAAAAAACGCCACTTCGCCCTCTCACTGATATTGCAACTGCTGGTTCTCACTTTAATAATGCTCTTTATCATCATGTCGTTTGGAGCCACCTCTGCTATTTCTTTGCTAACTGACCTGAAGGACTACTTCCCGCAGATCAAGATAGGTAAATTTACCGGTTTTCTCATCAAGTATCTTGTCCCATTCGTGCTGATATCGTTATCTGTGGCCGTTATGTATCTGCTGCTGCCGGTCAAGAGGGTCAAAATAAGCCACGCGCTCACAGGAGCGCTCATGACAGCACTATTGCTGGAAGTAGCAAAAAATATATTCACATTTTATGCTGTCAAGGTGATAAAGCTAGGAACCATATACGGCCCTTTGACAGCCTTTATCATATTTCTGCTCTGGGTATTTTATTCAGCCTCGATATTTCTGATCGGCGCGGAACTGGTGCATAATCTGGAAGACAGGAAGAACCGGTCTAATTAAGTGGTCAGTTGCTGCGCTTACGCTCTTTGCCTGAGGCCTCGAACTTGAGACATTCAACCCCGGATATGCTTAAAACCTCATCAGAAGGTTTTGTCTTTGATTTGAATCCCATGCCCCTGCACCCGTAGGGGAACCTTTCGTCCCAGGTTACATAAAAATAACGGCATTTAAAACAGTTTATCCCGCTCTTTTTCTGCTCTCTACTCATTTGATCCCAACACTGCACTGTTGATGGTTTCTTTTATGTGCTTTAGTGCAGCCGGAAAATTCAGCGGCACCCCATCCAGTTCTTTTCTCAGTTCATCCGTATCAAAGGTGAAAGAATAGCCGTTGCGCGCATACTCAAGCATAAATCTCGTGTCAGGACAGCTTGCAACAAGCGTCATCATGGTAGAGCCGATATCTCCAAGAGGCCGCATATCAATATGCCCAGGCTTCATTGTCACTTCTATGACCGTGCCGTTGGATTCATTTGAGTTTATGCTGATACTGCCGCCTGTTTCTGAAGCGGACTGGGCCAGAAATGGGATGCCGAGTCCGAATTTTTTGCTCTTTGTGGTATAGAACGGGTCCGCTGCTTTCTGGAGCGCGGACATGCTCATGCCCCTGCCATTGTCAGCTATTACAAGCCTGAAAAAGTCGCTGGCAGTCTCCTCCTGAATGCTTATGCGCACCTCTGTTGCGCCTGCGTCAATGGAATTCTGAATTATATCGAGTATGTGAAGTGAGATGTCCTGCATCAGGCGGGTTATCCGATCAGATCCAGTTTTCGTTCCCTGAGCACACTGGCGATCTCTTCAAATACAGGGGTCTTGATCTTAAAGACAGTGGACTGTCTTCCTATATCCTCAAGCTGGTGCGCATCCGAAGAACGCACCCAGGGTATTGATGAATATTTTGAGTATCTGCGCGATGCGATCTGACTCGGTGTTGCTGATGATATCTCCAGTGCCTCAAAAAACAGATAATCAGGTATGGAGCCAAGTTGGGATAATACGCTCATGAAATCCCTGTCTATATGACTCGCTATGGCTATACCGCCGATCGAGTGGGTAATCTCGACAGCCTCTCTGAGTCCAAGGCCTGACCACATAAGATCGTATGCTGATTTTTTCAGCGATCCGAATGATTTATTGCACTCAAGCAGGCTCAGAAAATTGTCCCTGCCCTGCCTGTCTGATTCACGTTTTTTATGGCGCATATGAATGATCGTCTCAAGCGATCTGGCCTTCTGCGGGGTATCGAATATTGCAAGCACATGCGCCTCTTCTGTTGTTGTCACCTCGATCGAAGGCAGCACTGTTATGCCGGCTCTCTGGCCCTCAAGAAAAACCTCTTCCACATTTTCGGCAGTATTGTGATCCGATACGGCAATAATGTCTATGCCGCGCGATGCAGCCATATCGACTATAAGGCCGGGCTGCATATCCGGCATTGCACACGGCGAAGCTGAGGTATGTATATGCAGATCAGCCCTGAACTGCTGCATCTGCCTCAGCCCTGCTGTTAAGTATGTTGTACAGCAGTCCGGCTGCCTCAAATGTTGAGTGCGGAGTAGTCATTATAAGCACGCCCTCTGCCCTGGCCTTGCTCAGGGTCTCGGGCTGCGGCTGCCTGCTGCCTGTCAAGATGATGCAGGCAAGCCCTTTAACCAGGGCTACTGCCACTATGTTGGGATGCGTCTGCATCGTAATCCAGATATCTCCCTCTGAAGCATTGGCCATGACATCAGAAAGCATATCGCTGATGTAGCAGCCGCTGAACCCGACAGATGCTGCGTCTCCTGAAACAGCCTCTGCGCACAGCGCCTGCGCAGCGCTGCCTGAAAGCATAAACCTGTGATGCCCCTTGCCCATACAAGCCTTCTTCACAAATATATTTTCATCTCCACTGTTGTGCCTTCACCCACAACAGTGTCTATCCTCATTCTGTCGCTGCACTTCTTCATGTTGGACAGACCCATGCCGGCGCCCCAGCCCATGTCCCTTACCCAGTCAGGCGCTGTAGAGTAGCCCTCCTGCATAGCCAGTTCGATATTCTCTATGCCCGGGCCCATATCATTTGCGAGTATGTTTATCTCGCCGACATTTATTTCGTACTCAAGCATACCTGCTGCTGCATGTATTATCACATTCATCTCAGCCTCGAATGCTGCTACAGCCGCCCTCTCTGCGCCGGAGCGCGAAACACCCAGGCTCAGAAGCAGTGACTTTAGTTCGCTGGATGCCCTGCCGGCATTTGCGAAGTCACCGCCAACCAGCCTGTATGAACCATGGATCGGATGGGTTATCTTCATCATAACAGCTAACTCATACCCTGGCTTTTATTTTGCACCCTCTGCTGCGCCTGAGTCCAGGGGAAGCCTTACATAAAAGCTCGCGCCCTCATTGGGCACACTGCTTACAGTTATGTCTCCTCTGTATTTTTTTACAATTCCATAACTGACCGAAAGACCAAGGCCTGTTCCCTTGCCATGCTTGGTTGTGAAGAACGGCTCGAATATTTTGTTTATATCATCTTGCGGAATTCCAGTGCCTGAATCAGAAAATTCGATCTCAGCAAATGCCCTGCCTTCTGATTCAACAGCCCTTGTAACAATCTTCATGGCCCCGTGCTTGTCCATCGCATCTGAGGCATTCATAAGAAGACTGATTATCACCTGCCTCAGGTGAGACGGATCCATTCGAACAGCAGGGAGAGCCTCATCAACCTGCACATCGAAAATAATGCTGAAAAACCGCGGCTGGTTTTTTATCAGGTTAACCGTATCCATTACAACTTCATTTATGCTCAAAAATATACTGCCGGATGTCTTTTTTGCTGAAAAATCCTGAAGCCCCCTTATTGATGCCAGACATTTCTCTGCTTCATTCATTATCAGAGACAAACTTTCAGAATGTTCAGCATTATTTTCAGAAAGTTGCTGGTACAGTTTTCTGGCAGTGTTCAGCACCATGTTTAACGGACCTTCAAGCTCATGGGCTATGCCTGAAGCCATCCTGCCCAGAGAAGCGAGTTTTTCCGCATTAATGAGCTGGTCGCTGGAATGGATGTATCTGCCATCATGATTAGAATACATGTCATCTTGCATAAAGCCGCCGTTATCGTTTTTGTTTTTTTGTTTTGAAAAAAAACGGCGGGTCGAAATGACCCGCCGCTGTTTTTTCTGAAATTCTACTGCGCAGGAAAGAATGTGTAGCTGACCCAGATAAGCAGGCCCAGAAGCGCAATACCCAGGCCTATGCTCCAGCCGACCAGCTTTTTTTCAATCGGCAGCAGAGGCTCATATTCCATCTTTTTCAGTTCATCTGACAGCTTGACCTCTTCAGGCATGAATCCTCCTTTTGAGTCGCATTTTTATCCCAAAGCTCACAGCACAGGCGGCTTCATTCCGTGGAAGAATAGCCACGATATGAACAAGCCCACCCATATGATAAAGCCGAACAGGCAGAGCAGGTATACTGCCGCAAGCTTGCCTATGCCTTCTTCCCAAAGCTTCTTGAAGTTGGAGACTATGCCGATGGCAAAGAATGTGAGCACAAAGAAGAGCTGTCTGAAGACATTGCTTTCTGTTGTGGCAAGATTCGCATTGTCCAGAGTCTTCTTTGGTACTGCCATCTGTGTTTCAATAGCCTTTATCTTGTCCTTTGAAGCCTTGAGTCTTTCATTAAGCGCTGCTTGCTGTACAACAGAAGTTTCAGAAGCAAGCTGTTTTTCCACAGAGGCGATTTCTTTCTTTACGCCCTTTATCTCTGCCTTGAAAGGCTCAACAATTTTTGATGGGCCGAGGCAGATGAACAAGAAGACCAGGAAGGTAGCAGCATAACCAAGCACGAATTTCGGAAACCTGTGCCATATCTCAGCGCCCCTGACCTTCTGTCCGGGTTTGCACTCGATCTTGGCGCACCAGACCAGCGCCAGCACAAATGCCCATATGCCGATGAAGATGTCGATGAATATCTTGACCGTTGTGGTGGTCATAGTTATCCAGCCCTCTTCATATTTGACGCCTTCTACTGCCAAAGCCTTTGCCCTGATAAGGGAATCAGCAACCGCTCCGCTGGCCACTGCAGCTCCGTCTGTCTTTACAGCAAGCCCCATCCATCCTCCAGCCACAAGGGGCTCACTGGAAAGGAATATCTGCGCAAAGAACGGCAGCACTATCAGCTCTACAACTGAAAATACAACAACCAGGGATGAGACCATTATCGGCACAACAGGCCTGGCTCTTATCGCTCCGCCGGTTGCTATGGCCGCTGAAACACCGCATATGGATATGCCGGATGCAAGAGGCGCTGACCACTCCCTGCTGAACTTGAAATATCTTCTTGCAACATAATATACGACCGCCCAGTATATCAGGTAGGCCTCTATGATCGCGCAGAGACCCCTGAACATAACGGCTGAGGCGAGCATAAGCGCGCCGGCTGCCTTTACGCCGAGGGCAGCGCCCATTATTACTATCGCGGTCTTGATATACAGCTCCGGCCTTGTTGCTTCCTTAAGGTTGGCAGCTGTTTTAGGGAAAAAGTTGCCTATAGCCAGTCCGGCAATCAGCGCAACAATATAGCCTGCCTCTCCTGTCAGGTTCATTGACCACGGTATGTTGAATTTTGCGAGCTGGTCTTTTGTTGCAGCAATATAGGCATAATGCCCGAGAGTCCAGCATATAAAGGCAAGCGCAAAAATTACAGTGAAGCCCAAAGCAAACTTTCCGACATTTGCTCCAAGCAGCTTGGCTCCTATGCCCATCAGCACAAGCATGAACAGATACGTAACGATCAAGGAGGTAAGACCTGATATGCCCTGCTTCACATATGAGTCTCCAACCTTTAATGCGGACGCATCCTGAACCGTTATGGTTTCGTCCTTTCCATCTGCCTTTTTCAGGGTGACTTTGTTGCCGTCTATCTTCGTAATTTCACCCTTGACAGTGGTATACATCTTTGAAACAGGCGCTGTTGATTTTGAGATGTCGGTCCATACGCTTGTTTTTACACCCCAGCCCATAAGGTCATTGCCGGCGAATGTAAATAGAGAAATAACAAAAATCACAAGGCCAAGCCACAGGGACAGCCAGTCCTCACTGATGCCCTGTTTTTTTACTTCCATAATCCACCTCCACAGGATTTGATTGGACTACAGAAAAAACACGATTCGCAAGAACCCCTTAGTCCTCCTTGCAATTCAAAATATGCCTCTGATCCGGCTAACCCGGCCACTCCCCTCTTTTAATAACAACAGTATTACAGATTATGCCGATTGTCAAGCATAATATATGTATAGTGTTTGAAATTACGGCTTTTTAATGGTAGTATACAAATGTATTTTTTCCGGCTAACTTAATTAAGTGCACATTTTCTGCACTCACAATTAAAAACAAAGAGAAGGTAAATGGCTGATATTTTCCCTTTTAACGGTATCCGTTACAACTGCAGCAAGGTATGCGGCAATGATGTGGCAGCGCCGCCATACGATATTATTTCTGAAAAATACAAGGAATCCCTCTACGAAATGAGTCCCTATAATATTGTACGGGTTGATTTCGGCAAAGAGCTTCCTGGTGACAATGAGGGCGAAAACAGATATTCAAGGGCTGAAAATTCGCTCCAGCAATGGCTGAGTGAAGGCATATTGACCAGGGACAGTGAACCCTCGATATACGCCTGCAAAATAGAGTATGAACTGGCAGGAAAGAAAAAGAGCCTTGCCGGATTCTTCTGTCTTGTAAAAATAACAGAGCTCGGCAACGGCGTATATCCACATGAGGCCACACACTCAAAGCCAAAGGCCGACCGGTTAAACCTTATGCGGGCATGCAGAGGCAATATCAGCCCTGTATACTCCCTCTATAACAGCCCTGAAAAGATAACCTCCGGCATTCTTGACAGCCTCGACAGCGAGCCTGTGTTTAGCGCAAAGGATCATGACAATGCTGTTCATTCGCTCTACAGGATATCCGCCCCTGCGGTCATCACGAAGATACAGGCTGAACTTGCTGGCAAGCCGCTCTTTATTGCTGACGGCCACCACAGGTACGAAGTCGCGCTTGAATACAAAAAAGAGATGGACAGAAAGCATAATGTCAGCAGTTCATCATCAGGCTCAAATCCGTGGGACTATGTATTGATGTTCCTGGCAAACATGTCTGATGAAGGCATATCAGTGCTGCCGACCCACAGGCTGATAAAAGGCATGCCTGACAAAGAGGCTGCGCTAAACACCATATCGCGACATTTCTCTGTTGAGCGCATAAATTCAGCTGCAACAGGCAGTGATATAGAACAGCTTCTGGCAAAACATGGGAAAAACTCTTTTGGGTTGTGCCTTAACAAGGCATCTGAGTTTTATATAATAAAGTACAATGGAGGCGAGCTTAAGGATGTGGCTGACGCCCTTAAAAACCTCGATGTTGTAGTGCTGCATGAATTGCTTCTGAAAAGGGACCTCGGCATAGCTGAAATAGCTTATGAGATGGACCCTGATCTTGTTAAAGACAGGGTAAAGACAGGCGAGTTTGATGCTGCATTTTTTCTTAACCCAACAGATGTTACTGATGTTGAACGCGTGGCGCTTTCCAACCTTCGTATGCCGCCGAAATCAACATACTTTTATCCAAAACTGATGACAGGCATGGTAATAAACAAATTCAGCTGTTAAAGCTGTCAATAACGAGGAGGATAGCATGGCATTCAAGGTAGCAATAAACGGTTTCGGAAGGATAGGAAGGAATTTTTTCAGGACAAGCAAGGGATGCGCGGACTTTGAGATTGTAGCGATCAATGACCTTACAGACTCCAAGACACTCGCACACCTGCTCAAGTACGATTCAGTGCATGGCATATTCAATGCGGAAGTCTCCGCAACGGACAACGGTATAAAAGTTGACGGCAAAGAGGTAAAGGTGCTGGCTGAAAAAGCTCCTGAGAACCTTCCCTGGAAGGCGATGGGAGTTGACATTGTAATAGAAGCCACCGGACTTTTTACTGACAAAGCAAAGGCATCAAAACACCTGGATGCCGGAGCAAAGTGGGTAATAATATCTGCTCCTGCAAAAGATGAAGACATTACTTTATGCATGGGCGTAAACGAAGACAAGCTGGACCCATCCGTTCACAAGATAATTTCGAACGCATCATGCACAACAAACTGTCTCGCGCCTGTTGCAAAAACGCTGCATCAGGAATTCGGCATCATAAGAGGACTTATCACAACAATACATGCTTACACAAACGACCAGCGCATTCTCGATCTGCCCCACAAGGATTTGAGAAGGGCCAGAGCTGCTGCTGTATCGATGATACCGACAACCACAGGAGCTGCAAAGGCAGTAGGACTTGTTCTGCCTGAGCTTAAAGGCAAGCTCGACGGTATGGCAATACGCGTACCAACCCCCAACGTATCTGTGGTTGATCTCGTGGTAGAGGTTAGCAAAGATGTGACAGCCGAAGAGGTAAACGCAGCGCTCAAAAAATCCGCTGAAGGCCCAATGAAGGGAGTCCTCCAGTATACGACAGAACCGCTGGTTTCAATAGACTTCAACAGCAATCCTCACTCCTCAATCGTTGATGCATCCCTCACCAAGGTGCTCGAAAAGAGGATGGTAAAGGTTATAGCATGGTACGACAACGAGTGGGGCTACAGCACGAGGCTCAGAGACCTTATAAGCTACATATCCAAGAGGGGGTAGCAGATGGCCAGAAAAAACGGCGTTGATCTGGACATAAAAGGAGTGCTCACAAAACTGACGATTGAAGACCTGCCGATAAAAGGCAAAAAGGTTTTTATAAGGACAGACTTCAATGTGCCGCTTGATGACAACCTGAAGATCACTGATGACCGTAGAATACGATCGAGCCTTCCGACAATAAACTACGCTATAGATGAAGGCGCAAAGGTTATACTTGCCTCGCATCTGGGCAGGCCTAAAGGCAAGGTTGATCCAAGATTCAGCATGGCTCCTGTTGTAAAAAGGCTCCAGCGCCTGCTGAATAAAGAGGTGCTATTCGCTCCTGACTGCATCGGTTCCCAGGTGGAAAATCTGGTCAGCAGGATGAAAGACGGAGATGTGCTTCTGCTGGAGAACCTGAGATTCCATGCTGAAGAAGAAAAGAATGACGAGGCATTTTCCAAAGCCCTATCCAAACTTGCTGACTACTACATTAACGACGCTTTTGGCGCAGCACACAGGGCTCACTCTTCAATTGTCGGCATAACAAAATTTCTGCCATCCGCAGCAGGTTTTCTGCTTAAAAAAGAGATCGAGTACCTCAAGGGAGTAGTTGAAAATCCTATAAGGCCTCTTGTAGCCATTCTGGGCGGAGCAAAGGTATCCGGTAAGATCGGCGTGCTCGAAAACCTGGCTAATAAGGTTGACAAGGTTATAGTTGGCGGAGGCATGGCCTACACCTTTCTCAAAGCAATGGGATACGAAATCGGCGACTCAATGGTAGAGACCGACATGCTCGACATGGCCGGCAACATAATCGACAGCCTGAAGAAGAACAATGTGAAGTTCTATCTGCCGGTTGACTGCGTAATAGCCCAGAGCATTGAGCCAGGGGCAGAGACCAAGATAGTCACTTCCCAGGAGATACCAAAAGGCTGGCGCGGCCTGGATATAGGCCCTGCCTCTGTAAAGCTCTTTTCTGAAGCGCTCCAGAATGCCAAATCAATAATCTGGAACGGACCGATGGGAGTTTTCGAGGTAGACGCCTTCTCAAGAGGCACACTTGCCATAGCACACTCGGTTGCTGACGCATTTGCTCTTACAATAGTCGGGGGCGGAGACACTGACTACGCAATCCACAGAGCCGGGGTCAGCGATGCCATAACATTTATATCAACAGGCGGCGGAGCCTCGCTCCAGTTGCTCGAAGGCAAAGACCTGCCTGGCATATCTGCACTGTCTGACAAGAAATAAAAAAAAGGCCCTGCTGCAAAGCAGGGCCTTTGAATTTTCCGTTTTAAAACCTGCTAGCCCACCATCTCCAGTTCAGATTCACAAATCTTGTGAGGAAGCCTCTCGTTTGAGCACGATAGAAGCCCTCTTTTCATCTCCACTATGGATGGATTTTTACTGTCAAATACACCAATAAGATAGTTAGCAGCCACTTCAGGCTTGATCAGGTCTCCACAAGTGAAAATATCAACAGCCGCAAAACCGTACTCAGGCCATGTGTGTATAGACAGATGCGACTCTGCTATTACAACCATGCCGCTGATGCCGAACGGGCTGAACTCATGGAATGAAACATCAATGATTGTGGCTTTGGCTTCCTTTGCTGCAGACACGAGCGCTTCTTTTACTTTGGTGAGATCCTTCAAAATATCGGGATTGCAGTCCCTCAATTCCACCAAAAGATGGGTACCTAAAGCATACAATTCTCTACCCCCCTCAGTTTAGAATCGAAGAAGCCGTCAGCTCCTTACAAGGTGTTAATGGTACAGCAAGAGGTTTGGCTTTGTCAATGCCTTTTTAAGCCTGCCGCCCCTTGCAGCCACAACGCTTGTCTGAAAGAATTATAACAGAACAGCCCCCTGGAATCTATAAGATTTTTGCATATATATGCAGTCGGCAAAAACCTGCCGCCTCACCAAATCGCCCCATTCACCGCAATCTGATATAATAAAACCTCCAATAATATTGATTAAATAATTTAAATGATTAAATTTAACCCAGATACTGACATTCAAAGATTAGACCACAGGCTAATTTATTACTGTCTTTTAGCCCTATTCTTCTTTTTACCCTTAGCTACATCACCTGCGGTTATCGCATCCTCTCTCGCAATCGGCATATGGCTGCTTTCAGGAAGTTTTGTCAGAGACAGACACAGGTGGCTGCACCAAAACTGGACAATCCCTTTAGCCGCATTTATGATTCTGACAATTATAGGGTTGCTGTGGACTAACAATATGACAGATGGACTTGAAATAGTATCCAAATCTCGCTACTGGCTGTTGGCATTTGTTGTAGCTTCATCTACTATAAACGAAAAAATATTCAGACAATATGCAACAGCATTTGTCGCGGGTCTTTTAATACTATCTGCCTTTTCTATTTTGACTTACTCGGGAGTTGTTTCAACTGCCATTAAACTGCCTACAATATTTTCAGGTAAATCAATAACAGCATCTCTCTTTCTGGTTCTCGGCATTCTTTTTCTTTCCTTTGAATACAAGCTGCGCAGCCAGCTAAAACACCGCCTTATTATAATCAGCCTCATCCTTATCCTGTTTTTTACATTATCTATCTGTGGAGGAAGAATAGGTCATGTGGCTTTTATACTATTGTCTCCGTGGCTCATATTTAACATGTTAAAAGATCCAGGTATTTTGAAGATAGCGCTCTTGTCCATTATTTCTGTGGCACTACTCATGGCTTCACCAACTGTACAGGACAGAGCAAGCATGGCTGTAAAGAATGTTCAGGATAACGACATTAACTCATCAATAGGAATAAGACTGCATATGTGGGAAGGAGGTAGTAAAATTTTTATCAGGAATCCATTGTTTGGAGTTGGAACCGGTGGGTATCCAGCCGCAATGGAACATTATAAAAAGCCAGGGCTCACAAAAGAAAATATAACTCCAAAACATCCTCACAACAGCTACATTTATATAGCAGCAAGCTATGGCATAACTGGATTGATGATTTTTTTGTGGCTGATTTATACAATAATAAAAAATGGATGGAACAGACGAACTTCAATTGTTGGACAATCAATTCTTGGTTATAGCCTTATATTTTGTATAGGCAGTTTAACGGATACATTAATATTGTCTGTATCTCATGCTCCACTATTAGCCCTTTTAACAGGGATTGGAACAAAAGAAAATGAATAATAAAATCGATATTTCAGTAGCAATTATCACAAAAAATGAAGAGAAAAGATTGCCTCACTGTCTTCAATCAGTTCAGTTTGCAGACGACATAGTGGTTGTTGATTCAGGAAGCACAGACAACACGGTTAAAATCGCAAAATCATTTGGATGTCATGTTTATACAGAAAGCTGGAAAGGCTACGGCCCACAAAAAAACAGCGCAATTCAAAAATGCAAAAACGAGTGGGTATTAGTCCTTGATGCTGATGAAAACATCCCCATTGAAACACAAGAAAAGATTATTGCTGTACTGAAAAATCCAAAGGCTGATGCTTACAGCTTTTCGAGAAAAACTTTTTTTCATGACAAATGGATCAAGCATTGCGGATGGTGGCCTGACAAGGTTGTGAGGCTTTTCAGAAAAAGCAAGGGATCATTTCAGCGCCAAATTCATGAGTCGTGGATAACAGAAGGGGCAGTAGCTCATATTGATGCCTTTATTAACCATAATAGCTTTGAAAACTATTCAAG
>JAJFVG010000020.1 GCA_021371915.1 Nitrospiraceae bacterium
CCAAGATGCACTGATATTGTTTCCTTGTCTGTTTTAAGTTGCAGGTGTATGCCGTAGTACATTCCCTTCATCGGGGTTATCTTGTCAACGCTCATAATCTCCCCTGTGATGGTCTCTACTGTCGCAGGGTTATACATCCGCTGGTACTGCATGCCTGCACCCCATCCGCCGCTGCCCTGCCAGCCTCTCATGGGTTGAGCCTCTGCAATGACTGTTAATGACAATAGAAAAACCACAGTTGCAATTGCTGCAAATAACCTTCTGCTCATAACGCCTCCTTAACGGCCTGAGCCGTTCTGGAAAGATTAGTAGTTGCTACTGCCGCGGCCTCCCATGCCTTTAGTCCCGGGCTGTCCTGCTCCGCCCCTGCCTGGGCCCATTCCCTGTCCTGAGCCCTGTGGCTTGCCAAGATACTTCTGACGCTCTTCTGGCGTCATGGTCTGAATGCGTTTCTGCCACTCCTTCTGAAATGCGCTGCGGTCCTGTACAGTGGCGTTCTGCATCTTGCCGCGCATGGCCGCGAGTTCCTCTGTGCTCATGCTGCTGTAGTCAGCGCCGAAAGCGAGTGATGCTGTCAATAAGGCTGCTCCGATCAGTGCTGCTGATGCTTTCTTCATTTTTTGCCTCCTGCTTCGCTATAGGGTGAATAGTTTTCTACAAGGATGATTTTCATAAGGTCTATAGGATAAATATCATATTTGGTTGCAGCGTCTTTGAATGTCTCATCATCCTTGATGCTTATGCCCTTTGCAGCAAGCTTCTTTTTCGATGCTTCAATATCAAGGCCATTTTCTTCTGCAACCTGTTTCAGTGTTTTTCGTCCGATCCCTGTGCCTGCAAAGCGTTCTTCAACCAGTTCCGGACTGAATTTAACTGAAGAGTCAATCTTGTCAGTCTTCTGGAATTTCTTGATGACCGCGAATATCTGCATCGCGTTTTTATTGTTCGCGCGCGCTATCTTTTCGAGCGATTCTGAAGTGTTGTCAAACCTGATGCCGCTCTGCCTCAGCTCTGCAACAGCCTTGTCGAGATCTATATTGGTCTTCTTTGCGAGAGCCCTGAGAGAGAGCTGTTCAGCATGTCCGAACGGAGGTTCATATTCGCTGCTCGTTATCCATGCCTTTTTCAGGTAGTCGCCGAAATCGATTACATAGCTGAACGGCGGTATTCCGTATACAGGGCCGAATGTGAATGCAATGGTGATGACAGCTGCTATAACCAGCTCTTTTTTCATGCCGGCGGCTGCTTGAATTTTGCCGGCTATGTAAGACCAGAAGACTTTCCAGTTCAGCCACACGTGCCAGATCGCGCCGATTGCAAAGAGCAGACTCGTGAGGATATGGATATTGATCCAGTCTGTTTTTGTGAGGAGCGCAAACTTCCAGTCTGTCCAGTAGGCGATCCTGCCCAGAGGGGCAAAGTAGAGCACTATGCCGGATATTGTCATTGCCACGAAACTGAGCGCAGTAAGCAGGCTGATAAACCCGCGCTTGTGAAAACCTTTATTTTGCATTAGCTCTCCTGTTTAAGACCTGATTATTTTTTTGCATCGAGAATATATTTCAGCGCCTGTTCCACGCTGCCCTTGAACTCTATGTAAGAGATTTTCTTGGACTCCATTGCGCTGATCATCATCGGGCCGAATGTGCCGGCAGCTATTTTTGATACACCTTTTTTTGCCAGGAAATCTGCAACAGCAATGCCTGCTCCGCCGCGAGAATTTTTGTAAGGGTTCTCGATTGTTTCGATCAGTTTGCCTGTACTGTCAAAGATCTGAAAGTAGGGCGCCCTGCCTGCAAGAGTGCTCACAGGGTCTGTTATTGTCTTGCCTGGTGATGCTATGGCTGTCTTGCCTGAATCCTGTGCTGCATATGCTGCCGGTGCGACTAAAACAATGCACAAAAGCAAAAATGCGAGATTTCTTAACATAACCGCCTCCTTTTTGAATATAAATATTCTGACTCTTTGAGAGATCAAAATCTAATTTGCAATATAAGTGCCATTACTTGAGCTGTTATATGTTTCAATGGGTTAAACAAATCAGTCGGTTTTGACTGTATTGGCTTGCGTGCATCTATTGCGCAGACAGTGCAACTATTGCATTCAATATCAGGAGCATCAGATATAACCCCACAGAAGGGATCTGTTTATCTGAACATTGGCTTCTTTGCGGCTTATGACTTTGTTTACCTGGTAGCCGTCATGACAGGTATCTCTTTCAACAGGTTTTGTGAGGACAGCGCCGCGCGAACTGATTATGCTCTGGACAACAGGGCAGTGAGCCTCTTTCCCCACCCGTATCACAACTGCTGTTTCATTGGAGTTCAACTGAACAAATGTGCCGGGAGGATATACTCCGAGTTTTTTTACAAGAAGCTTGGCGTATTCAGTGTCTATGCAGTGCTCTTTTTTCAAAAACAGCTCTTTGAGCACTATATTTGGAAGAAGCGCTTCCCTGTATGCCCTGCTCGATATTTTCGCACAGTAGATGTCTGCCAGCGTCACAATTCTTGAGGGCTGGCTGATGCTGTCGCTTTTTAGTTTCAGGTGGTAGCCGCTTCCGTCGAGAAGTTCATGGTGCTGTGATACTATGTCCAGCCAGATGTTGTCGTCAATATACATCTGTTTGAGCAGTGCTGTGCCTTTATTGGGATGATCATGTATCTCGGTTTTCTGAGCTTCTGAGAGGGGCGTTCTCTGGGTGTGAAGGGTGTCCTGGAGCCTGACCATTGCTATGTTCATCGTCAGGGCGCCTGCGAGTACAGACATGCGTTCTTCATCTGCCCAGCCAAGTGACTTCAGCACAACTTCTGCTACTATTGCTGAGTGTATCGAGTGAACAACAGGATAGTTGCACTCAGTGCAGAGCAGGATTGTACCTATTGCTGCATTCGTGTCTTTACTGCATGCATTCTGAAGAAGGCGACAGAGTTTTTTGATCTTTTCATTGAAGTTCTGTTTAGGGTTCGGGTTGTACAGGTAGTTTTCAAGCTGTTCGTAAACCTTGTCAATAAGATCAAAAGGCGTTCTTGTATCTTCTGAGGCTCTTTCTATCTCGTATTCTTCCTTGGCTATTCCATACGAATATAGGCCCCTGTCAAGAAGCGCTGAAAGCTGAAAGTCAGATCCG
>JAJFVG010000022.1 GCA_021371915.1 Nitrospiraceae bacterium
TGTCAGAACTAGACAAGTCACTTAAAGACATTAGTCTAGGATTTTCGATTTCTGGCAGTAGTTTTGAAAGAAACTTTTTCCCTAGTGAAAATGGCTTATCGCCAGGTTTTACAACTGATGGCAACGTATCAAGTTTTACTGCAATCTTTTCTTCTGCTGCAATTGACGCCTTATTGAGAATTTGAGTTACTAAAAGCAATCCAACAATTATGGCAATAAAGAGTACTGTTCTTGTTTTTATCATTCAAAAACCTCCACCTACTCATTAGATTAATTGCAGAGGGATATATACTCGATGGTCTCTGCTCTGCTCACTCCTGCAGTGATGACTACGCTTGCCATCACTGCTGCTATGACAAACCACCTGCTTCTACTTCTGAAATTCATATCGCTCCCTTTGTGAAAGATTGTGGATATGCTCACTCAATAAAAATGCTCTGTCAGATTTTTAGAAATATGGGTATCGAAGTAGTTTCATTTCTTTTTTGACATTGTGTTCTCCCAATTTACTCACTAATAACAAATAAAGCGCATTGCCAGTCTTTTCTATTTCACTGATCAAGATTTTATTGTCAGCACATTTATATCTGTTCTCGATATAAATTTGAAAATCATACAATTTAGTATCACTCGGCAGTTTCTCATAAAACATGTTAAGAAGTATGCCGTCCACATCGGTTGTACCGATTCTCTTTATCAAGTTAGATTTAAATTGATTACTTTTTCCAAATATTAATTTATTCTCTTTTGTAGTTATTAACACCCCTCTTTCATTTAAATAATGACTATATTCAAATCCGTGCCTATTAAGTAATGTTTCTATTAATTGAAAGTCTTCTGCACTAATTTGTTGCGTATGAATAGCGAATTGACATCCTGTTTTTACGCAAGAGCTACTAAACAAAACTAAAAACGAAACAACAATTATTACTTTCAATTGGTTATTTAACATTTAAATAATCTCCTCACCAATTTGTGAAGTTTAAATGGAACGGTTCTATTTAATTTTATTTTCTTCATTTTCAACTCTGTTACTATCCTTCTTATCTCTCACCCATTGCTAAAAAAAGCAGCTGTTCGCCTTTTTATCTCTTTAACCTAAAGTCTATACAAGTCTATATCCAAGCTAGCGCCCAACTTGTTTATTTCATTGACTATCTCTTTTTCAAAATAAATAGCAGGACGTTCATTATCCTCTAAATACATTACACATGAGAACTCAACTATATTATCATCCGATAAAGACTTAATCCCTTGTGAATAAGGGGTAACTTTTAATAGCAGATTTCTCAGATGCTCTTCAAGAGAAGCTTGTATGCTTAATCCTGAATCAACAATATAGCCATTATTCTTTTCGTTAATAATTGTATTAGCGCGAAAATCGCCGATCTTCCATGATTTGTCACAACTGATTCCTACAACTGACTGTATGTCAGTTGGGGTAAGTGAGTCACTGATAATCTTTAATCTCACAAAAGTTTTTGTAGACACAATGAAACACCTCCAATCTATCACCAGTACTTTTCAGACAACTTATCACTGTAAATCTTAGTGTCTTAGGGGGGCAAGTCTTTATTGTTAGCATTCGTTCATAATCCTGCTTACTGTAGTGTAGTACAGCCCAAAATAATCTGCTATCTCGCGCTGGTTATATCCATCCCTTTGTAAAAAAAGAGTGATTATTCTACTTCATTCCTTTTAGCACATTAAGTTGATTTTTAATTTTTTGAATGGTATCTTTATCAGTTGCTTTTTTAAGCCATTGCTCATAGTGTCTAGTCAATACTACTGGAGAAACATGCGGATAAAAAAGGGGGGCTTGTATTTTCCATTTTCCCCCTTTTTGAATCAATGTAAATGAAACCACCTCAATAAAATCAACTGATAGCACATCCTCTCCGTTTCGAAATCCTGCATTTTCATATCTCACTTCTATTGATGCCTTATTAGCATCTTTTTTAATGCTCGAAATATAAGCTTTTTTTGTAATAAAAACAAAATCCCAACCTGGTTCATTTTCCCATATAATGAGTGGCCTAACTAGTGCTTTATAACTTTTTCCGTCGACCCTGGCCCCTTCAAGGTCAACCGTATAGTATTTTTTAACTACCTCTTCTGGCCCTATTTCTACACCAAGCGAAATATTAATCAGTGAGCTAAAAGAAAAAACTATCATAAAAAGTGCTACTGCTACTTTTGTTATCATAAAACCCTCCATAAGAGTACCGTGTCAGGCCTTGACATTTGACTCAATCTCCTCCATTAACCTTCCTGATTTCTTGTTATTAAAAACCTGGGACACATGTACTAGCTCACTAATTCGGTAACTTTTTGGAGTTTATCAAAAGGCGGTTCATAATTCAATCCTCCGTGCTCCCTCATCCTCTTAAGTCAATTATCAAGGCCCAAACATTTTACAAACCATGCGCCTGCATCAGCGGATTGCAGACATGCTTTTTGCGGATTACCTGTTTTTGCGCCATACTTTTTTATAAACATCCAAGGAGGAGATTGACATGACAAAGACAAAAGACAGCTGCAAACCAAAATGCGCATCATCAACAAAAAGCGGAAGCAAAAAGGATGCAACAGCATGTTCAGTATCAGGGTGCAGCTGCACAGGGTATTCGCAGCCTGACACAGGCTCTGCATGCAAAACCTGCGGCCACTATTCAGGAAAGCACACCGGGTAGAAAGCTCTTCTGGACTTCACCGCATCAAGAGTGAAACCGTGCCTTCAGGAAATGCCTCCTGCGGGCTGAATGGATTTTTTTATTCAAGGATAATCAGATGACCGATACTGAAGAACAACAGCTTAAAAACTTTGGGATAGAGATTATCGAGCACCATCGCGGCCTGACCGGAGAGCTTGCTATTCTGGTTGCTGTTCTCAGCGGAGTAGGCGGCGGACTGTTGAGCGAAATCGGAAAAGACATATGGCAGGCATTAAAAAAATACATAGCTAAGCGCATCATCCGGCCGGACAAAGATGCCGGGGAACAGACCCCTGATGCAAAAAAAGCTCAGGCAGTATTCATTGAATCCAGGATACATAATGTGCCTGTTGTTTATTACATCTATGCAGGCAAAGAACTGCCTGCGGAATTCGATATGAAGGCCATAGCTGAAGCAGAAAACGAGATCAGGCAGCTGGTCGAGAAAGGTAAAATCGAGAGCCACAGATTTCTCGGCATAAAACTGGATAAAGCAGGAAAGGGCGCTTATCTGCGCCAGTTTACAGGCATGTCCTCCAATGACCTGCTCGCAATAATGGTTGAAGATGCAGGGACAGACAAGATACCGGTCGTTGATCATATAGTTGCAGGCAACTGGTTTGAGGAAATGGGCAGACTCGATCTGGCTGAGAAACATTTTCAGATAGCGGTTAATGCCAACCCCACTGAACCAAGAACGTACATAAACCTCGGTATTGTGCAGGATCACCAGGGCAAGTTCGACAAATGTGTGGAATCATGGACCAGGTCAGCAGAGCTGGATAACAGATACGACAGGCTGCATTACAATCTGGCATGCCACTATGGAGAAACAGGTGATGCGAAAAATGCAGCCAAAGAACTTGAACTGGCATTTGAATACGGGTGGAGGGATGTGCATGTATTGTTGAATGATCCTTGCTTTTCCAGGGTTCTCAATGATAACAGCATCAGGCTTGTAATACAGAAAATGAAGGATGCACAGGACAAGACAAATCAATAAAAGAAAAAAACCTCCTGAAAAAGAGCCGGGGTTGGGAGTAATATATATGCTTAATGAACCGGCATACTCAACATAGCCATTCGGATACTGATGCGCCAGGCATATTTTCATCCCTGAAACTTCAGGCAGCGGTCTTTGCGCTGGTCTCGGCCTCTTTCGCAAACATATACATCACCCAGCCTGTTCTGCCTGTATTACAGCAGGAGTTTGCTGCTGACATAGTGCTCGTATCATTCAGCGTCTCTGCTGTGATACTCGGCATCGCGCTCTCATGCCTGCCATTCGGACTGCTGTCAGACAGACTGCCTATACAGCCGCTTATATTGACCGGCGGGGTGATGGTGTCTGCATCTGCCCTGCTATGCAGTGTTACGCACAGCATATATGTGCTTATCGCAGCCCGTTTTATGCAGGGCATATTCATACCGGCGCTCACAACATGCGTTGCTGCCTATCTTGCACGCACATTGCCGGCTGCCCGGTTGAATGTTGTGCTCGGTTCATATGTATCAGCAACAGTTGTCGGCGGATTAACAGGCAGACTGCTAGGCGGCTGGATACACCCTCCGCTTCACTGGCGCTATGCTTTTGTATCTGTCTCGATTCTTACGCTCGTAGCCACAATCGCTGCGCTGCGCGGATTGCCACACACATCTCAGGCAATAACAAGCCGGCAGAGTTCAACAGGTTTTGTGCATCTTCTCAAGAGATGGGAATTTCTGAATATCTACTTTTGCGCTGCAAGCAGCTTTGCTGTATTTTCGACCATATTCAACTATCTGCCTTTCCGCCTGCACAACAGCCCTTTCAACTTCTCAACAGAGCTGACAACCATGCTGTATCTCGTCTATATAGTAGGCATCTTCATGGGGCCTGCTGCCGGACGTTTCAGCGACAGGTTCGGCAACGGCAATATGCTTGTTGCAGGATGCCTTATACTCGCAGCTGCTCTCGGACTTATCCTGATGCCCCATATAGCTGCTGTTGTGGCAGGTTTGATAGTGCTCTGCGCAGGATACTTCACCATACACAGCGCTGCTGTTGGTTCCCTCAACCGCAAACTGACCGGAGGCCACGGTCAGGCAAATGCGCTATACATGCTTTTTTATTACGCTGGCGGATGGCTCGGAATAACAGGAGCTGGATTTGCTTACAAGCATGGTGGATGGAGCTCGGTTGTGTATATATGCGCTGCGCTGCTGCTGGTTCCGCTGTCAGCGGGAATTTATGAACGGACAAAAAATAAAGCGGACAGGCCTTCAGGCCTGTCCGCTGTTGATATATATCCAGGCTGAAAACAGCCTGCCTGTTTAAGCCTTCTGTGCTTCGAGCTTTTTGTTCACAAAATACTGCTGAATTATGCTGAGTATGTTCGACACAAGCCAGTAGAGCACAAGTCCCGATGGAAACGTGAAGAATAGGAATGTGAATACAATCGGCATAAAAAGCATCATCTTCTGCTGGGTCGGATCCATGGTAGAAGGGGTCATCTTCTGCTGTATGAACATTGTTATGCCCATGAGTATCGGCAGTACGAAATAAGGGTCTTTAACAGAAAGATCGTTTACCCAGAGCATAAACGGCGCGTGCCTAAGCTCTATCGATATGCCCAATACTTTGAAGAGCGCAAAAAAGACCGGTATCTGAATAAGCATCGGCAGGCATCCGCCCATTGGATTGACCTTGTGTCTTTTGTAAAGCTCCATCAGCTCCTTCTGCATGCGCTGGGGATCTTTCTTGTATTTTTCCCTGATCTCAGCCATAAGCGGCTGCACATCCTGGAGCTTCTTCATAGACTTCTGGCTCTTGTTTATGAGCGGTATAAAAGGTATTCTCGTCAATATCGTAAGTATGATTATGGCTATGCCGTAATTATGCACCAGCATATAAAGCTGCTTGAGCAGCCAGAAGAGCGGCAGCGCCAGTATGGAGAAAAAGCCGAAGTCAACAATATGCTCAAGCCCGACACCCAGGTCTTTCAGGGTGTCACGCTCCTTTGGCCCTGCGTAGAGCAGATAACTGTTAGTGCCGCTGTTCATTCTTAGTGCTGCCATTGGCACGCTATCTTTTACCTCGACCCTTGCCTCTTCAATCTTGTTCTTCGGCACTATTGCGGAGAAGAAATATTTGTCTTCCTGTGCGATCCACTTGAGGCCTTCCTTGAATATCTTGGGCTGCTGAAGGTCTTTTATATTGAACTCAAGCCTGTCAGCATCCTTCAGCACAACAGGGCCTGTATGATCCGAATCGCTCTTTTCAAAGATGCCGAAGTCCCTTCCGAGTGATACGCTGTAGCCTGAAATGCCCTGCACCTCATCCTTGAGGTCAAACGCATATGTTCCTTCGCGGAAGGTGTATGTCCTGTTTATGAAATAACTTCCAGTGGAGTACTTGAATACTACCGAGCCCTCTTTGGCAGAGGCATTCAGAGTTACATTGCCGCCCTCTATTTGATAGTTGACAAGCATCTGCCGTCCGTCCGCGGTTGTGATCACAAACGGAGGATACGCGCTGTCAGCCTTAAGCACTATCGGCTTGCCGCTGCTGTCCTTGTGTCCCTTGATCTCTATCTGCTTGAGCGTCGCGCCTCTTGAAGTGAATACAGCCTTGTAGAGGCTGTTCTCCACAACAATCTCTTTCTCTGTGCCCGTAATCTCCGGCACAGCAGCCTTTGCAGGCGCAGCAGGCTTTTTTGCCTCAACAGCAGCTTTTGTCTCTTTGACTTCAGCAGGAGCCTGTTTTGTCTGCACAGGCTGCTGAGGCGGCGCAGGTTTTACAAAAAAGTATTGATAGCCAATGAGAACAGCTACTGATATGATTACTGCGGCAAGTGTACGATTATCCATTATCGGGTTACCTCTTGTTTCTCATGCAGCACGATCACTTTACAGGATCGTATCCGCCGGGATGAAATGGGTTGCATTTGATAATTCTCTTTACAGAAAGGAAAGAGCCTTTTAACGCCCCGTACTTTTCCAATGCTTCCAGGGCGTATTCTGAACATGTAGGGTAGAACCTGCAGCTGGCCGGCAAAACCGGTGATATGAACCTTCTGTAAAAAAGTATCAGCAGTCTGAGCAGGTTTTTGACTATCCCTTGCATCAGGATCAGGCGCTGAGGCGTTTTCTGCCTTTTGCCCTGCGGCTCTTGATAATCCTTCTGCCGCCGTTTGAGCTCATCCTTGTGAGAAAGCCGTGGTTCTTCTTTCTCCTGGACCTGTGCGGATTATATGTTGTATATTTTGGCATTGCTTCCTCCGAACCTTAATTGTGAACTGAAATTATAAAGGCTGTACTGCTCCAAAGTCAATTATTTCAGCCTGCTTAAGGCTTCCAGTACTCTACAAACTTTCCGTCTTTTGTTATCCAGACCACAAAAGGCGATGACTGAACATCCCCCTTTTCCACAAATTTAATGCTGCCCATCGAGCCAGGAAACTCCATTGTGTGCAGCTTCGCGATCACAGCCTTGCCATCCGTTGTGGCAGCAGCCTTTATGGCTGAAAACAGTATGTTCATGGCTTCATAGGCATATATTGAGTAAGG
>JAJFVG010000088.1 GCA_021371915.1 Nitrospiraceae bacterium
GTGCCGTATTCTCCCACAAGCATGTCCTGCACCAACTTCCAGGGCACAATAGTCTTTACAAGTTTGACTGCTGCAGGGTTTATATACTGTCCGAAGATTGTATTTTCAAAAAAATCTACAAGTATTCCTGCCCCGAACACGCCCACGAACTGGTAGATGCAGTAGAGCACAAGCAGAACAATCGGTATACCGTATACAGGGTGCATGCTCAGGTTGCCAACAGCAACCAGCGGCCTCCATGACGGAGCATCGGTTTTTTTCACGACTTCGCCTGATATTTTTGCTGCCAGCTCCAGCCTTGCTTTATTGATGACAAGCGCTGAGGATGTCTTCAGTTCAGCATCGCACTTGTCTGCAATGGCGGACAGGCGCTTAAGGTGTTTTTCATCAAGGTGCTCCTTGAGCCAGTCATTAAGGCTGTCATCCCTGGAGAGTATCATCAATGCGAGCGATCTTGAAGATATATGTGCTTGAGGGAGCAGAGCTGTTATTTCAGCAACAGCAGACTCTATTGCAGGATGGTATGCGAGCGATACGGCAGCTGTTTTTGCATTCAGCATGGACTCACGCAGTTCTTTTATGCCTTTTCTCTGCGGTGCTATGGTTGATATAACATCAATGCCCAGCAGATTCTTGAGCATGCCGGTATCGATTGATATACCCCTTTCGCTCGCCTCGTCAGTCATATTAAGTGCGAGCACAGAAGGCAGTCCCATCTCTGCGAGCTGCAAAGTTATAAACAGGGTTCGTTTAAGGTTCTTTGCATCAGCCACCTGTATTACCGTATCCGGTTTTTCATAAAGCAGTATGTCTCGTGTAACCTTCTCGTCTTCGCTCATGGGCACGAGGCTGTTAACGCCAGGAGTATCTATCAGCAGGAATTTTGTCATGTCGAGCGTTATGCTGCTGCGAGTTATCTCAACGGTTGTGCCGGGGTAGTTGGATACTGTCACATACTTTCCTGTCAACAGGCCGAATATGACGCTCTTGCCTACATTCGGATTGCCGAGCAGGGCGATCTTCCTGGCATGTCTGTCATGCCCATGTCTCTGTCTGCGATTCATTAAATCACCTTTATTGAAATTAAATCTCAATTAGTTTAAGCGATCAGTAGAGGTATTTTCAAGTGCACAAAAAATCTACTAGGAAATTTGAATCGGTTTTATGCACTCCATTTAATCAACAGATAAAAATGAGATATGTTCTCAATATCGAGTTCGATCAAAAAGTATGGCAGCAGGCGCGGTTCCTGTTAACGACCATACAGGCTGCTGAGAGTGCATGCTGCGCTGCTGTATCCTGTCTGGCTTGCAACTTCTTTATATCATTTAGTAATCTTTCATGGTATGAATAGTTTGTGCATGTTTATTATCCTGATTACCGCTTTCCTGTCTGCCGGCTTGATTACGGATTCTTGTCGCAATAGCGGGTGTGTGGTGTATGCAGAGGCTGACGCTCAAAAGGTCAATCCACAGCCAGTGCAACAGGCCGCGGACATGAAAGAGCGCGGGCTGATCAGGGCAGGCAAACATCATAACTATTTCAGGATTGTTATAGAAACCTCGGAATCAAATACCCAAAAGGCTTCTGTTGTATTCGGCAAAAACAATACTATCAACATAGATTTCCGCTCTGCCATCAGGATATCGACCAGCAAGGGTGATGAAGTGAAGCAGGAAAAAGCCATTGACCTGCTGAAGGGTGTGCGCATATCAGGCAGCGGTGCAAAATATGTGATAACAGTTGACGGCCTTGATGACATAAGCGTCTCAAAGCTATCACTTCCTTCACGCATTGTAATAGACGCTTATTACCTAAAGAATAGCCAACAGGCACAAAAAGACAACCAACCGTCTGCTGCCGATGTTTCAGTCCTGTTTAATTCCATAGTAATCGATCCGGGACACGGTGGAGCTGACATCGGCATAACAGGAGCGACATTCAAGGAAAAGGAGTTTGCGCTCGCTTTTTCGAGGGATTTTGGAGCGATTATATCAAAGAAGGGCAAAACCGCTGTGCTTACCCGCAAGTCTGACCAGAGCCTTTCTCTGGCAGACCGCATCAAAACAGCCAACAAGCGCAACCCTGATATTGTAATAAGTTTTCATCTCTCTTCAAAACCCGAGCTTGCTGTTTATTCGTATTCCAAGGCGCTCAAAAAACTTGGCGAATCTTCCGGCGCTGATGCTGACAAAGAGTCCGGCTCTGCGGACCACTCTGCTGCGCTTAATATAGCTGCGACTGTGAAGAAAGAGCTGTCAATAAACACCAGGCACGAAAAACTTCCACTGCCGATTATAAAGTATACGGCAATGCCTGCTTTTGTTATAGAACTGCCCTCTCCTGATCATTACAAATATGACAAAAAGACCAGAGAGGCTATGATGAACGCCATAATCAGGGGACTGAAGACCAATGAGTAGGAACAAGGCTTTTATCATTGCAGGACTGATGCTTGTTACCGCTGTTGTGGCAGGTTGGCTCATCGCGAAACAGTTCGTAAGTGTTGATCAGACACGCGAAGCGCCTCTTATCGAGCTGCAAAACAACGGCAAGCAGCTTGCGATACCAAAGGTCGGGCCTGACAATACAGTCAGCGTTAAGGTTTACTTCCCTGATTTTGTTAAGCTCCAGACTGCTGACGGCAAGACGCGAGAGGCGCAGCAGGTGGCCGGCCTGAATGTGGTGGAGCGCATGGTCAAGAGCGACTTTTCGCCGCTCCGTGTAACCGAGGCAGCTCTTGATGAGTTTTTCAAGGGGCTTGGCAAGGGGTTTGAGGGGGCGAAGGTGGCAGCTCTTTTCAAGGACAGACACAATGTTGTATATGTCGATATGACAGCAGAGTTTCTGAAAGGATTTAATATGGATGCTGCTGACGAGTACAATCTGATGCGGGCTTTTTACAGGACAGCAACAGCCAATTCCGGAGCTGAAGATATTAAAATACTTGTAGCAGGAAAGGAGATAGAGAGTTTTGGCGGTCATTTTTTCGGATTTTATCCTATGAAAGAGACTTTCGGCATGTAGCCTGGCAGGTCTCTTCAAATCTGTGCAACCCCCAATACTTGAGACAAAATGGATCGAAACAGTTCTATAGGAGTTTTTGATTCAGGCATAGGCGGACTTACCGTCATGAAGGAGATTGCAGCTCTGATGCCTGATGAGAGCCTTGTGTATCTTGGTGACACGGCAAGAGTGCCATACGGCACAAGATCAGCAGATACAGTAAAACGCTACTCTTTTGAGTGTGCGAGGTTTCTTATCCAGCACAACATAAAGCTGCTGGTTATTGCGTGCAACACAGCCTCAGCCGTGAGCCTTGAAGACATAAGGAGCAGCCTGGACATACCGGTCATCGGTGTTATCGAGCCTGGAGCAAGGGCTGCTGTAAGGTCTGCGGCCAACCGCAGGGTAGGAGTTATCGGCACGGAGGCAACCATCAACAGCGGGGCGTATGTGAAAGCGATAAAGGCTATTGACAGTTCTGTTGAGGTTGACGGGTTTGCCTGCCCGCTCTTTGTGCCTCTTGTTGAGGAGGGGCTTACAGAGGGAGATATCCCGTATCTTGCTGCAAAGAAATACCTTGGGGCCATGTCCGAAAAAGGCATAGATGCGCTGGTTCTAGGCTGCACCCACTATCCTCTGCTGAAATCCGTGATAGCTGAAGTGCTGCCTGATGTGACGCTGATAGATTCCGCTGTAGAGACAGCCAGGGCTGTGAAGGAGTCGTTGCAGGCTGACTCCATGCTCAATTCAGGCGAAAGCCAGAGGCAGGTCAGGTATTTTGTAACTGACTCGCCTGAAAGATTTGTTGCTGTCGGCGAAAGATTTCTGGGCAAGAAGATTATAGATATAAGCAAGGTTGAGCTTTAAAAAATATCCGGAGGTAAGATGAGGCGCGACAACAGAAAAAACGATCAGCTCAGAAGGGTGAAGATCAGCAGGAGTTTTATACAGAATGCTGACGGTTCTGTGCTTATCGAGATGGGCAATACAAGGGTTATATGCACTGCCAGCATTGAGGAAAAAGTCCCGCATTTTTTAAAAGACCAGAAAAAGGGATGGATAACTGCCGAATACGGTATGATCCCTAGATCAACGCATTCAAGGATGACCAGGGAGTCCACATCCGGCAGGGTTGGCGGCAGGACTCACGAGATACAGAGACTCATAGGCAGATCGCTAAGGTCTGTGGTAAACCTCGAAGCCCTCGGGGAAAGAACATTGTGGATAGACTGCGATGTCATACAGGCTGATGGTGGCACAAGGACAGCGTCCATAACCGGCGCGTTCATAGCTATGTCGGATGCATTTTACACTCTGCTCATGAAAGGCTACATAGACAGCAACCCTGTGCGCGAATGCCTTGCTGCTGCTAGTGTGGGCATTGTCAGCGGAGAGCCGCTGCTTGATCTCGAATATTCGGAAGACTCGGCAGCAGAGGTTGACATGAACGTTGTCATGACAGAGAGTGGCAGGCTGGTTGAGATACAGGGCACAGCAGAGTCTCATCCGTTCACTAAGGAAGGGCTTGGTAGCATGCTCGGCCTTGCTGAAAAAGGCATTATGGAGCTGATCGCCATACAAAAAGAGCTGCTTGCATCCAATGTGTTAAAATATTAAATCTTAAGACTCAGAAACAAGGAGAAAAAACAAACTAATATGCAGCAGCCCAAACCAGGTGTGTATAAAAGTCTTTTTGTCTGGCTTTTTCTAGGGATGGCGATGATCCTGCTTTTCAATTTTGTGAATGTCCCTCCCAAATCAGAGAAGGAGATGATCTTCTCTGACTTTATCGCGAGCGTTGACAAAGGCGATGTTACAGAGGTCACCATTAAGGAGAACAACATCTCCGGCAGGCTCAAGGACGGTTCGAAGTTCAGGACATATTCAGCTCAGTACCCGGAGCTTGTGAAGGAGCTCAAGGCGAAGAATGTGAAGATAACAGCCAAGCCTCCTGAGCAGAATCCGTGGTATATCACCTTTTTCTTTTCGTGGGGACCCATTATATTTCTTGTAATAATCTGGGTCGTATTCATGCGCCAGATGCAGACAGGCGGCAACAAGGCAATGTCATTCGGCAAGGCTAAAGCCAAGCTCGTGTCTGAAAAATCCGTAAAGATTACTTTTGCTGATGTTGCAGGAATAGAAGAGGCCAAGGAAGAGGTTGAAGAGATAATAGAGTTTTTAAAAGACCCTCAGAAGTTTTCGAGGCTCGGAGGAAAAATTCCGAGAGGCGTACTGCTGGTGGGCCCTCCAGGCACAGGAAAGACGCTGCTCGCAAAGGCGATAGCAGGCGAGGCGGCAGTGCCGTTCTTCTCGATATCAGGCTCTGACTTTGTCGAGATGTTTGTGGGCGTGGGAGCCTCAAGGGTTAGAGACCTGTTTGAGCAGGCAAAGAAGAGTGCCCCATGCATAATCTTCATAGACGAGATAGATGCCGTAGGCAGGCACAGGGGCGCAGGCCTCGGCGGAGGCCATGACGAGCGGGAGCAGACCCTTAACCAGCTGCTTGTTGAGATGGACGGGTTTGAAGGCAATGAAGGCATTATCATCATATCCGCAACCAACAGGCCTGATGTGCTTGATCCGGCGCTGCTTAGGCCCGGCAGGTTTGACAGACAGATAGTTGTGCCAGCGCCTGATGTGAAGGGCAGGCTCGAGATACTAAAGGTGCATACCCGGCAGAAGCCCATTTCAGAGGATGTGTCTCTGGAGAAGATTTCAAGGGGAACTCCCGGTTTCACAGGAGCTGATCTGTCGAATCTTGTGAACGAGGCAGCTCTTCTTGCTGCAAGGCAGAGCAAGGACAAGATCGAAATGAAGGACTTTGAATCAGCCAAGGACAAGGTATTGATGGGCGTGGAGAGGCGCAGCATGGTGTTGAGTGATGCTGAAAAGAAGAATACTGCTTATCACGAGGCTGGCCACTCGCTTGTGGCTAAACTTACTCCAGGCACAGACCCTCTTCACAAGGTGAGCATAATACCAAGGGGCAGGGCTCTTGGCGTAACGCAGCAGCTTCCTATTGACGACAGATACACATACAACAGGGAGTATCTGTTCAATACGCTTAAAGTGCTTCTTGGAGGCAGGGCAGCAGAGGAACTGGCTCTTAACCATATGACAACAGGATCTGGAAATGATCTTGAGCGTGCAACAGACCTTGCCCGCAAGATGGTCACGGAGTGGGGAATGAGTGAAAAGCTCGGCCCGCTCACATTCGGCAAAAAGGATGAGCAGATATTCCTTGGCAGGGAGATAGCAAAGCACAAGGATTACAGCGAAAAGACCGCTGAAGATATAGATGATGAGGTAAAGCGATTCGTGATGTCCGCATATGAAGATGCAAAACAGCTTCTTGGCAGAAACAGGCAGCTGCTCGAAGCGCTCGCAACAGCTCTGCTGGAGCGTGAGACCATAGACGGAGCTGAGATTGACGGGATAATTGAAAAGGCAGGAAACGGCAGCGGGCCGGCAGCAGGAGGAAAGGAGCAGCAGGAAGCAGCTCCTGCTGGCGTGTAGTGCTCAACAGAGTTGCCGCGCTTCTTAAAAATTCACATAAAAAGACTGTAATAATGGGCGTGATTAATGTCACGCCCGATTCATTTTCTGACGGCGGATTGTGTGTTGACAAGTATTCAGCGCTTGACCGCGCCATGCGGATGGCTGATGAGGGCGCAGATGTAATTGATATAGGTGGAGAGTCCACAAGGCCTGGTTCTGCGCCGGTTGAGCTGAAAGAGGAATTGAGAAGGACCATCCCTGCAATAGAGGCCATATCAAGGAAAGTACAGATACCCATATCAATAGACACCTACAAAGCAGAAGTCGCCAGGCAGGCGATAAATGCAGGCGCTTGCATCATAAATGATATCAGCGGCCTCAGGTTTGATCCTGCAATGAAGAATGTCGCAGCATCAAGCAAAGCTTATCTCATAATCATGCACATAAAAGGCAGTCCGCGCGATATGCAGGCTGATCCGCACTATGATGCACTTGTGCCTGAGATAACAGACTATCTCAGGCATGGCATCAGCATGGCTGCTGAAGCAGGGGTTGATGAAAACAAGATCATGCTCGACCCTGGCATCGGCTTTGGCAAGACACTTGATCATAATCTTGAGATACTTAACAGGCTGGATGAGTTTCGGCAGATCGGCAGGCCGCTTGTTGCAGGCGTATCCCGCAAGTCATTCATCGGCAAACTGCTTGACAATGCTCCTGCCGGCCAGCGGATCGAAGGCACTGCTGCTGCTGTTGCTGTTTCGATCATGAAGGGCGCTGATGTTGTGCGAGTGCATGATGTGAAAGAGATGGCAAAGATTGCAAGAGTGGTTGATGCGATAAAAAACAGTTAGCGCTTCTGTTACATCCTGTCAGGAGCATTCACCCCGAGTATCTTCAGTCCGTGCCTCAGG
This sequence comes from Nitrospiraceae bacterium, assembly GCA_021371915.1. Lineage (GTDB taxonomy): Bacteria > Nitrospirota > Thermodesulfovibrionia > Thermodesulfovibrionales > Dissulfurispiraceae > JAFGXL01. The sequence goes on from JAJFVG010000088.1 coordinate 7,422, forward strand.
ATTATCTGCACTGCCTTGCATAGATTAAGACGTGTTGCTGTAAGAGCCCTGTCTTCGGACACCACCCTGTTTCTGTGGTAGTATGGGTGGAACATGCCTGCCAGTTCCTGCACATAGAATGTTATCCTGTGCGGCTCATGTGCCAGTGCAGCATTCTTGAGCACCATCGGGTATGTCAAAAGTTTTTTTATCAGCCTCATCTCTTCGTCATTGAAGAGATCGGGATTAAAGTCAGGCAGTTTTACTGCATACAGGCCTGTGCCTGAGTCAGCATCAGCACCCAGATCAACAGCCCCTGTCTCTTTTGCCTTTTCAAATATGCTGTTTATTCTTGCGTGGGCGTATTGCACATAGTAGACAGGGTTTTCCTGCGACTGTGCCTTTGCAACTTCGATATCCACCTCAAGCTGGCTGTCCGGCCTCCTTGTCAAAAACAGAAACCTGGTTGTGTCAGCACCGATCTCGTCAATCACCTCTCTGAGCGTTATGAATTCGCCGGAGCGTTTTGACATCTGCACAGGCGTGCCTGCCCTTAGCAGCGTTACCATTTGCACCAGCAGCACCTTAAGGTGGTCCTTTGGATAGCCGAGCGCTTCTATGACCGAATTTATGCGGGGTATGTAACCATGGTGGTCTGCGCCCCATATGTTTATGAGTTCATCGTACTTCTGTTCTATCTTGTATCTGTGATAAGCGATATCAGAGGCAAAATATGTGTATTCACCATCATTTTTTACTATAACCCTGTCCTTGTCATCCCCGAACTCTGTTGACCTGAACCATAGCGCTCCATCCTGCTCATAAATATAGTTCCTGTCTTTGAGATCATTAATGGCACGTTGCACTTCTGATGTGCTGTTGCCTTTGAACAGTTCCTTCTCGCTCTGCCACACATCAAAAACAACACCGAATGCCTCCAGGTCAGCCTCGATCTCATTCAGCATTTTTTTATACGAGAAGTCTGTTATTTCCGATACAAGATCATCTTCAGTCAGTGAGTCTATATGATCTTTACTGCTGATTTCCACGAACTCTTTGGCAAGGTCAGAGATATAATCACCCCTGTAGCCGTCTTCAGGAAAAGGATACGCAGCATCAGACATCTGCCTGTATCTTGCGTATACAGACAAGCCAAGCAGCTTGACCTGCCTGCCCGCATCGTTTATGTAGTATTCATTAACAACATGGTAGCCGGTCTCTCTGAGCAGGTTGCTCAGAGATCCACCGAGGGCAGCGCCCCTGCCGTGGCCCAGGTGCAGCGGGCCGGTCGGATTGGCGCTCACAAACTCGATCTGTATTTTTTTGTTATGGCCCACATCCTCTTTTACATAATCCTGGCCTGATATGAGCAGTTCAGACAGTTTTTTGGAGAGGAATTGTCGCGAAAATGTGAAATTTATAAACCCTGGGCCAGCTATCTCTATCTTCTCATAAATATCTTTAGAATCAATTAGTTCAACTATTTCTTCAGCAATCTTTCTGGGCTGTTTTTTGAGTCTTTTTGATAGAGTCATGGCAACCGGTGTGGAAAGGTCGCCAAATGTCTCCTGTCTGGGCATTTCTATCTCTATCAGGCGGTCTTCAGCCGGATTTATGTCAAGGCCTTGCACTTTTGAGATGATTTGAATTAAGCTGTTGTAAATTGTTTTTTCCATAGGTGAGTAGTTTATATACAGGGGCACCTAAAGTCAACGCCAATATTAATTAACAAAAAATTAACACTCGTTTGGGTGTTTTTTTGGATTGCGTAGGTGTAGAATACACACTGAAATCCGAAATTCCAAAATAAGGGGGGTGATGCGCAGAAAGGTTAAAGTCATAACGGGTTTGTATAGGTTTTAGAAGTTGATCAGAAGTAATTTCTCTAAGCTGTAAAACCTACACAAGGAGGGAGTGGATGAGTAAGAAATTTGTATTAGCAACTGTATTCATAGCATTCATCACAGTTGCAGGTTTCGTATTCTTCACCAGTGCTGATGCTTTTAGATCTCCTGAAGAATATCCTGCTGATGTAAACAAGTGCTATGAATGCCATGCCCTGATCAAGGATTTCCATACAAAGGGCACACACAAGAATATCAACTGCAACAACTGTCATACAGGTATGGCAGCTCACATCAAAGACGTAACCAAGAGACCGCTCAGCAACACAGACCATGAAGCATGCGGCAAGTGCCACAAAGAGCAGCACCAGAGCTTCCTCGGTCACAACTATGAGAAGATTGCCCAGCTTGACAAAGGCGACCCGAAGTCACGCTCACCTTTCTGGGAGACACTCATCAGACCTTATGCTTTTGAGATAAGCCACAATGAAATCAGAAGCCACAAGTACATGCTTATCGACCACCTTTACAACGACAGGTCATACGGTGGAAGGTTCCAGCCAAAGAGAGGCTTCCAGTATGTGATCGACAAAGGAACTGAATCCCCGAAAGTATGGGATCATCTCTTTGATGCGTATCCGGAAGAGGATCTGAAGGCTCCTAAAAAGGCATTCATGGAGAGAACAGCTCCTGCTGCTGTTCCTGTCTGTCTCAAGTGCAAAACCTCTGACGACCATCTTGCATGGCCGTTCCTTGGCGATCCTTCACCAAAGACATCAGACATTAGCAGAGCAGGCAACCCTGCTTACAATGCTTACAAGTACCTCAGAAATGCGCTTCCTTGCATACACTGCCACGATCCTCATTCAGCACAGCCGAGAATCGTGAGAGACGCCCTTATAGCTGCTCTTGAGAGACCTGAGAAGGACACTCTATGGCACGACGGCTATCCGACCAAGGCTGAGTTTAAGGTCTACAGCAATAAGGACGGTCTCGGACTCCGCGGACACGAAAGAAAGATCGCTATCCTCAGCAAGTACGACCCGATACTCCAGTGCGGCCAGTGCCATGTTGAGTACAACTGCGGTCTGCATTTCGACTACGAAAAGTCAGAGTGGGGCAAGCCTCCTGTAGCCCTTGATTTTGCTACAGACAGAAGGACAAACCACTTCCCGTTCAAACCGCTTGCAAAGGTGAAGAACAATAAGATTGTTGAAGAGACACTCTGGAATCACCTTAATAAGTGGAAGTATTTTGACCTTGCGCACTATATAACAGGCGCAAAGCTCTGGAAGGCGCAGCATCCTGAGGCAGAGGTGTTCTACAACTCTGTTCATTCAAAGGCTGGTGCAACATGCACAGACTGCCACACAGCCGGTAAAGTCAAGACATACTTCGGCACAATCAGCGGCAGCGGCGCAGCAGTAAAGGGCGAGAAGGTCTATTCTTCTCACTTCCATGCATCACCAAGGGCATTTGAGTTCAAGCCCTGCTTGAACTGCCACACAGACTGGACATCCCAGGATGCAAAGTATGCTACAGATTCAGCAAAGGCATACGGCAGGCAGCACATGAGAAAGGCTGAAGTATGGCTGAGAGAACTGGTACAGAGATTCCAGACAGCCAAAGACTTCGGCGTTGATGTAAAGACACTCAATGAAGTACGCAGAATCCATGAAGAAGCCCATATGTACTGGGAATGGTGGACTGCTGAGAACTCTGACGGTTTCCATAACATAGAGAACGCCAGAGCAACACTCTCCAGGTCAGTTGTTCTTTCCTGGAAGGGTCTTGAGATTCTCAACAAAGCAATAGCAGCCAAAGCAAAGAAGTAGACATAAAAAAGGGCGGGAGACCATTCTCCCGCCCTCAACTAAAATGAAGAGGGGTTAATATGGGCAAAAGGCAGATAATGTTAAGTTTTATGCTTATCGCAGCAGTTGTTTTATTCGGCGTATCTGTCAGCAGCGGCCACAACAACAGCGCTGCGAATTTTGAATGTATGGGATGTCACATAGGCGGAACAGGCGACGCAACAATAAAAATAGAAGGCCTGCCAAAAGTATACACACCCGGCAAATTATACAAGCTTACTTTGATAGTTAATAGCAAGCTGAAAAGTTATCTGGAAGTTCAGGGAGGTTTTGCAGTACAGGCTGACAAAGGAGATATAGTTGTTTTGGATAAGAAAAATACTCAACTTGGAGATAACAATATATTAACTCACACAAAAGAAGGATCCGAGTTCAGAAAATGGAAGTTCGGCTGGAAGGCCCCTTCCAAAAATGGAGATGTAACGATCAATGTTATGGCCGTTGCTGCAAACGGTGATTTTGCGCCTGATGGCGATGAAGTCGGAGTTAATGCATTTACCATAAAGTCTAAGAAATAGACTTGAAATAAAATTTTCAGGAGGGTACTTTAATGAAACTTAGCAGGAGAGATTTTCTGAGGGCCAGCGCAATTACAGCCGCTGCTGCTGCTGCGGGAATCGCGAAGCCTGAGCTGCTCCAGGCAGCTAATCCTGTAAAATCATTCCCAGCCGGTCCGTGCCGTTACTGCGCCATAGGCTGCGCAATGATATCTGATGTTGAGCTTGATGCAAACGGCAACCACAAGAGGATTGTGGCTGTAAAAGGCGATCTGCAGAGCACAGTCAACAGGGGTGTTCTCTGCACAAAGGGTTTTTATCTTCACAAGGCGGTAGCATACAAGGACAGACCTTATGGTGCGTTTATAAGAAAAGAGTGGATCAACTCTGCAACAGGCAAGCCTGATTTTGACAAGTCGCCAAGAGTGCTCCAGGGAATTAACTCAAAAGACCCAAAGGGATTAAAACCCTCTGAAGTTGACCTCAAGGAAAACTTCGTGAAGGTTCCATGGGATGTTGCGATTGATTTCGTGGCTGACATGACTGCAAAGTCGATGAAAGATTTCGGTAAGCACAGCGTCACATATTACGGCAGCGGACAGGCTGGAACAGAAGAGTCGCATATAATGAACGACTTCTTCAAGGGCGGCATACAGAACAATGCTATCGAGGGCCAGCCAAGAATGTGTATGGCATCGGCTGTTGTCGGCTACCTCTACGCAGTAGGTAAGGATGAGCCTTGGGGATCTCTTGATGACATAGACGTTCCTGATCCGGACTTCAAGCAGCATGCTGATACATACTTCCTTATCGGTTCCAACACTGCTGAAGCGCATCCGATCATCTTCAACAGAATGGCAACAGTAAAGTCGAAAAACCCCAATGCAAAGGTAATTCTTGCTGACCCGAGAAAGACGAGGTCCGGAACAATAGCTGACCTCTGGCTGCCGTTTGCAACAGGAAGAGACCTGGTGCTCATCAACTCGATGGCTTATGTAATAGCCCACGAGCTTGACAAGGCTAAGTATGATGTTGATAAAGGCACAGTTGACGCTCAGTGGAAATATCTCGACAAGAAGTTCATCGAGAGGCATGTCAACTTCGGCATACACCACGATGTAAAAAAGGTATGGATAAAGACCTCCTACGGCGGAACAAGAGGCGATGCATGGGATCTTTCGTACACAGCTCCTCCGCTTCCCGGCAACAGCGCAAAGGTATATCCGGATCCCAAGAAGAAATACAACAGTGAAGCTGAGATCATGAATGACCTCTACAAGGGTTTTGCGCTCTATCTCAGGTTCCTTGAGGACTACAAGCCGGAGAAGATCAACGAGGCATGTTTTGAAGGCGAGTCCCCGCTTGTATATGACAAGAAGACCAGAACCTGGAAGAAGATCAGCGGCCCTGAGGCAATAAGAATGGCTGCAAAATGGTTTGCAGAAGGCCACACAGTAACCTGCTGGACAATGGGCGTTAACCAGAAGCTGCAGGGCACATGGACAAATGCCTCCCTGCATATGCTCCACTTCATCACAGGTCAGACATGCAAACCCGGCAAGCTCTCATTCAGCTTTACAGGCCAGCCGAACGCATGTGGAGGCATAAGAGCGCCTGGAGCACTCTGCCACGCGCTTCCTTACGGCAGGCTTGTTGCCAACCCTATGCACAGAAAACAGATTGAGGATATCTGGAAGAAGAGGACAGCAGCATATCTCAAGAAGAAAGGCGTGTCAGATGCTGATATAGCCAAGGAGAATGCAAAGATCAAGATACATCCTCAGCCAGGTCCGCACACTGTCGAGATGTTCAGAAGGCTCGGCTCAGACCAGGTGAAGGTGATGTTCATATCCAACGTTAACCCTGGACAGAGCAACCCTTACTCATGGCCTTACAGGCTTGCGATGGGCGGAGCTCACAAGGGCACTCCATGGCCGTTTATTGTAACCATGGAGGCATTCCCCACAGCCACAACGCAGGTCTCCGACATAGTGCTTGGCGCATCCACATGGGGTGAGAAAGAGTATCTCTATGGCAACCTCGAAAGAAGATACCAGATAATAAAGCAGACTATCACTCCTTATGGAGACACCATTCCTGACCATACCCTCACAGCCATGATCATGAGAAGGCTCGAGGAAAAGGGCGCGATACCAAAAGGCCTTGCATCGCAGTTCTGGCCTGCTGAGTATGACACAGCAGATTGGATGAAGAAGACCATCGATGCTGCAAAGACCCTCGACTGGAACAGACACTTCACAACCAACATATGGGAAGAGATCAGGGATGTCACCAGGGGCACATACTATGACTTCTCAGGCATGCACCGCGATATGCTCCTTAAGAGAAACTGGGGCTACAGGCAGCCTCTGCCAGAGTCATATCATACCAACCCTTCTGTAAAGGCAAGGTATGACAAGTATGAGTCAAGGATCCAGTTCGCTTATCCGTATGACCCGCATATAGACGAGAAGACAAAAGGCTATCTCGCAGGCATGAAGAAGTACAACCCTGTATATGCGGCATGGCTCGAGAAGAACCTTGAAGAAGAGAAGAAGGACGTGGCTTATCATACAGCCAACAAGCTGCCTGCGGGCTGGTATGTGAGCTTCTATGCCTCCAACCCATTCATACACGGCATGGTTGACGATCCAACTGAAAAGGGCAAGAAGATACCGATGATTGACGGCCGTCCGATAGCATGGGCAAACCCATGGTGGGCATGCAAGTTCGACGGTAAGCATTTTGTCAAATACAAAACAGTAGAGGTTATAGAGAGAGTATTCAATGCAAAGAAGGTTGATCAAAACAGCGTGCTGCCTTTTGACATAAAGGCAAAATACACTGTAAGTGTCATCGGCGATCCTGACAAGGATCTCAATGCTCTTAAGAATATAGCTCTGAGCCCTGCTGAGTTTCAGAACCTCAAGCATGAGTACAAAAAGGCTGATGGAAGCCATCTCATGATCATCGACACAACACCGTACAAGTACGGCGCATGTACAGGCCGTGTTGTTGAGCACTGGCACTCAGGCAGTATGACAACAAGGGTTCCTGAGCTTAACAGAGCTGTTCCTGGCGCGTATGTCGAGATCAACGAGATCCTCGCCAAAAAGCTGAAGATCAAGAACGGAGATTCAGTGATCGTTGAGTCGCCAAGAGGAAAGATAGAGCTTCCTGCAAAGGTGCTCGATGTAACAAAGGCGACAGGCGGACCGAGAGCGGACTATGTCTTTATTCCATGGTTTGATGAGTACAAGCTTATCAACATGATAATGAGAGACTCGTTCGATCCGTTCAGCTTCCAGGCTGACTACAAGATGTTTGCAGTCAATATCTACAAGGGCAAGACCAAGGGTAAACAGGCTGAGCCCGGCAAGATTGTAGCGTAACTTTGTTGTATGTCATAATACGGGACACGGTTTTTCCGTGTCCCGTATTTTATATCCGGGTGTTATAATCACGGGCAGCATTACCGGTTTTGCTTATTAAGCTGATAATACAGGATGGTATTGTTATTTGAACAGGATATGGAAGTTTTTTTCTTCAGTCAGGCTCGCGGTTATCCTTTTTTGCACTATTTCCCTGGTATCAATACTCGGTACTTTAGTCATACAGAATGCTACTGCTGAACAGGGGATCAGGTCACTCCAGAAGATATTCAGCGAAGATACGGCAAAGGTTCTTTATCCATACATAGAGAAGCTGGGGCTCAATGACATGTATGGCTCGTGGTGGTTTGTCTCCCTGCTTTTTCTTTTCTGCATAAACATAATCATATGCACAATAGACAAACTTCCGGGCGCATTCAGGGCAGCAAGGACTGCAATAAGCCCGCTTAATGACGAGGCTTGGGAGGCGCTGCTGCATAAAGAAGTCAGCCTTGTAAAATCCATTGATGAAGCTGGCGGTTTGATAATTTCTGCCCTGAAAAAAACAGGCTTTCGCCGGGTAAACATCTTTAAGGATGGACAGAATCAGATATGCGCTGAAAAAGGCAGGTACAGCAGACTCGGCGTGTATGTTACACATTTGAGCATTGTGCTTATATTTGCCGGCGCGATGATTAACGGACTTTACGGATTCAACGGCTACATAAACATTCTCGAGGGCGACACCACTGACACTATTATGCTCAAGAATGGTACAGAGAAGAAACTGCCTTTCAAAATAAAGTGCGATGATTTTGATGTGCGTTTTTATGACAACTCATTCGCTGCAAAAGAGTACAAAAGCCTGCTCACCATATTCAGGGAGGGTAGGGAGCCAAAAAAGGCCGAGGTTGTGGTTAACAGCCCGTATGTTTTTGAAGGCGTTAAAATATACCAGACCAGCTATGGTTTTTATCCCCGCAAAGATGCTGAGTTTGTACTGAATATTGCGACTTCTGGCGACTCTGTTATCAAGAGGGTAAAGTTCAACGAATCATTCGGCATCCCTGGTACTTCGATAGAAGCTAGAATAGTTGATTTTAATCCTTCAATAGCGCTTGACCAGTCCACAGGCAAGGTCTCCATCAGGGAGAACAATATGTCAAACCCTGCTGTGCAGCTCGAGATAAAGGAAGGCGGAAAGCTCAAAGGATATGTCTGGGTACTGAAGCGGAGTCCTGAGACGGGTATTTCAGGTGATGGATACAAAATAGAATTCCTTGATCTCTGGGGTGTGCAGTACACAGGACTCCAGATAAACAGCATGCCGGGCATGGGCGTAATATATTTGGGTTTTTTCACGCTCTGCATGGGGTTGTACGCATGCTTTTTCATCAGTCACCAGAGGATATGGATAAGAGTGCGGAGTTCAGATGGAAAGGTCAAAATAAGCATCGCCGGCTCTGCTGACAGGGGCAGGGAGATGTTGAACAAAAAAATTGAGAATATTGCAGGTTTTCTGCAAAAATAGCTTATCCGCCTCATCAGAGCCGGAAGGATAACACAGGAGGAGCGATGAAAAAGTTTTTGGTGCTGGTTGTAAGTGGTCTGTTTCTGGTTTCATGCGGCAAGCAGCCTGATCAGGCAAAGCCTGCTGCTGCATCAGGTGATTATCTGGTCAAAATAAATGACCTGACAGTGAGCAAGGCTGATCTCGACAAGGAGCTGAAGAAGATGCCTGAAGAGGTCAAGCAGGCGATGATGAAGAACGCACAGACATATACGAAGTTCCTCGAGGATTATGCAAGCAAGGAAGCGCTCGGTCTTGAGGCGAAGAGCAAAAAGATAGAAGAGGATCCTGACTTTATCAGCAAGATGGACTATATGAAGAAGATGACAGCCATCCAGCTGCTGCTCGAAAAGGAGATAGCTAAGGAGATAAAGATTTCGGACAAGGACATACAGGATTACTACAACAAGAACAAGGGTCAATTTGCTGCGCCTCCGACCTTTAAGGTCAGCCATATACAGGTAAAGACACAGGCTGAAGCGGACAAGGTGAAGGATAGGCTCAAAAAGGGCGAGGACTTCGCCAAGATTGCCAAAGAGGTTTCTGAGGACAAAGAGTCCGCAAAGAATGGCGGCGAACTCGGCATGATAGAGCCCGGCAAACTGCCTGCTGAACTCGACCAGGTGATGACGAAGATGAAAAAGGGCGAGGTTAGTGCGCCTATAAAATCAAAGTACGGGTTTCACATACTCAAGGTTAATGATGTGAAGCAGTCAGCAGGTCTTGATATCAATGCGATCAAGGAAGACCTCAGGAATGTACTGATGCAGGAAAAACAGCAGGAGATATTCAACAAGTACATTGCTGACATCAGGAAGAAGTACAAGATAGAGATAAACAATGCGCAGGTTGAAAAGGTTATAGCAGCAGCCAACCAGGGCAAACCAAAGGCTGACAAGCCGGCAAGCAGCCATGCCGGTGACCAGACAAAGTCGAAATAGCCGTAAGCAGCAACAACTTGACATAACAAAGTTAACGGAGTTATGCTGAATTGTGCATATGCACAATTCAGCATAACTTTTAAGAAGCAATCAGGCGGGTATCGGGATGAAACTTAACAGGCGTGATTTTCTGAAGCTCACTCTGGCAGCAGGAGCGACTTGTGCTGCAGGAGGCGCAGCATCTCTAATTGGTAACAATGCAAACGCATCAACGGTAATAAAGGAGGAATTCGAACCGCTGCCCAACATAAAGGTTGGCGGTATAATAAGACCTCCTGGAGCCCTTCCTGAAAAAGAGTTCAGGTCAAAGTGCATAAGCTGCGGCGTATGCGTAAATGTCTGCCATACCATGAAGTATGACACCCTTTCCATAGCAGGTCTTAATGATCTCAGGAATTTCGGCCTTCCATATGTTAAAGATACTCGTGACTTTCCTTGTGCTCTATGCATGGAGTGCCCAAAGAGCTGCCCCACAGGCGCTCTCAAGCCTGTTGAGAAGCAGAATGTCA
>JAJFVG010000031.1 GCA_021371915.1 Nitrospiraceae bacterium
TATATGTTTGAAGCCTTGAACGCTTTTTCCTGAACTCTTTAAGCATATATCCTCCTGCTTCAAATCTGATATAAACCCATATAATTCATATAAACATATTACTATTTGATTATATGATAAGTCAAGTTGACATATGACAACATTTCAACACTGATTAAAATGACCTGGAGAGTTATTTCTTAATGAGTTTAACAACAGACCCGATGCGCAGGTCAAACATCTTTGCAGCACTGTATTGGTTCACAAAAAATTCGAGACAGCCGGAACTGTTCACGAGGCACGAGAGGCTGCCCTCCTCTGCCTCAGCATAACATTTCATCGGAACGACCGGTATATCATCCACAAGCACAGCGGAGATTGTTTCAAAGAACTCGCAGCCTTTGCACTTTATGTTGGATATTGCATTGCCAAAGCCGTCAACATACTCGATCTCGCCTGATATCACACCATTGTCTTCAAACGGAGCGTTGAAATCGATCATTATAGGGTCTGTTATCCTTTTTCCCAGTTCTTTGATATCTAATCCATTGGCCAGGTGAGCAGCAACAGGACCGAACACATCTCTTCCGTAAAACGTGGAGCTGTCAAACGTAAGCACATATTTTTTGTTTGTGATCTGATGCAGTGCTGGCCTTGCTGTTCGCGCAAGTATTTTGGAAAAAACGCCATTGTCCGGGCCGATAAAATAACTGCCTCCTGCCTTGATCGCGATCGGCCTTCTTGATGAGCCGACACCAGGATCAACTACAACAACATGCACTGTGCCTTTTGGGAAATATGCTGAAGCTGAATCAATAACAATGGCTGCATGCCGTACTGCATGTCTTTCTATATGATGGGTTACATCAACGAGTCTTGAATCAGGAGATATGCTGAGTATTACGCCTTTCATCTCTGCTGCAAAACAGTCTGAATGGCCGAAGTCTGTTGTGAGGGTGACTATGCCGGAGGGTTTCTGAACTGTCCTATGTTTTGAGACTTCCGATAATCTCATTTATGTTTGCTATACCATGTTCCTTAAGATAATCTTCCATGCCGGATATTATCTCAATAACAGCCTGAGGGTTTATAAAGTTCGCAGTGCCTACGGATACGGCTGATGCTCCTGCGATCATAAACTCCAGGGCGTCCTGAGCTGTCATGATGCCCCCCATTCCTATTATCGGGATCATCACGGCTTTATGAACCTCCCATACCATTCTCACTGCAATGGGCCGTATGGCAGGGCCGGAAAGCCCGCCGGTCACATTCGCCAGCTTTGACCTTCTGCTGTTTATATCTATGCACATGCCTGTAATGGTGTTAATCAGGGAGACTGCATCAGCACCGCAGTCCTCAGCAACCTTTGCCATAAGGCCTATGTCTGTAACATTCGGCGAGAGCTTTACTATAAGCGGCAGGTCAGTGGCCTTTCTTACTGCTGTGACCACATCCTTCATAACAGCCGGATCTGTGCCGAATACTATCCAGCCTGCTTTTTTGTTCGGGCAGGAAATGTTCATCTCAAGACCATGCACTCCGCCGGCTTTGGTGAGGGCTTCAGCTGCCATAACATATTCATCAATGCTGTCGCCAAAGAAGTTGGCTATGACATTAAGCTTAAGGGTGCGCAGATACGGCAGTTTATCCTTTATAAAAGTCTCTACACCAATATTTTGCAGGCCGATGGCATTTAACATGCCGGCAGGCGTCTCAACCAATCTGGGAGGAGGATTGCCCTGGCGCGGCGAATATGAAAGCCCCTTTACAACAATTGCGCCGAGTTTTTCTATATCAAAAAATTCAGAGTATTCCTGTCCGTATCCAAAAGTGCCTGATGCTGTCACAACAGGATTTGGGAGTTTAAGTCCGCCTATGTTAACAGCAAGATTCACCATTGTATTTCATCCATCGAAAAAACAGGCCCCTCTTTGCAGACCCGCTTGTATTCATTAATGCCTTTTACAACACACCCAAGACATGCGCCAACGCCGCACGCCATATTTTCCTCGAGTGACACATAACAGTTTACGCCTTTTCCAGCCAGTCTGGTATTCAGCGCCTTTAACATCGGATTTGGTCCGCAGGCATAAACATGCAGGCCTTTTAACATTGAATCAGTCACGCAAATCGCATCCGCGCATGCATCTGTAACAAGTCCGCCCACACCGCATGAGCAGTCCTGGGTCACAAGAGTAAGCTCCTTTGAGAGGGACCTGATGTTATCCACAAGCACAAGCTCTTCTTTTGTCTTTGCTCCGTAAAAGAAGTGCGCCCTGCCTTTGTATTTTTCGATCAGATTGTAGAGTGATGCAACACCAACGCCTCCGGCCACTGCAACAAAATCACCCTCAGGCTCAGGATAACTGCTGCCGAGCGGGCCGATAACATCAATCACATCTCCGGTATTGAGCCTGCTCAGTATCTGTGTTGCCTTGCCGCGTATTCTGAAGAGAAAACTGAGAGTGTCATCCGTTGATCTGAATATGCTGAAAGGCCTCTTGAGCAGTGGATCATAGCAGCTTATTGACTGAAGCATATAAAACTGGCCTGGCAGAGGAGTGTCATGGCTGCCCTGCGGTTTTATATCGAGTATGCAGAAGTCTGCGTTAAGCAGTTTAACTCCTGTTATCTCTGCCTTAAAGAATCTGCTCAAAGGTTATCTCCTGTATTTCATACTCTATGGTTCTTGCCGGAGCCTTTACACTTGCAGTGTCGCCCACCTCTTTGCCGATAAGCGCCTTGCCTACCGGAGAGGATATTGATATTTTACCTGCCTTCACATCTGCCTCGTCAGGGCCGACAAGCACAAACTCAAACTCCTCTTCAGCGCCGATATCATAGACTTTAACCTTTGCGCCAAACGCAACCCGCGACATATTCAGCCGTGCCGGATCTATAACATCAGCAAGAGATATCTTCGACTGGAGTTCCTGTATTCTGCCCTCTATGAAAGACTGCCTCTCGCGGGCAGCATGATACTCCGCATTTTCAGACAGGTCGCCGTGCGCTCTGGCTTCGGCAATGTCCTGTATATTTTTCGGCCGCTCCACCTTGAGCAGCCTGTCGAGTTCTTCCTTGAGTTTCTGGTAACCGTCCGGGGTCATTGGCACACGCTTCATCTAAAGATATGTCTCCTTGATTTTTATTTTTAAAATAACATGTCACTCTCTTTTTTTCAAAGATTGAAAAAAAGATTTTTACTGATGAGTGCTACTTGATCTGCTATTTTTTGTTTACAGCAGGCACCGGAGTTTTGAATGACAGCCTTTCATCATCAACAATGAGCTGGGCCGCCATACGGGATTTTGTATTTACAAGAATCGGCGCTCTCAGATTTGCTGAAAGAACACTGTCGGAAACAGACAGAATGACAAAAACGAGCGCCTCTGAGCTGTCGGTTATATTCAGGAATTTGAGCACATCATCGCTCAGTTTGAGACTATAGGCCGGGAACAGCTGAAATGGATCTGATATGATAAAAGCCACTTCAGGATTCTCCGTGGACTGGAGCCAGCTGACAGGATCCTTGTACTCGAGAATCACAAACTTTGTAAGGTCGCTGAAGCCCGGTATGCCTGACGCAAAATCAAGCAGCTTGTCTTCACCTATCTCAATCTCACCGAACCTTGTTGTCTGTATTTTCATTTGCTCCCCTGTCAGTCTTCTTTTATTTCGAGAAAGTCTTTCAGTTTTTCAATATCAAGCTGCGATGCTTCCTTGTTGAGCTGTTTTAGTTTTTCGTAAAGCTCTTCACGATACACAGGCATCTCTTTTGGAGCTTCAATGCCAAGCCTCACAAAGTTCTGTCCGATCTCGACAATTTTGATCCTGATGTCATCGCCGATATTTATAAGCTGTCCCTGCTTCCTGGTAAGTACGAGCATTTCAGTCTCAGCCCAGGAAGCTGAAAAGATTGGTTGACAAAAATTGTGTTGTAACCTGTCTCAGCCCCTCCAAAGATGTCTGGCGCTGAGCTATCTGGGTCACAAGAGTTGCCACATCAGCGCTCTGGTCAGTTGACAGATATTTGGTAACATTAAATTGTCTGTCATCAAGAAAATCAGCAATATTTGTAACCTTGTTGAGCTTTGCGCCCACTTCACCCATTTTCTGCGACAGCACATCTGACACACCGTCGATATACCCGATCGAATCCTGAAGATTCTGCGTGGTTGCATTTGGATCAGCCAGTGTCTGTTTGAGATAGTTCAATGCCTTCAGCACATACTGGCCGTTGGCAGCATTTGTATTGATGTTTGCTGGCAGTGCTGTTGAATCGTTAAAAAGCTCATTCGCGGGCATGTTAAGGCTGATATCTATATTGTCGCCTATATTGATTTTTACGCTATTGGAGTCTGTTGCAAAAGCCCCTGTAGAATCAATCGGCGCTGTGTTTGACTGATAACCCGCAAATATATACCTGTTGCCCACCCTGGTGTTTGCCAGACCTATGGCTTCCTGCAAAATAACATCAGCCTCCTGAGCCATTATCGCGCGTGATTGTGCTGTTTCAGTGCCTGATGCTCCCTTGACAGCCAGTTCTTTGGCCCTTGACAGAACACTCGAAAGCGTAGTCAATGTTGAATCCATTGTTTCAAGGCTGTCTTTTGCAGTATTGATGCCTCTTTTATACTGGGTGATCTGTGAGGTTTCCGTCTTGTAGCCAATAATCCTCGACATTGCCAGAGGATCATCGGAAGGCTTGTTTACTCTTTTCCCCGACGATATCTGTTCACTTGCATCAACAATCGCCTGAAGATTGGTATTCATACCGGCCAGAAAATTGTCATAAAACATCCTTGTCGTGATACGCATACATTACCTCCCTGTCATGCCTAATAAAGTCTGAAAAAGTTCATCAGCTACCGTGATCATCTTTGCAGCAGCCTCATACGACCTTTGATAATTGAGCAGCTTGGCTGCCTCTTCATCAAGACTTACGCCAGAGACATCCTGTCTTCTCGTCTCCAGCTCTTTTACGAGTCCATTCTGGAATTTAAGATTGCCGGCAGATGCAGCTGAGTCTGTGCCGACCGCTGTAACTATAGAGGTGTAAAAATCTGTTATTGTACTGCCCTCCATAAAGGTCTGGCTAAAAAGTCCTGCAATCGTTTTGGCATTGGTATTGTCGCCGGGCAGAAGCGCTGAGTTTGTAGCCGCGGCTATTTTGTTAGGGTTTATGAGTGCAACACCCATTTCTGATGCAGCATTTGCACTGATAGAAACATTGAAAGAACCGCTCGTGTCAGCAGCCAGGTTTGCCTGATCACCGTCTACCCTTACCTGTATTCCATTAAATGTAAGGGTTCTGAAGTCAGGAGTTGTTGATGTATCAGCGTTCAAAGCAACAGATGCAGCCGGTATGTCACTCCATGTTGTTCCATCATCGGATGATTCCCTCACCCGCCAGTATACTCCTGATGCGCCCTCCTGCTGGTAACCTGCGCCTCCGGTGGTGTTGTAATCTACCTGATATATCTTTCCGGTATTCTGTCCGTATATTGTAGTAGAATCTATCTTTACAGAAGACATCGCGCCGCTGGCTGAACTGTCTCCTATTGTGTACAGGTTGTTGAAAAAATTATTATTGGTGGATGAGTCAAGGCCATAGCCCTGCCTGTGATAGTAATTAACCTGATCCGTAATATTTATAGCCATGGCATTAAGCTTGGTCAGATAATTAGGTATAACCGTATCGCGCATCTGCAGATTTGCCTTGAGCTGGCCGCTGGTTATCGTGCTGGTTATATCAGAGTCGCCTGTAGGCAGCTCAACAGATACCCGCATGGAGCCTGATCCGGCAAGTTCAACCTTTATATCATAGACCTTGCCCCCGTCAACAAGCGGCGTGCCTCCTATCAACACAGCATACCTGCCTGAATTGTCTTCGTAAGATGTAACATTCATTATTTTATTCAACTGTTCGAGCGTATAGTCTCTCTGATCCTTAAGATCAAGCGCTCCTGGAGATGCTGCTATCTTTTCATTAAGGTCGTTCAACTGGCTCAGATATGTATTTGCCGTATCAACCAATTCCTTGGTGCTTTTTAATATTTCGCTCCTCTGGTTTGTGAGCGTGTTTGAAGCCTGGTTTATCCTGACTGTCATGGTCTCTGCCTGCTGTAGCAGCTGTGCCCTCTGGGCATACCCGTCCGGATATTGCGACACCTCATCCCATGCATTGAAAAATGAATTGATCGAAGGCGAGATGCCGTAATCAGAAGACTCGTTAAATACATCTTCAAGCTGTGTTATAAGATTATTGTATGTGTCATAGTAAGAAAGCAGTGAAGATTCGTTTCTCATCTGCAAGTTTACAAATGACGAGTACATCCTCTGAATATCAGAAATTCTGACTCCTCTGCCTGACAATCCTACTCGTGAAAACACACCAGAGGGTATATTCTCAAGTACAACCTCCTGCCTTGAATAGCCAGGCGTGGATGCATTTGCGATATTGTTCCCTACTGTATCGAGCGCCCTCCTTGTGGTAAGAAGTGCTGTCTTTCCGATGTCAAACAGTCCTGAAATAGCCATCTAAGCCTCCACTGACAGTCCTGCGCTGCCTGTCACATTGAAGCCAGCCAGAAAAGAGGCTGAGCCCTGCAGATGAAAAAGCGTACGTTTGATCAGTCTGCCGTTAAGCTTATTGAGCTCGGTCATGTCAGATACAACCCTGGCAAATTTTTCAGCCAGCACTGAGAAACTGCTCTTGTATTGCGGCTCAGACACCTCTGCAAGATATGAAATAGTCTTGTTCGGATGGCCGAGCTGGCTCAGCAATGACTCGCGTTTGTGATCCGACTCTTTAAGCCTGTTAGTAACATTCATCTTTTTATTCATTAGTTCCTCAATCGCTGTTGCATTAAGCGACAGAATAACCTCCTGCTCTTTTCCGAGCAGCTCAAGCATTTCATTGCAGAGAACGAACTCATGCTCCAAAACAGAGAGAAGTTCGTCATACAATTGAGTCAATCAAGGCCTCCTTGATAAACTTGCCTGCCACAGCTTCACCTTTAACATTATATGTGTTTGTGCTTATGGCATTTTTCACTTCATTAACCTTGTCTGTCCTGACATCAGGGATGTTATTGACCTCTGTCCTGAGCCTGGATATCTCCTTTGCGCGATCCGAAACAGTAACCTGATCTTCTCTTCGCACTGCCTCAGCCTGCTGCGGCTGCTGAGCCTTTACTGCTGACTTGTCAGGGTTCTGAAAGTTGGGATCCTGAACATTTGATACGGCATCTGTGATCTTCATCTCTGTACCTCCATATAATAGAATCTATTATATTATCGTGGATGCGTTCAAAAAATTAACCCTTGGCCGTTGACTGCTCAAGTTCAGCTGCTTTTGCATAGGCCGTAGCTGCCTTGAGCGGGTTTAAGGGCGTACCATCCTGCCTAACCTCAAAATGAAGATGTGGCCCAGTAGACCTTCCAGTTGATCCGGAAAGAGCTATTTTTGTATTTTTATCAACAACATCTCCCTCTTTTACCAGATTTTGGGAGTTATGTGCGTAAATGCTCATAAAGCCATTTTCATGATATATAACAACCGTTTTGCCATAACCACCTTTTTCACCGCTAAAAACAACCCTGCCATCTGAAGCAGGCATTACCGGTGTGCCCTCAGGCATTGGAATATCAATTCCATTATGTATTTTTGTCTTGCCTGTAAATGGGTCTGTTCTATACCCAAAGCTTGATGAAATACGTGACTTTTTATCAAGTGGCAGTTGAAATTCCGGACCATTATCCGTTGTTTTATCAGACTTATCAATATTTTCAATTTTTATTGATTGATTCTCTGCTGGCAATGCATTTTCATTTGACTTAAACAGTTTTTGAACACCAGGGTTGTTGAGGAAAAATTCGCTGATCCCTATACCCTTCTGACTAAAATCCTTGGCCATCTGCTCAGTAAAAACCGGCAGGTATGTGGAGATCGTCTTGTTCTTGCCTAACTCTGTTTGCTCAAGCATTACTTTAAGAAGCTCATTTAAAAAGACTCTTTCTATGTCCTTTGCAAAAGTCTGAGGATCTGAACTCTTATTCAGACCCTCAACTTTTTTAAGGCTTTGATACTGGGCAGAAACCTTTGCTGATTCAAGTTCTGTTGAACTTGATAAAGATGTCATGCCCATTATATCAAGAGAATTATTCACATTATCACCAGTTCTGCTTTAAGGCTTCCGGATGCCTTTATCGCCTGAAGTATAGCTATAAGGTCCTTTGGAGAGACACCCAGTGCATTAAGTCCCTTCACGAGCTCTCCGATAGTAGCTCCTTTTACCTCTGTAAGAGCAGCCTTCTTCTCTTCTGCCTTTACTTCGGTTTTGGGCACAACAACTGTTTCAGCGCCTTTTGGAGCAAGCGGCAATGGCTGCGAAACAGCTACTTCGGTTTTAATCTCGATAGTGAGCGCACCATGCGCCAGTGCAATCGGAGATATCTTCACATTCTCACCCATTACGATAGTACCTGTTCTTTCATTAACAACAACTTTTGCAGGCGCATCAACCTCAACCTCCATCAGCTCAATCCTGGACATGAATTCCACTATCTTCTCAGCATATGCCTCCGGCACATTTATCGAAACTGATGAAGGCCCCTCAGCCTTTGCAACTTCAATATTCATATCCCTGTTTATCTTCTCAGCTATCCTTTTTGTTGTTGTAAAATCCTGCACCCCTGTGATCAGCTCAAGATGTCTCTTCCTGCTCAGCTGTATCGGAACCTCTTTCTCAACTATCGCGCCATTTGGTATTAACCCGGCATTTGGATGATTCTTGATTGTCTGCGCCCCTGCGCCTCCGGCTACGAACCCACCGATCGAGACTGCTCCCTGTGCAAGCGCATACACCTGATTGTCAGGGCCTTTTAATGGGGTCATAAGCAACGTACCGCCCTGGAGACTCTTTGCATCACCGATTGACGATACCTGTACATCCACTTTTGATCCGGGCTTTGTCATTGTCTGGAGCTTGGCCGTAACTATCACTGCCGCTATATTCTTGGTCTTGCCTTTTATGTCAGCAGGATTTACATTAACCCCCATCCTTGTGAGCATATTGGCAAAAGGCTGAAATATGTATGTACCGTCCTTGTCGCCTGTGCCGTTAAGCCCAACCACAATACCGTATCCGATCAGCTCGTTTTCCCTGATGCCTGAAAATGTTGCCACATCCTTTATGCGTTCAGCATAGACAACAGTTGGAGCAGCTATCCATGCAATACACATGAAAACCGCAAGAATCACTGCCAATCCGTCAAGGCTCTGATTTGATGCTCTTAAAGGTCTCATTGTTTCACCCTTTTTGTTTCTCGTAATTAAAACGGCCAAATCTTATCAAGCAATCTGACAAGCCATCCCTGTGACTGCTTGTCATCCAGCACCCCGTCGCCAACCAGATATATCTGTGCATCTGCAACATATTGTGAAAGGATCGTGTTGTTGGGTGTTATGTCATCAGGCCTGATTATGCCCCTGAGCACCAGTATCTCCTTTTCATTGTTCACAATAACTTCCTTTCTCGATTCAAGAACCATATTCTGGTTAGGCAGCACCTCTATAACCTTTGCAGTAATTGTGCCAACAAGTTTACCCTGCCTGCTTGTGTCTCCAGTGCCTTTAAAATCCGATGTTGCCGTACCGCTTGCCGATGGTGTAAACACATTGTTTGTGCCTTTATACAGCCCGTTGATGAACGGATACTTCTGGATGCCAAAATCAGTAGCCATGCCGAAGATATTGCTCAATCCGTAATTGGCATCCGAGTTTCTTGCTGAATTTGTTGTAGCCTTTTTTGACGCAGTAGAGCTTTCGTTAATGATAATAGTGACCAGATCATTGACTCTTTTGGCCTTTCTGTCCTCATAAAAAGATGCTGTAGATGCCTTCCACAAAGAACCTTCGGTTACTGCATGTTCAGGCTGTTTTGTTTCAACATACTTTGGAGGCATAGGAGCCTCTTTGATATCCCGTGCATCCTTCAACCCGGAGCAGCCCTGCAATGCAATGAAGCATGATGCTGCAAAAATGACTGAACATATCATGGAAGAATTTTTCATATCTTTATCCTCACTGTAGTTGGCGATACCAATACGCCGGTAACCTCTTTTTTGGATGATTCGCACTGTACTGTTGCGGTTCCGCCCAGCACAGCATTGGCCTTTAGTACGCCTGAAGATGAGAGCTGCATATTTGCACCCTCGACTACCACATTCACCTTATGCCCCCTTTTGAAGGTTAGGTGACTGGTCAGATAGTCAGTAAGTATTACAGATCCCTCATTGATCGAGGATTTTGCTATCTTCCCTGTTATATCTGATTTGTCGAGCGCAACGGACCTGGAAAGCCTTGATTTTTTCTGTTTTACAGCATAGAAATCCTCATCAGCTACTGTGTTGCCGCGCTGAATGTATTTTGAAGCCACATACACATCAACAAGCACGTCATAGACAACCTCGATCACTGACTCTGCGGATATCCCTTTTTTGTCCTTGATATAAACTGTTGTTGTAAATCTGCTCTTCCCTGCATACACCATTGGCGTAACTGATCTGAACTCAACCTTTCCAGGGCTATTGTTAAAATCGTAGCCTTTTACAATCCTTACACTGACAATCTCCGGATTCTCTCCAATGGACTTTGATATCTCCTTGACAAGCAGGCTGCCCAGTGCCGGATCTATCTCAGCCTCAGCTGCAAGAGCAGTACGGCAGAACAGCATTACCGAGCAAACTGCCATAACGCAGAACATCATCAGAGGAAATCTTTTAATTGATGCGTGCTTCATCTGCTTATCTCCTTAGTGCAGCAACTGTCTGGAGCATCTCATCCGATGTCTGGACAGCCTTTGAGTTCAGGTCAAATGCCCTCTGCGCGATTATCAGATTTGCAAGTTCTTCGACCACGTTCACATTCGACGACTCCAGAATACCCTGGTTTATAGTGCCTCTGCCCTCTGTGCCGGGCGTTCCGGTTATGGCGTCGCCTGATGCGTCAGTAACAGTAAAAAGGTTTTTGCCGACAGCAAGCAGACCTGCCGGATTTATAAACCTTGCCAGCTCTATTGTGCCGATCTCAACCGGTGTTGTATTACCTGCCTGAAGAACTGTTATCTTGCCGTCTGTGCCTATTGTTATATTTGTAGCATCCGAAGGCACTGATATGGCAGGCTCCATAGGATAACCGTCAGGGTTCACTATCCTGCCGTCTTTATCGAGCTTGAAAGAACCGGCCCTTGTATATGAAATGGTTCCATCTGGCATTGTCACCTGAAAAAACCCGTCTCCCTCTATAACCATATCAAGGTTATTGCCGGTATTGAGAAAATCTCCCTGGGTAAAGAGCTTCTGCACAGAAGCAGGTTTTACGCCGAGACCCACCTGTATGCCGACCGGTATCTGCACACCCTCAGCTGACGGCGCACCTGGATTTCGCAGGTTCTGGTAGAGCAGGTCCTGAAAGTCAGCCCTGCTTCTTTTAAAACCAACTGTGTTTACGTTGGCCAGGTTGTTTGAGATTACATCAACATTCAACTGCTGAGCGTGCATTCCTGTTGCTGCTGTAAACAATGACCTTATCATATTTCCCCCTGTCCTTTTGTTATCTTACCTTGCCCAGTTCATTCACAACTCTCTGGGACAGATCATCAAAATTTTTTATCATTTTTATTGCAGACTCAATATTTCTTGAAGCAGTAATCATACCTATCATTTCTCTAACGCCATTAACATTGGACTGCTCTACTGCTCCCTGAAGCACGTCTGCCTTTGAGGCACCCGCCTCTGTTCCCTTGTAAAGAGTGCCACCGATATGTTCTGGATTTGAGAGGTTGACCACCTTGATCTTTCCAGCAAGAGTGCCGTTCGAATAAATACTGCCGTCTCTTGCTATGTTTATCTTTGCTGACGGATCATCCCTTGGTATGATTATTGGCTTGTTTGCAGCGTCGAGCACCTTTTGGCCGCTTTCATTCATAAGCGCTCCGTTGCGGTCCATGGTGAATACCCCGTTTCTTGTATAGTATGTACCGTTGCTGTCCTGAACGCTGAAATACCCGCCCCCGGAAATAGCCAGATCAAATGTATTGCCTGTTGTCTTGATTGTGCCCTGGGCCTGGTCTATCTTGAAGTCTCCGTAGTATGCCATTGCCCTGGCATCAGGATAAGCAGCAGTAGCAGGACGATTCATATCCTGCATAATCGAGTACATATTTGATGCGAACGAACTTCTCTTGTATCCAGCGGTATTTACATTTGAAATATTGTTTGCCACATTGTCCATCTCGTGGCTTCTTAGTATCGCTCCGGTTAAAGCTACATATGCGCCTTTGTACATGAACCCTCCTTTTGACATTCTATAAGCAAGGCGGGTGCCAAATTCAGTAAGCGTAAGTACAATGGCGAAACCGGCTAATTTTACGGTAAAAAACATAAAGATTTAAGGGGATTCTGGCGGTTTTGAGGAAAAAACGATCAGGATTCAGATGAATAACAGCTTTGATCAGGGAGTCACTGCTTACGGATAAATATCCTGAGGAAAAAATTTCCTGCTTAAAGGAAAATTATACCGTTATGTCCACACCCTCTGATTTTTCCTCAGGATGTTTTTCAGGGTTTTCCTTAACTTCTTCCATAGATTCTTTATGCAGGTCTGTTACCTTTGGTTTGCGTGCAAGTCTGACTATCGGGAATGCATGTCCCCTGCGTGTGCCGGCAGATATTGCTATGCCTGATACCCCTTTTATGCCTTCATCAGCTGCCATAATTATTTATCGTTGAAATACTGCTAAATATTTAATACCCCTGACGGCTAAACCGCCAGAAGCTCTGCCATCTGCTCTTCTAAAGCAGTCTCAACCTCAGCGCCTATGGCATCCAATCCCTCTTTTGTGAGGCCAATTGCCTGTATATCTATGTCAGGTATTTCTTTGGAGAGCTGGAAGCCTATACCAAGGTTAAGACAGAGCGCATCAGCCACCTTGACCACATTGCACATAACCTCATGGCTGCTGTCATCCAGCACAGGCATCTCCTCGGAATGATGATACTCTATCACCACCTCCAGCCCCTTTGGCAGCTTCCATTTTCTGGCTATAAGACCTCCGACATTGCAGTGGTTATAGCCGAGCATTTCCGTCTCAACAGATATAAAAGGGATGCCTTCTTCAAACACCCTTTCAACAACCAGCACATATTTGTCAGGCAGGTTGTTGTTAAGCACTGTCTTGCCTACATCATGAAGCAGTCCGGCTACCATCGCCTCTTCAGCATGCACAAGTCTTGTTTTTTTGGCTATCATGGATGCTGCAATAGAAACACCAAGGCTGTGTTCCCACAGCTTCTTCTCGAACAGTCCGAATCTGCTGTGCATATCTTTTATTGAAGCTGCAACAACAAGAGTCTTCATTGTATTGAAGCCTATCATGATGATTGCGGATGATATTGTGTCAATTGCCCTGCCCCTGCCGTAATACGGAGAATTGGCCACCCTGAGCAATCTGGTGGAGAATGACTGGTCTTTTGCTATCAGGTCCTCAAGCTCGCTTACAGAGGAGCCATCCCTGTTCATCAGCTGGAGCACCTTGGATGCAACCGGCGGCAGACTCGGCAGGTCAACGGTGTCTAGTATAAGTTTTTCTATTGAATTATTCTGCATCATAATGATAACAACTCAACCAGGCGTTTTATATCATCTCCGGTAAAGGGCTTCATCAAATAAGCGATATTTTCATTCTTCATAAACTTCATAAGGGATTGATCCACTACAGTACCGGTAACAAGCGCGAATCTCAACCTGTTGCCAGGTGAAAGAGACTTCAGGTTGATATAGGCGTCCATACCGGAACATTCAGGCATTTTGTAATCGCAAAATACAGCGTCAAACTTCTCTTTGCGGTATATCTCCTCAGCCTCTGAATATGATATGGCTGAGACTGCGTTATGTCCTAGACGGGAAAGAAAGATGGTGAGCAGTTCGCTCACCATCTCTTCATCATCGATGATAAGTATTTTTGCCATCTCTCAGAAACAGCTTTATGCTTTGAATTCGTTGGCTGTATTTTTGAGCTTTTCAGCAACGCTTGCAAGAGATTTAACCTCTTCCACAACTTCTACGGACAGAGTTTCTATCTGCTTGGCTGTTGCGAGTGTCTGCTCTGTATTCTCAGCAACCTCTGAAGAGGTTGCTGACTGCTGTTCGACCGCAGTAGCTATCTGGGTGATCTGGTCTCTCACCTTCTGCACTTCATTTACTATATGGTTAAGAGATACTCCCACCTCTTTGATAAATTCAGTTGCCTTTGTGACTTCACTGGATGCATCTGACATGGATTTTGCAGTCTGTTCGGATTCTGCCTGCACAGAACCTATCTTGTCAGATATCTCCGCAGTTGCCTTTATTGTGCGTTCGGCCAGCTTTCTCACCTCATCCGCAACAACTGCAAATCCCCGGCCCTGTTCTCCTGCCCTTGCAGCTTCTATTGCAGCATTGAGCGCAAGGAGGTTGGTCTGGTCTGCAATGTCATTGATCACTGTAATTATCTCTCCGATCTCGCCCACCCTGTTATTCAGCTTTTCAACCATTGTGGCGAGTTCGATCGTGGATGTATAGACCCTGTTTACAGTCTCTACAGCGCCGTCAGCAATCTTCTGCCCCTGCTTGGCTGTCTCCATTGCCTGGCCTGATGTATCTGATGCAACTGACGCGTTTCTGGCAATATCGCCTATGGTATGGTTCATCTCTTCAGCAGCTGTTGCGATATTGGATGCCTGCATTGCCTGGTGCTTTGCCTTTTCTGCAGCATCAGCCCCCTTTGCGCTAAGAAGAGAAACAACACTGCCCACGCTCTCTGATGACGAGAACATCGCCTTGATGAGAGACTGGAATGAAGAAACCATCCTTCTGACGCTTCCAGCCATGGAGCCTATCTCGTCATTTTTTGAATAATCAACAGTTACACGCAGATCGCCTGAGGAGATTTTTGATATCTTTGCCTCTATGTCAGCAAGTGGCCTTGATATGTTCGATCTGCTCTTGAGCCAGATAAAACAAACAACAGCAAGGTTGAGCAAGAAGAGGATAACTGCCATGTATCCGAGTCTGCCTGCCTTTTTCTCTGAATATGCCTCAGCAGCAGAAACCGCCTTGTTTGTCAGATCGAAATAAGCCTCGCTATCCTTGAGAAGCTCCGGTTTCAGCTCCGGCTTCTGCCTTGCATTCATCACGTCCTGTTTGAGCTTGTCCCAATATGTTTTCACCTCTTTCATGCTCGAAAGAAAAGTCTCGTCCTTGGCTTTTGGAAGTCCGAGTTCCTTGTTGCCTTCCATAAGTCCGGCAATAATGCTGTCGAGTTTTGCAATAAGTTTGTCCTGCGGCTGACCCGACATTTCAAGCTTTACAATTCTCTGGGTGGCACCCCGGACTATGCCTGAATAGTTCACAACCTTCCCATCGTCTTTCATATCGAGCTGCCAGAAAACAAAGAGTACATTGATAAGCGGGAAAATCAATAAAAGTACTATAACAATCTGGAGCTGCCTGCTGATCTTCATGTTCCCTCCTGAGGAATAATACGAAAATTATTTTATCTATACCGAGTTAACTATCTCACCTGCAATATCTTCCAATGCAAGTATCTTGTCCGCAGTGCCGGCATCCACAACAGCCTTGGGCATGCCGTACACCACGCATGTCTCTTCATTCTGCGCAAAAACCCTTGAACCGGTACTCTTCATCGCAGCAAGTCCCTTTGCTCCGTCAGCGCCCATGCCGGTCAGGATAACGCCTAATGCCCTGCCAGGGAAAAATTCCGCTACAGAAAGCATGAGCGCATCAACAGACGGCCTGTATATATACTCCTCCTTGCTGCCCGGGGTTATATGCACTGTTGTCTCAATGCCGCGCACGCGCTGCACCCTCATATGCCCCCAGCCGGGTGCGATCAGTGCAACTCCTGGCTTAAGGGACTCTCCGTCCTCTGCTTCCTTAACCGTAATGTTGCTGAGCTGATTCAGGCGCTCAGCAAACGGTCCGGTAAAGTTTGCAGGCATATGCTGCGCTATAACAATAGGAATCGGGAAATCCTTTGGAAGATGCGGAATTATCTCCTGAAGCGCCTTGGGCCCTCCTGTGGATGTGCCTATGGATACAAGCGTCACCTTGCGTTCGCCGGTTGATCTGACTTTTAGTTCCGGTTTTGGTGCAGACTCAACGCCAGCTGACACAGGACGCGGCTTGCGCCGTACTACCCCGCGTTTTGCAAGATGCTTTACCTTCTCAATGAGAGACTCCTTGATCTTGACTATATTGACCGAAAGATCAGAGAGGTTCTTTGGAATAAAGTCCACTGCTCCAAGATCAAATGCATCGAGTGTCTCTTTTGCGCCTTCAACCGTAAGAGAACTCAGCATGATTACAGGTACAGGAGTCTTCTCCATAATATGCTTCAGCGCAGTCAGTCCATCCATCCTCGGCATCTCTATATCAAGAGTAACCAGGTCCGGCTTCAGGAGCGCGACTTTCTCTATCGCCTCAAGCCCATCCTTGGCAGTGCCTACTATATTGATTTCGTGATCAGACGACAGCATCGATGAGATGGCATTTCTCATGAATGCTGAGTCATCTACAATAAGAACCTTTACCATTCGTTCAGAACCCCAGTTCCTTCAACAGGTCGTCAACATCTTCCTGTGACACTTTTTCTGCCTCTCCTGCAACAGCGCCTTTTACTGCGCTGTCCATCTTGAAGCCGAATGTGGTTATCATTTTTACAAGCTCTTCTTCTATGTCTCCAACCAGCTTTATCACCTTCTTTATCGTCTGGCCAGTTATATCCTGAAATGATTGCGTAGTAAGAATCTCCGTAAGATTGTCCTCAAACTTGTTCTTGAAGTCCTTCAGATATGCAACTGACTCATCAGGCCCCTGAAGGTTTCTGATATGACCGGCCAGTTCGTCCATGGAAAGAATATGTGTCTCGACAATCTCCATGGTCTTGTTTGCAGCCTCTTCTGTCTTTGTTATGACGAACTGGAGCTTGTCCACTGCATTAGGCATTTCAGTTACAGCCATGTCCTTGAGTTTTGGATCAAGGGCCTCCTTGAAGCTCCTTATGGAATCATGCAGTTTTCTTGTTATCCTGCCCACCTCTTTAAACAGGTCGGACTGACCTGATTTGAGTATGTCCTGTATCATGATGTCAGCTTTCTCATAATCATTTCCGTTTACAGCATCCATAAACGAGACAAGCTTTTCTACGATCTGATACTTCGGGTCATCAGCAGACATGCCCTGCTTCTGGAAAAATGCCTTTGCATCTACAACTTCTTTGACCAGCACCTCACCGCCAACCCCCTCGATCTTCTTGACTACTTCCAGCTTGTCGCTGCCCTCAATCTCCTTGTAGTCAAAAACCTGATCTTCGAACATGCTAAGATCTTCCACAGGTATGAGTTTTTTTGTATCGAGCAGCACAACGAGCTTGTCATCAACCCGCGCCACTCCTTCGATCTGTTCAAGGTTGGACTGCATGAAGTTCTCAGCAGGCTCGATCAAAGACTGTTCAATAGCCACCACGCCTGTGATGCTGTCCACCAGAATGCCGAACACGATCTTTCCGCTGGATATGACTATAACCTTGTCGCCGCCCTCGCCAGGCAGTCCGACAAGCTTCTTGAGGTTGACCACAGGAATGATCTTGCCCCTGAGATTGGTTATACCCTCTATATAATCCGGCGCCTGGGGCAGCTTGGTAACTGAAGGCACATTTACTATCTCCTGCACCTTCAGAATAGGAATTGAGTATTCGTTCGAATTCATCATGAAGCCTATATATTGCATGCTGTCTCCTCTTTATTTGGATGATGCGGCAAACAGTCCGCGCGCCATTACAGCAAGGTCGATTATCAGCACCACTGTGCCATCGCCTGTTATTGTGGCTCCGAGTATGCCGCATTCATCAGAATCAATACCGTTTATCGTCTTGATCACAACCTCTTCCTGCCCGAGCAGTTCGTCAACAGATATGCAGAATCGTCTGTCTCCGACAACCATCACAAGTATGTATGTGTGGTCTTTGTCTTCTACAACACCTTTTCTGACATTGAGCACTGCTGCCATGTCGTACATGGGCAGCACGCGTTCGCGTATTGTGAGCACCTTCTGCCCTGCTATGTCTTTTATGTCCTGTTTCTTTATTCTTATGGTCTCTTCAACCATGGACTGCGGCACAGCGTACACCTCGTTGCCCACCTTTATCATCATTGCCTGCAGAATTGCGAGGGTCAGAGGCAGGCTTATTCTGAAGGTGCTGCCCACATCCTTTTTGGTTATAACCTCAACATATCCGTTTAGCTTGGCAACATTGGTCTTGACCACATCCATGCCAACGCCCCTGCCGCTGAGTTCAGTGGATACCTCTTTGGTCGAAAAGCCTGGAAGGAATATCAGATTGATGATCGCATCCTCAGACATCTTCAAGGCTTCTTCCTCTGTGATAAGCCCTTTGCTTATGGCCTTTTTCTTTACGACCTCAAGATCAATTCCCTTGCCGTCATCAATAACCTCGATGACAATAAGAGTTCCCTTCTGGAATGCGCTTATTATTATCCTGCCCTTTGGAGGTTTGCCTTTGGCAACCCTGTCATCAGAAAACTCTAGTCCATGGTCAATTGAATTTCTGATTATATGAACAAGCGGATCACCGATATTCTCGATAACGCTCTTGTCCACTTCTGTATCTTCGCCGAATATCTCCAGGTCTATGTCCTTGCCAAGGTTGCGGGACATATCCCTGACCATTCTGGGGAACTTGCCGAACACCTTGGATATGGGCTGCATCCTCATCTTCATGACCGCGAGCTGAAGGTCAGAGGTTACTCTGTCGAGAAATGCCGTTGTCTCGCTCAGATTTTCAACAAGCGGATCACCTGCATGGGTGGTATCGAGTCTGGCAGCTATATTAAGCAGCCTGTTTCTTGCGAGCACTATTTCGCCTGCAAGGTCCATAACCTTGTCTATTCTGGCTACATCAACTCTGAGGTTTGCTACAACATCTTTATCTTTGTCTTTGGCTGTTTGCTGAGCTGCTGCTTCATCAGCAGCCGGAGCTGTAATGGTCTGGACATGCGGCTTTTGCTGCGGATGCGCTGCTGCATGTTCAGGCTCGTGATGAGGCTGGACAACAGAAGGTTCCGGCTTGTGAGGCTCTGGAGCTGGTTTTTCAACAACAGGTTCTTTCGGCTGTTCAGCAGCAGCTGCCGGTGGTGCTTCAGCAGGTTTTTCAGCGACCGCTGCCTCACCGCTTGTTGCTGCTTCAAGGGCAGAATCCTGCTCTTGAAGCAGTGCTGATACGTCTTCATCAACGCCGTCTTTCAGCTTTATGTGAGAGATCAACAACCTGAGGGCGTCAACACTCTTGAGGATAACATCCATCAATGGCGTTGTCATCGAAATCTCGCCATCGCGCACCTTCTTCATTATGCTTTCAGAACGGTGAGCAACATCAACTATCGACTGAAAACCTAGAAAGCCTGCAGCGCCTTTAAGGGTGTGCATGCCGCGGAATATTTCATTCAGCAGATCCTTGTTGTAGCCCTTTGTCTCAAGCTCAATAAATAACGGGTCAATCCGCTCGAGAGTCTCTTCAGCCTCTGTAACGAATTCGTTTATTATTTCATCCATCTCATCAGCCATGCTATCCCCCGGCTTTCAGTGAAGTTCTCTTATCAGCGATCTTCTCGAGCTTCTCTTTGAGTATCTCAGCGGTAAACGGTTTGACTATATAGTTGTCCACGCCCGCTTTAATAGCCTCAATAACCTTCTCCTTCTCTGCCTCGGCAGTGACCATAAGAAACGGAGTATCCTTGAGCGCAGCGTCAGCCCGCACATTCCTCAGGAGCTCGATGCCCTCCATGTTGGGCATGTTCCAGTCTGAGACCACGAGTCCGTAAGTAGTGCTTCTCATCTTGTTGAGAGCCATATTGCCGTCTTCAGCTTCATCTATGTTCTCAAACCCCAACTGTTTAAGCAGGTTTTTGACTATGCGCCTCATTGTTGGAAAGTCGTCCACAACAAGAACTTTTATCTTGAAATCAAACACCAGCTCCACCCCCTTTGCTGAAAATCTGTTTTATTATCCGTTTTATGCTGTCAGTTATCTGTTCTGCGTTGGAAGGCTTGACAAGATAGTCGTTGACCCCGGCTTCAAATGCCCTCTTTTTCTCTTCTTCATCAGCTTCAGTGGTCAGCATTATTACCGGCATTTCCGCCAGTACCGCATCATTGCGCATATTCTTCACAAGCTCAATGCCGTCCATAAAAGGCATGTTCATGTCACTGACCACAAGATTCACATTCTCCGTGCCAAGCTTTTCCATTGCTTCAAGGCCGTTTTCAGCGGCAACAACCTCATATCCCTTTGCCTTGAGATACAGGGTCAGCAGCTTTCTGGTGGTCTTGTCGTCATCAACTATCAGAATCTTCATATCATCCCCTCGTAACTACACTTTCTGATATATAATCACTTTATTAATAACCACAGGTCTGAATGCTCTTGTCACGCTGTGCAGGCTCTCTGATGTGCCTATTATAAGATAACCTCCGGGCCTTAGAGCATCGTAAAGGTGAGAGACCACCTTCTGCTTTGCCTTGTCATCAAAATAAATGAGTACATTCCTGCAGAAAACCACATCCATGCCGCGCAGCGCTTTCACATCCTTTTCTTCAAAGAGATTGACCTTGGAAAACTTGACCATCTTTTTGATGGCAGGCGAAAGCTGATACTGCTGGTTATTGTCCGTAAAGTATTTCTTCAGATACTGTTCAGGGACGTTTCTTATGGAGTATGATCCGTAAAGAGCATTTTTTGCCGAGGCCAGTACAGAGTCACTTATATCCGAGGCGTATATGTCTGCTGTAAACGGTTTGATATCCATTGACTCGTTCAATAAAATTGCCACTGTGTAGGCCTCTTCACCGGTTGAGCTGGCAGCAGACCATATTTTGATGTCCTTTCTGCCTGATTTTGTATTCTCAGCCTTTAGCCGCGTAAGCAGTTCGCCTGTGAGCAGTTCAAACTGAAGAGGCTCTCTGAAAAAAAAGGTCTCGTTGGTGGTGACCATATCAAAGAGCTTGTTGTATTCAGGCTTATCATTTCCGTACTTGAGTATGTAGAGATAGTCGTCATATGACTTGAGGTTCTTCTCCTGAATTCTTCTGCCGAGCCTGTTCTCAAGAAAATATTTTTTGTTGTCAGGTATGAATATACCGCTCTTTTCATATATGAAATCTCTGAGTTGTCTGAAGACTTCTTCAGTTAGCGCTGGAGTCATATCGTATCCAATGCCTCTCTTATCTTTTCTTTGATATCGTCGTTCGGATGTTCCGCAAGCGGACTCAGCGCTTCATATGCCTCTGCTCCACCTATCTCTTTTATTGCATCTATGGCTGACATAACAACGGGTATGAACTCGTCATTAAGCATTTTTGACATCAGATGCACAAGCTGTTCCCTGTCATCACATGTCTGCGCGACTGATTTGACAGCATAGAACCTGACCCACTGGTCCTTGTCATCAAGGGCTGAAATCAGCTCCTGCGAGCATATTCCAGCATTGCCGAGACCTGCAACAGCAGCCTTGCGTATCTCAGGATTCGTATCAGACAGGAAGGCTACCAGCCTGTTTGCCGCCTGTTGTCCGGTCACAAAACCGAGTCCCTTGACAGCAGCAATCTTTACGCGCTCATCAGGATCATTGGCGAGCTGTATAAGCAGATCAGCATCCCTGACTATGCCGGCTGTTATCTCTTTTACGGAATTATTGTAAACACCGAAGCCGTCAATGAACGCCTTCTGGTCTATCATCATCAGGGCTTTTACTATCTCTTCTTTCACATCAAAGTATTTCTCCACCTCAAGCAGACTCATAAGAGGAGCAAACGCCTCGCGTGTGCCTATATTGCCGAGCGCCTGGATTGCAGCCTTTCGCACATGAGCGTCAGCATCAGTCTGCGAAGCATCAAGCAGGCTGCCTACACTCTCGTGCGAGCCAATGTCACCAAGCGCCTTTGCAGATGCCCTTCTCATATCCCTGCTGGTGTCTTTCAGATTCCTAAGTATCGCAGGAACCGCTTTTACGCTCTTCATCTCGCCAAGAAGCCCTATCGTAAGAGATCTGCCGCGATACCGGGTCTGATCATCCTCGAGTATTTTAAGGAGTTCATCTTCCGAATCTATGTTTTTTATCGCATTGCGTATCTGCTCGACCTTTTCTTCATTGCCGAGTATCGATATATCAAGAGAACCGGCCAGGTTGATAAGATCACGCACAGCAGCTTTGCAGTTGAGGTCAATAATACCCCTGAGCGTAATCTCCAGATCTTCATCATCGCTCTTTTGGAGCATCACCAGCAGGTGATCCGTAAGATCAGCCATATCAGGAGTAATGCCTATCTGTATCATGCTTTTTATAATTGCGTTTGTCTCGTCGCTGTCAGCATCCGAAAGATAGCCCATCAGGTATGGGATGGCCTTGCCTGAACCAATATTGCCGAGCACCTCTATAGCCGCAAACCGCACGGCAGGACTTGTATTATCATTGAGCAGCGCACCGATTGCCGGAACCGAATCCTCTGCCCTCATCTCACCAAGCGATTCAAGGACTGAGAAGCAGACCCACTCCTCATCATTGATAGCCTGGATCAACTGAGGCACAGCATCCGCGTAGTTGAGCAGGCCTATGGTCTTGGCAGCAGCTGCCCTTACATTGGGGTTTGAGTCCTTGAGCATAGGGACAACCAGCTTCACATCAACGCCGGTCTTTATCTCTCCCATAAGATCAAGCCCGAACTTTCTTACATCATCATCCTTGTCATTCAAAAGATTGTAAAGAAGCGGCACGCTGTGTTCACCGATTGAGGTGAGTATTATTAAAGCAGTATTTCGTATGAAAGTGCCTTCCCTCAGAAGCGGGATCACCATGTAAGCGGTAGTTTCTCCGCCTATAGCCATAAGCGACCGCATGGCAGCATCCTGAACGCCAGCATTTGTATCACTCAATGCCTTGATCAGCGGATAAACAGCCCTTTCATCTCCATTTGAAAGTTCCTCAGCTGCGCTTCTTCTTACAGCCGGATCTTTGTGCGAAAGTTTTTTAAGGAGATTCTTCAATTGCCTGGCCATAAATTCTCCTTCGGATCAACCTAAATTAATTGTTATATATATATCGGACGGTACTTATCAATCTTTACAAACAAACTCTTTTAGTGTGCTCTTTAATTTTATGAGGGCCTTGCCATGCAGCTGGCATACCCTCGACTCGCTTATATCAAGGACTTTTCCGATCTCCTTCATGGTCAGTTCGTCATAATAGTATAACGATATTATAAGCCTCTCCTTCTCTGCAAGCTCATCTATTGCTGCACCCAGGGTGTCTCTCATCTCCTTCAGGTCCAGCTCTTCAAGGATATCCCTTTCTCCCTCTTTTGATATGCATTCGAGTATATCCAGGGCTTCTCCTTCCTTGTTGAATCCAAGGTCTTCGATACTGACCATATTGATGGTGCCTGCAATGGAAAGGGTCTTGTGTAGGTTTTCAAGAGGCATATTCAGCTTCTCAGCCACCTCTTCATCAGTAACGCTCCTGTTAAGGGTCTTTTCCATTTCAGAGTAGGCGTTGCGTACCTCTTCGAGCTTTTTTCTGGCATCCTTGGATGCCCACTGCATTGATCTGACTTCATCTATCATCGCGCCCCTTATCCTGAAGTCAGCAAACGTGCTAAGGGTTGTATTCATTGCAGGATCATAACGCTCAATCGCCTCAAGCAGACCTACTATGCCGGCTGAAACCAGGTCTTCGGAACTCAGCTCCGCTGGCAGACAAAACGCGTATTTGTTGGCGTAATACTTTACGCGCGGCAGAAACTGTTCAACAGCCTGTTCTTTTTGTTTTTTTGTCATTTTTGCCATGTTTTATCCGACCCTGTCCAATTAAATTTTAGTCCGCTGCATCAGACTCTCAAAGCCTTGCGCAGGAAAAACTGAATATTGCCCTTTACAGTGCCCTGCGGCAGATCGAGCAACTTTCTGCCTATCTGCCCGAGATGCTTTGAAAAGCTGCTGTTGGGATAAAGCGCTATATAGCCTTTCTGTGCGATTATCGCGTCCTTCACATTCTGGTCGAGCGGCAGATAACCAAGATAGTCTATCGAAATATTAAGGAATTTGTCAGCTACTATTGCAAGCTTCCTGAAAGTATCAAACGCCTCTTTCTCCGACCTTGCCGTATTGACGAGAATCCTGAACTGTTTCTCACCGAAATCCCTAGAAAGCACCTTGATAAGGGCATAGGCATCAGCTATGGATGTTGGCTCCGGTGTGACTATGACGATCGTCTCCTGTGCTGCGCTGCAGAAAAAGAGTACATTGTCTGATATCCCGGCGCCCGTATCTATGAGAAAAATGTCAAAAGGCGTGTCAAACGAATCGAGCTCCGATACCAGTTTAAGCCTCTGCTTGTCATTAAGTTTGGTCAACTCTCTTATGCCAGAGCTGGCAGGCAGTATCATAACCCCGAGCGGCCCATTCACTATTGTGTCCTTCAGCTTCTTTTCACCCAGCAGAACATGCCTGAGGTTGAATTTTGGAGCCAGGCCGAAGAGTACATCTATGTTGCTCAGGCCGAGGTCAGCATCCAGTATCAGGACTCTTTAGTTGAGGCTGGCGTAGAAGAGCGCAAGGTTGGCCACAAAGTTGGTCTTGCCCACCCCACCCTTGCCGCTCGAAACAGCGATTATTCTTGGCATCTTAGAGTCCATTAAACACCTCCAATGATCAAATTCGCGAGGAAATCGGAATTGGGCACCTTGATGTCGTCCGGCACATCCGGCCCTGTTGTAAGAAAAGACATCGGTCTGCTTGTGAGCATGGAAAGATTATAAAGAGGCCCGTATTGCGTGGCCATATCGAGTTTGGTAAAAGCTATCGAATCGATGGTCTCTGAACTGCCGTTCTGCCAGAAGTTCAGCGCAGTGTTCGTATTCATCGTAGAGTCCATCATATAGCATCTTTTTACGCTGGAATTGCCAGGGAAAAAGTCTTTCAGGTCTTTTGATATGTCCTTATAGCCGTAGCCTGGAGTATCAACGAGTATGGTGCTCCTTTCCGCCTCTTTGTATATAAGGCGCGGCAGTTCGCTCACATTTCTTATAACCCTCAACTGACACTTCAAATGCCTTGAAAGATCTTTAAGCGCTGCCACTGATCCGATCCTCTGATGGTCAAGAGAAACAAGGCTGACCCTCTTTTTCCTGGCTGCCATCATATACGCTATTTTTGACATCGTTGTGGTCTTGCCTGCGCCTGATGGGCCGAGGAAGACCATTGCATCGCAATCCGCTGATGCAGCATCCTGCACCTTGATATCCTTTTTGATAACATTCTTGAGACTGTCGATTGAGTCATTGGCCCTCTCAACAAGTATCATCGCAAACTGCGGATCAACACCCTGGCTTATAAGCAGGTTGAATATGCCTTTTTTATTGCGGCTGATCCTTAGCGTAGGCACAATGGGTCTGAGAGTCTCCTTGAGAAAGCCTATCTCATCCCTGAGTCCTCTCAGCTCTTTGAGTATCTCATCCTTTTCATTCGCAGGCTCGCCCGACCTGACAAGGGCTGTATCATCGATCGCTGCCGTCACCTCAACAGCATCCTTGTTGAGAATGCCGAATGGCCCGCTCTTGACAGACTTGCTCGAAAGGATGATCGCATCAGGCCCAAGCTCTTTTTTAACCAGGTCTATCGCTTCCTTGAAGGTCTGGCCAACAAACTTCTTCATTTTCATCGAGTCGCGTCCTCCTCTATCAGGCTGCTGTTAGTCAATTGATATTGTCCCTACGGAAAATATCCTGGTGTTCGGAGCGATCTCGTTGTGTGAGATCACCATTATGCCGAATGAAACTCTTTCTGCGAGTTTTTTCACGAATCGTCTTATGCTTGGGGAGCAGATTATCACGGGCTGATAGCCCTTTACAGCTCCGCCCTCCGAGCTTCGTCTTATGCTGTCTATTACACGCTCCATGGTTGAAGGGTCAAGCGCCAGATATGAACCCTGCTGCGTTGTCTGCACAGCCTCTATGATGGAACGCTCTGTGTTGGGGTCCATCAATATTACGGAAACAGAGCCGTCAGGGTTCTGAAGCTGTTTTGTGATGCTCCTTGAGAGCGCCTGCCTGACATATTCAGTGAGCACATCAGCATCTTTGGTCATGACGCTGTAGTCTGAAAGCGTCTCCAGTATTGTCTGGAGGTCTCTTATGGATATGCGCTCCTTGAGCAGGTTCTGGAGCACTTTATGCACAGCGCCCAGGCTCAGGAGAGAAGGCACAAGGTCTTCAACAACCTTTGGCTGTGCCTTTGCAATATTATCGAGCAGCTTCTGCACATCCTGTTTGCCGAGCAGGTCCTGAGCAAAATTCTTGATTATCTCTGTGAGGTGAGTCGTGATAACCGACGGCACATCAACAACCGTATACCCGCTGAACTGCGCCCGTTCAACATCCTTCTCCTCTATCCATATGGCCTGAAGCCCGAATGCAGGGTCTTTTGTCGGGATGCCGTCAATTTTGTCGCCTTCTGTGCCGGGCAGTATGGCCAGATACCTGTTAAGCATGATCTCGCCAGAGGCTATCTCCACTCCCTTGATCAGCACAGAATACTCGGTCGGTTTGAGCGAAAGATTGTCCTTTATATGCACAGGCGGCACGAGAAAGCCCATCTCTGTTACCATCTGCTTTCTTATCGCCTTGATCCTGGCCAGCAGCGGACCGCCCTCCTCAACAAGCGGGATGAGGCCGTAACCTATCTCAAGAGATAGCGGGTCAAGCGGAAGAAGCGCCTCAAGAGGCTCAGGCTCTTTAACAGCCTCAGCAGGCGCAGCCTCCTCAACAGCAGCAGGAGCGTTCTTGCTCAGAAAATATGCGCCAGTGCCTGCAATAGCTGCTATTGTCAGAAATGGAAAGTGCGGCAGTCCGGGGATGAGGCCGAAAAATCCGAGTATCGCAGCAGCTGTGCCGAGTGTCTTTGGGCTTATGAATATCTGTCTTACAAAATCAGCGCCGAGATTAGCCTCTGATGCAGCCCTCGTTACAATAAGACCTGCTGCGGTTGAGGTGATGAGCGCAGGTATCTGCGCAACAAGCCCTTCGCCCACTGTCAGTATGGTATAAGTCTTGGCAGCTTCAGCAATGGGCATACCCTTCTGGAGCACGCCTATGAAAAATCCGCCGATTATGTTTATGACCATGATTATGACTGCGGCAATGGCATCGCCCCTGACAAATTTGCTCGCACCGTCCATTGCACCGTAGAAGTCAGCCTCTCTGCTCACATCCTGTCGCCGCCGGCGAGCTTCATTCTCATCAATCAGGCCTGCATTAAGGTCAGCGTCTATGCTCATCTGTTTGCCGGGCATTGCATCAAGGGTAAACCTGGCAGCCACTTCCGCTATGCGGCCAGCGCCCTTTGTTATGACAACAAAGTTGATTACTACAAGTATGGTGAACACGACAAATCCAACAACATAGTTGCCGCTGATGACAAATTCTCCGAACGACTTGATAACCTTTCCGGCAGCATCTATGCCTGCATCGCCATGCGTGAGAATCAGTCGCGTGGATGCTATGTTAAGCGCAAGCCTCATGAGCGTTGCAATAAGCAGCACTGACGGGAATGCGGAAAACTCAAGCGGTCTTGTTATGTATGAGGACACCAGCAGAATAAGTATCGCAAGCGTCATGCTGAATGTGAGGGTCATGTCGAGCATTATTGGCGGTATCGGTATGATCATGAGACCGAGGATCACCACTATGCCGACAGTGAGCAGCAGATCGCTTCTTTTTAGTATCTGGTCAATCATCTAGCGGCCAATACCCTGTTTTTAAGTTTGTACACATTCGCCAAAATAGTGGCTACTGCCTTGTACATCTCTTCCGGTATCTCCTGTCCTATGTCGAGCAGGTAGAGCGTCCTTGCAAGTGGTTTGTCCTCAAACACAGGCACCCTGTTTTCCTTGGCAATCTCTTTTATCTTTTGTGCAATAAGGTTCGCTCCCTTTGCAATAACCTTGGGAGCTCCCATGGCTTTTGAATCGTACTTGAGAGCCACTGCATAGTGAGTCGGGTTGGTGATGACAACGTCGGCCTGGGGCACTTCCTGCATCATCCTCTTTCTCATCATGTCGCGCTGCAGAGACCTGACCCTCGCCTTCACCCTCGGGTCTCCTTCCATCTCCTTGTACTCGTCCTTGACCTCCTGCTTTGTCATGCGCAGATTCCTGTTGCTGTACCACATCTGGTAAGCGAAGTCCGCCCCGGCAAACACTGTAAGCGCGAGCGCTGATACGAGCACCAGCTGCTTGACCTGGCTGAATGAAAAATCCGTGACAGCTGAAATATCCATATCAACAAGCATGGGAAGATTGAACAGCTCCTTCTTGATTAACAAATAGAGGAGCAGGCCGAGTATGAACAGTTTGAGCACTCCCTTTATAAGCTCAACTATTATGTTTATGTTGAAAAACCTTTTTACTCCCTCAATAGGGTTCAGCCTTTCAAACTTGGGGGTCAGCGGCTCCATTGTGAACAGAAACCTTGTCTGCACCAGATGCACAATGAGTATCACTAGAACCATCACTCCGAAAAGAGGCATCATTATCATGCCAACCTGAGCGCTGTCAGATACGAAAATATCCGTAATGCTGTCCTGTGTAAGTTCATATTTGAAGCTTCTGGACATGGCGGTGCTCAGATAGCTGGCGAGCGAAGAGTACATAAAGCTGCTGAACGAGAGAAAGGCAAAGACTACCCATATCGGCACAATGGCTGTAAGGTCCCTGCTCTTTGGGACATCACCCTTCTCCCTCGCCTTTTGCTTTCGTTGCGGGGTCGCTTGTTCGGTTTTTTGGTCCTGGTCTTCTGCCATCTCTTATCTCAGGAACACCCTTATTGCATCTTTGAAGTGCATAAAGCTGTTCGAAAAAATTGTTATCGTTATCGGCATGGATATCGCCATTACAAGAAGCCCTATGAAAATAAGCACAGGGAAACTGATAAAGAATATGTTTGCCTGCGGCATTGCCCGCGAGAGAAAACCCATGCCTATGTTTATAAGCGCCTGTATCAGTATCACAGGCACGGCAATCTTCAGGGCAAGCGGAAATATCATGGAGCTGAATTTGACAACAGCCTCGAATATGTTGTTGTACGCAAGCTGGCTTGATGTAAAGCTCAGAGCTATCGCCTCTATAAAGTAGTGATGAATATCCAGCATGAAAAATAGCACCAGGGTAATCAGACTGTAGAGCAAACTGACAGGGCCCAGCACCTCGCCAAACTGGGGATTGAACACGCCTGCTATGCCAAACCCCATCTGCAGGCTGATCCACTGTGCAGCCATCTCCATTACAGAAGCTATAAGCCTGTAGCAGAGCCCGAGGGCAAACCCTATGAATACAGCATCCAGAACAGCCCTGACCTGGTTTTTTGCATCAATGTTCACAACAGGCATAAACAGCAGCGTAAAAGCGAGCATGAGCCCGATCTTAGCTATCATCGGCACGGACTTGCCGCCAATGAATGGGATGAAGGTAAATAGTATCGCCACCCTTATAAACACGGGCACGAACCTCTCGGAGTAGATGTTTATGAGATTATAAAGTTCCATTTTCTAATTCACGTAAGTAGGTATGTTCAAAAATATGTTCCTTGTAAATTCAAGCAGCACCTTCACCATCCAGGGAAGCGCCACCATTATCGTCAGAAAGACAGCAATAATCTTTGGCACAAAAGTCATGGTCATTTCCTGCAGCTGCGTTACTGCCTGAAATATACTGATGAATATGCCGACCACAAGACTTACAAGCAGCACCGGCCCGCCAACGAGCATGATCGTCTCGAATG
Organism: Nitrospiraceae bacterium; assembly: GCA_021371915.1. GTDB lineage: Bacteria > Nitrospirota > Thermodesulfovibrionia > Thermodesulfovibrionales > Dissulfurispiraceae > JAFGXL01. The sequence continues at coordinate 29,948 of JAJFVG010000031.1, forward strand.
TCTGCCTTGATATCTGGTTCAACAGTTCTACTGTCATCTGTACCCCGCAATAAGAGAGCCTATTACCAGCTGCCAGCCGTCAACCAGCACAAACAGCAGCAGTTTGAACGGCAGCGACACCATTACAGGCGGCAGCATCATCATTCCCATTGAAAGCAGCACGCTCGCCACCACCATGTCTATGACAAGAAACGGCATGAAGATGAGAAAGCCTATCTCAAAGGCCTTTTTAAGCTCTCCTATGGCAAAGGCCGGTATGACAACGCGCATCGATAGGTCCATAGGAGTTGCAGGCCTCTCCATCTTCGACATCTTCAGAAAGAGAGCCAGGTCTTTTTCTCTGGTCTGCTTGAGCATGAACTCCTTCATCGGCACGCTCGCATTGTTCATAGCCTGCTCAAGATTTATCTGTTTGCTGGAGTACGGCACATATGCTTCGGAGTAAACGCGGTCTATGACCGGAGACATGACAAAGATGGTTATAAAAAGCGACAGACCCACTATCACCTGCGTAGGCGGCACCTGCGCAGTGCCGAGCGCCTGCCTCAGAAATGAGAGGACAACCACAATTCTTGTAAAGCATGTGGTCATCATAAGAATTGCCGGCAGAAATGAAAGCAGTGTGAGAAAGACCATTATCTCCAGCGGAGTGGAGAGTCCGAACAGCGTGCCAGTAGGAGCAGGCTGCGGAGCTGCACTTGCAAGAGACGGAGCGATTAACGGAATTATCAGGCAAGCAAGAGGAAACAGCATCATGTTTTTGCTGAATAATCCCTTGATTTTTGAAAACAGGCCGTCAAACCTGAATTGCCCGGCCTGCATCCTCACAATGTCATGATCCCTGAGATACTGCTCTATTTCAGCTGCGTTCAATTTGGCCAGAAGCGAGATATGATCATCTGTCATGCCGAGCAGCAGATAATCCTTGAGCACCTTCACCACAGCTACGCCCTTCTTCGTGCCGAGCGGCTGATAATGCACTATCTGGAGCATGCCCTTTGAAGGCATTATGCGCGATTTTAAAATCCTGAGCACAAAATAGAGCGCGCCTATCAGGGCGATAAATATGAATGACAGTTTTAAAAGCTCTATTATCAGATTGTCTCCCACGTTACTTGAGCTGCCTCACTCTTTCTGTAGGGCTGACGATATCCGTAAGCCTGATGCCGAACTTCTCGTTCACAACCACAACCTCGCCCCTGCCGATCAGCTTGTCATTCACAAAAACCTCCATGGGCTCTCCGGCAAGTTTTTCGAGTGCGATAACAGACCCCTGTCCGAGCTGCAGGAGCTCCTGCACCAGTATCTTTGTCCTGCCGATCACCACAGAAAGTTCGAGCGGCACATCGAGAATGAAATTTATGTCCCGCGGAGGAATTGCCACCTCGCCCTCTGACCTTATCTCCTGCATATCGAGGTTCTTCACTTCATCTGCCATTTTTCTTCTCCTGGAATTTGATGTTTATAAATTTATGCGCCGACTCCAAGAACCCTTTTGACCTTGATGCCGTAAGAGCCCCTGTGCACCCCGAATCTGCCTGTAAACTTGCGCACTCCTTCAATCGTTATATACTGGTCATCATCCACCCTTGAGTTCAGCAGTATCACATCACCAATCTTCATGGAAAGTACATCATCCACGTTCACCGATGTCCTCCCGAGTTCTCCTGTCAGGGTTACCGGTATGCGCTTCAACCCGTCATTAAGCCGCTCGATCCATTTTGTGTCCAGCTCATCCCTGTCAGCTGAAAAAGCGCTATAGAGCTTTTCCTTGATCGGTTCAACAGTGCCGTAAGGTATGCAGAGCAGCACTTTGCACTGCTTTGCTTCGATCTCGAGTATGAATTCAACTTTTATTATCACGTCAACCGGAGTGACTATTGTGACGAACTGCGGATTCATCTCAGCCCTTACATAAGTCGGGATGATGGGGTATATCGGCTTCCATGCCTCTTCCATGTCATTAAAGAACATCATGACAACCTTGTGTATGATCTTCTGCTCTATGGGAGTAAATTCACGGCCTTCAGGCTTGTAGTAGCCCTTGCCTGTGCCTCCGAAAAAGAACTCAATAAGGCTGAATATCATAGGCGCGTCAAATACGAGCAGACCGAACCCCCTGAGAGGCTCCATCTTGAAGATGTTTATGCTCGATGGAAACGGTATGCCGCGCATAAAGTCATAGAACTTTGTGATGTTGACATTTACGCTCGTAACTTCAACCATGCGCCTTATTGCAGCTGAAAGAGAAAGCCTGAAGTTGCGGGCGAGCCTTTCGTTGGCAATATCGAGAGAGGGCATGCGGCCCCTTACGATCTTCTCCTGTGCTGTAAAGTCGTAGGCGCGTACGCCTGCAACCTCTTCAACTTTTTCGGTCTCTACCTCGCCGTCTGTTATGCCTTTTAATAGGGCATCAACTTCTTCTTGCGATAGTATGTCTTCCATCGGATTCCTCTGTTTACCCTTTTGTCACAAGATTGGATACTACTGCATCACAAAATCGGTCAGAAACACGTTTTTTACTGAATTCTCACCAAGCACCTGAGTAGCCCTCAGACTTATTTCATCCTTGATCTGGAGCTTGCCTTCCGGAGACATCACTGTATCAGATGTCTTTGATGTAAGCAGCGTTATAACCGAATCTCTGAGCTGGGGAATTCTGGCTTTTGCCTTTTCAAGAAGCGCTGCGCTTGAAAGTTCAAGCTGTATGCTTACCTTTAGAAATCTGGTTCCTGACGGATCATTCAGATTAACCACAAAAGGTTCGAGAACAAGCATTGCAGGCGCCTCATCCTTTTTGGTCTCTGCTTTTTTTTCAGC
>JAJFVG010000076.1 GCA_021371915.1 Nitrospiraceae bacterium
ATCATTGAGCCGCGATTCTGTATCCTATGCTGTGATCGGCATTATCCTCTTAAATCTTGGCGGACCTGATTCGCTTGATGCTGTCAGGCCGTTTCTCTATAATCTTTTTTCGGACAGGGACATCATAAGGCTCGGCCCTGCGTTTATGCAGAAGCCCCTTGCAGCTCTAATATCCGCATTAAGATCAAAAAAGACAGAATCCTTTTACAGCTTGATAGGCGGCAGATCGCCTATTGCAGAGATAACAGGTGCACAGGCCGGGATGCTGGAGCAGGCTCTTAAAGAGGCAGGACACAGCAACATAAAGGTCTATATGGGCATGAGATACTGGCATCCGTTTATAGAGGATACGGCAGCCAAGATGCATAAGGACGGAGTGAAAAAAGTTATCGCCCTGAGCCTGTATCCGAAATACTCTGTTGCAACAACAGGCTCCTCTGTAAGCGCATTCAAAAAGGCTGCTTCAAACTATGGATTTCAGTACTACTGCGCCGGCTCGTGGTGCAATGATCCTCTATACATAGATGCGCTTGCAGAGAAGATACAAAATGCGCTTCAGCTGTTTGATGAAAAGCCGGATATACTCTTCAGCGCACACAGCCTGCCTCAGAAATTCATTGATGAAGGCGATCCGTATCTTGATGAGACCAGGGCTACAATTGCTGAGGTGATGAAGCGGTTTGATCTGAAGTGGCAGCTCTCTTTCCAGTCAAAGAGCGGGCCTGTAAAGTGGCTTGAGCCGTCAACAGAGGAGATGATAGCATCTCTCGCAGAGCGCGGCACAAGAAATCTTCTGGTTGTGCCTGTGAGTTTTGTGTCAGACCATATAGAGACGCTCTATGAGATCGACATGCTTTATGCCGGCATGGCTGCGGGCATGGGCATAAACATGAAGCGTGCTGAGTCGCTTAATACTTCAGAGAAGTTCATCAGGGCGCTTTGCAGTATAACCATAAAAAATCTTGAACATATGAGGTGGATATGAGAATCATAATTGCCGGTGCAGGCGTATCAGGGCTCTCGCTCGCTTATGCGCTTTTGCAGAAAGACCCAAAACTTGATGTAACTGTTTTCGAGGGTGAAAAAAAGGCAGGCGGCAAGATACGCACTGAAAAGGTTGACGGATACTTGTGCGAAGCAGGAGTCAATGGATTTCTGGACAATAAACCATCCACCTTGGATCTGGCTGCGAGGCTCGGACTTGCGCCCCTCAAGAGCAATGACAGCAGCCGTAAAAGGTATATCTGCCTTGATGGACAGCTCAGGCGCATACCTGAATCACCTGTCTCTTTTTTCATGTCGGATTTTTTGAGTCTGTACGGCAGGCTCAGGATGATGGCAGAGATTTTTGTACCGAAAAAGGTTTATGAGGATGAGTCACTTGCCGACTTTGCCGTGCGCAGGGTTGGCAGGGAATTTCTCGAAAAGCTGCTGGACCCGATGGCATCCGGCATATATGCCGGTGATCCGCAGAAGATGAGCATCAGGAGCTGCTTTGGCAAGGTGTATGAACTTGAGCAGAAGTACGGCGGCCTTATCAGGGGATTCATGGCTCTCGGCAGGGAGAAGAAAAAGAGCGGCAAAAAGATTGAGGCAGGCCCCGGAGGCACGCTTATGTCTTTTGCAGGCGGCATGGGCAGTCTTGTTGATGCGCTATGCAGCAGCCTGGGCAGCAGGGTCAGGACAGGCTGCGCTGTTAAGGCTGTAGAAAGAAAAGGAGATATATACTCTCTTCAGGCTGAGGATGGCTCGTGGCATGAAGCAGACTGCGTTGTATTTGCATCACCTGCCCACAGTACAACAGAGATTGTGCGCGACATGGACAAAGGCATCGCATCCATTCTTTCTGAAATACCGTACCCGCCGCTTTCGGTGGCTGCATTCGGCTATAAAAAAGAGAGGCTGAAGATAGACACAGACCTGTTCGGCTTTCTTGTGCCTGGCAGAGAGAATAGAAAGGTGCTCGGCACACTCTATGATTCGAGCATATTCCCCGGCAGGGCTCCTGAGGGCTATGTTATGCTGCGCTCAATGGTGGGAGGCGCGCGGCATCCAGAGCTGGGCATGCTGGATGCGGATAAACTTGTCTCAACTGTAAGGGCTGAGCTGAAGGATGTAGCAAAGGTCGATCCTGAGCCTGATTTTGTATGGACATACAGATGGGAAAAGGCGATCCCGCAGTATCTTGTGGGGCATCATGAAAAGCTCAAGATGCTTGATGAGCTTTCAGCAAAACATAAAAACTTTTATCTTGCAGGCAATTCGTACAAAGGCGTAAGCGTCAATGACTCAATCGCAAACAGCCTGGAACTTGCTGACAGGATAATTCAGGCAAACCAGCAGCACTAAGTTGTGCAGCCTTCTGGAGCCTGCCTGTATCACCTCCGACCGGAGGTCAGCAGGTGCTTCAGAGGCTGGATGCAGCTATCCTGTCTTCTGACTCGTAATAAAGGTGGCAGTAGGCCCGCATGCTGAAATCATCAAGCCTGGTTTCGATCATGTCCTTTGCGATATGGCATATCTTTCTGAGCGCGTCATGCTTTTTTGAGTAGTAGAGCCACGGCAATATTTCGTCAATATCTCCTGACAGGAACGGCTGGAGTTCTTCGCTTCCTATCCCTGCTTTTTTGAATGTCAGCACCATGCCTGAGACAGCGGGTTTTTCTGTTTTCCATGTTGCGAGCCTGAGCATGTTGGACCATGCCATCACAATATGCAGCTTTGCAGGGCATGATGGAGAAGGGGTATTGCATGATGCGAGTATTTCTGAAAGGTTATCTATCACCAGGGATGTATCGTCGAGCACGAAGTAGGAGTCTTTGTTAAAGTCAAAAAGCCGCTTATGGGCAGTGCGTGCTGCGCTGCTGTCGCAGAAGACCAGGTCTCTGCCGTGAAATCTCTCGAAATTGCCAGGCATTAACCCTAATGTAACATACCCCAAGGTGTTTGCGCCTGTTTTGCAGCCGGCGCTGCGCTGTTGTACAATCAAATAAAAAGTAATGGCAAGGAGTATCTGATGAGCGCTTCAGTAAAAATTCTGTCACAGGCATTATGCCTTTTGTTATTGGTCTCATTGGCTTCGTGTATTACGCTTGATTATTCTCCACGACTGACTATGACAACACAGTATGGCAGAGGCGGGGTGTGTACAGACGCTGAACTGAGTTATATATCAGGCCTGGTGCTGTCAAAAGTGAACAGCGAACGCCGCAATTCCGGCCAGTCAGCGCTCAAATGGGACAGCAGGCTT
>JAJFVG010000080.1 GCA_021371915.1 Nitrospiraceae bacterium
TCGATGAAGCCCGTGATTTCATTCAAACCAGCCGGCAGCAGATCAGCGGGAATGGCTGATCCGACTATCAACGCGAGCGCGTTTTCATCCTGGGCTATAAGACTTATGTAGCGGGCCGTATCAACTCTTGCTGCATCAACACTGGTCTGTGCCTGTCTCAAATCGAGCTCTGATGACGCGCCTGCCTCATATCTACGCTTTATGAGCTCATATGATGCCTGCTGACTTTTGAGTGTTTCACGGGTAATATTTAGCCTCTCCTTGTTTGCAGCGAGTGAAAGGTATCTGGATGCAACCTCAGCGATCAGGCTGATCTGTACGCTTGTGCGCGACTGCTCTGATGCGAAGAACTGCTCCAGAGCCTGGTCATTGAGACTGCGAATGCGTCCAAACAGATCGAGTTCATAAGAGCTGAACCCGAGGTCAGCACTGTACTGGTGAGTTGTGAGCGCGCTGCCTGTTGATGAGATTGCTGCCGGTATGCGCTGCGCTGTGCTGCTGCCGGTTGCATTTACAGCAGGAAAGAGTTCAGACCGCTGCACTCTGTAAAGGGCTCTGGACTTTTCGATGTTAAGAGCAGCAACCCTGAGGTCGCGGTTGTTTATGAGCGCGAGATTAATTATTTTTTGCAGCTTTGGATCGACAAAAAAGTCCTGCCATTTTATCTCTGATGCGCTCTTTCCTGCTGCTGTCGTCTTGTAAGATTCTCCTGAAGGCCACGCGGCAGCCACTGGCGCGTCAGGCCTTTTATACTCTGGCGCCATGCTTGCGCATCCTGAAAGCGCAACAGCAGCAGCGGCTGCAAGAAGAATATTATTTATTGTTGTTCCCTTCTTCATATTTTCTCTCCTGTAGCATTTGCATCCTGCTGCTTCTGCTGACGAACACGGTTTTTGATGCCGAATATCTTCTGCACCACGACAAAAAATACAGGCACCAGGAATATCGCAAGCACAGTTGCCGTAACCATTCCTCCGTTAACTGCTGTGCCTATGGCGTTCTGAGCGCCGGATCCAGCGCCTTTGCTTTTTACCAGAGGCAGCACTCCAAAGAAGAATGCGAGTGATGTCATTAATATGGGTCTCAGCCTCAATCTTGCGCCTTCGATGGTCGCCTGAATAAGGCTCTTTCCATGCTCCATCTCTCTTTTTGCAAACTCGACTATAAGTATCGCGTTTCTAGCTGAAAGTCCGATAGTCAGTAGTATGGCTATCTGGAAGTATATGTCATTCGAAAAGCTGCGCGAAGTTGATGCCAGCACAGCGCCTATTACTCCAAGCGGAACAACCAGCATCACTGAAAATGGCACTGTCCAACTTTCATAAAGCGCAGCAAGGCAGAGGAACACCACAAGCAGCGATATGGCGTATAGAGCCGGCGCTTGTGCGCCTGCCTGGCGCTCTTCATAAGAGAGGCCTGTCCATTCATATCCAATGCCGGGAGGCAGTTTCTCAGCCATCTTCTCCATCTCTGCCATCGCATCTCCTGAGCTTTTACCAGGCACTGCCTGTCCCATTATCTCGACTGAAGGTATGCCGTTGTACCTTTCGAGACGCGGGGAGCCGTACTCCCAGTTGGCGGTCGAGAAGGCAGAGAAGGGCACCATTGCGTTTTTGTTGTTATAAACATACCATTTGGCTATGTCTTCAGGCAGCATCCTGTATTTTGTATCAGACTGGATGTATACCTTTTTGATCCTGCCGTTTTCGATAAAGTCGTTTATGTACGAACTGCCCCAAGCTGTGGATATCACGCTGTTTGCATCCGCCACTGATACGCCGAGCGCTCCAGCGCGCACATCATCGATATTTATCCTGAACTGAGGCATGTCATCTTGCCCGTTTGGCCTGACTGCAACTAGCGACCTGTTCTGGGATGCCATGCCGAGCAGCTGGTTTCTGGCATTCATGAGAGCAGCGTGGCCGAGGCCTCCCCTGTCTTGAAGTTGAAAGTCGAATCCATTGGCCTGTCCGAGCTCAACAACAGGAGGCGGCAGAAGCGCAAAGGCCATACCGTCTCTTATTTGCGACAGAACCGGCATTGCCCTTGCCACAATAGCTTGTGCCTTGAGTTCCGGCTTCTGGCGCAGGTCCCAGTCCTTCAACTGCACAAATGCCAGTCCCATGTTTTGTCCGCGTCCGGCAAAGCTGAAGCCGGATATTGCCATCATAGAGTTGACAGCCTCTTTCTCAGTTTCCAAAAAGTGGTGCTCTATCTGCTTTATCACAGCGAGCGTGCGCTCATCTGTAGCTCCTGCCGGAAGCTGTATCTGGCAGATAATAAAGCCCTGGTCCTCATCAGGCAGAAACGCGGTCGGCATTCTGAAAAACAGGAATGCCATAACAACAGCTATTGCCGAGTATATCACCATGTATCTGCCGGGTTTGCCGAGCATCTTTTCAACTCTGCCTAGATATTTCTTGCTGCCTGCTGCATACCCCCTGTTGAACCAGCGGAAGAACCACCTGAACCAACTGTGCTCAGACGCATCATGGCCCTTTTCGACAGGCTTGAGTATGGTTGCGCAGAGAGCTGGCGTGAGTATGAGGGCAACAAGTACAGAGAGTATCATTGCTGAAACTATTGTGATGGAGAACTGCCTGTATATTACTCCGGTTGATCCTCCAAAGAATGCCATAGGCACAAAAACTGCTGAAAGCACCAGTGCGATGCCCCAGAGCGCTCCTGTTATCTGACCCATGGATTTTATTGTTGCATCCCGTGGAGACAGTCCCTCCTCTGACATTATGCGTTCAACGTTTTCTACTACAACTATCGCGTCGTCAACCAGCAGGCCTATCGCGAGCACCATCGCAAACATGGTGAGCATGTTTATTGAAAAGCCGCTGGCTGAAAGCATGGCAAAAGTACCGAGCAGAACAACAGGCACAGCTATTGTCGGGATGATTGTTGCCCTTATGTTCTGGAGAAATACGAACATGACTATAAAGACGAGTATTATCGCTTCGACCAGAGTCTTTATGACCTCTTCAATGGATATCCGCACAAAAGGCGTAGTGTCGTAAGGATAGACAACCTTCATTCCATGAGGGAAGAATTTGGAAAGCTCATTGAGTTTTTCCTTTACCCTTGTTGCTGTGTCGAGCGCGTTAGCATCAGATGCCAGCTTTATGCCCATGGCTGAGGCCGGCTTTCCTTTGAATCGGGCCTGTATGTCGTAATTCTCTGTGCCTATCTTGCTGACGGCAACATCCTTTAGTCTTACGGTCGAACCGTCGCTGTTTGTGCGCAGTATTATGCTGTCAAATTCAGCAGGGCTCTTCAGCAGTGTGCGGGCTGTTATTGTTGCGTTGAGCTGCTGTCCTGTCTCTGACGGTTTGCCTCCGAACTGGCCTGCTGAGACCTGGGCATTTTGTGCCTGTATAGCTGCTATTACATCATTGGTCGTTAACTTGTAATTGTTAAGTTTGTCCGGATTAAGCCAGACGCGCATGGCATTCTGTGAGCCGAATACCACTACCTCTCCGACACCCTCGACCCTGCTGATTATGTCCTGCACATTTGC
>JAJFVG010000115.1 GCA_021371915.1 Nitrospiraceae bacterium
CTTCTGCAGTCCGGTTATCTCAACTCCTTCCTGGTTGAGAGGCACGAGAAACTTTTTTGCAGAAGAAGATGCCACAGCCTCTGCCATCTTTGGTGTTACTTCGCCGAGCATGCCGTTTGCCAAAACAATGCTGAGAGGCCCTGTGATGAAGTCAACTCTGGCAGAGTTCCAGACAATGGCATTTTCGCCGGTTGCTCCTTTATTGGCTCGTGCTTTCATCATGGCAGATGTTGCTGTTGAGTTTGTCCCGAGAGCGATTATCTCGATCCTGTCCTCGAACTCTTCACGCAGTCTTTTTGTTATAAGACTTCCTATGCCTCCGCCCTGCCCGTCTATTACAGCAATTTTCAAAAGACACCTCGATGATGTATGTTTTGAGGCATCAACAGACTTTTTTCGTTCATAAGCATGGTTTTGACAGTACTATATGCTCGCTGCGCTCCAGCCGCAAAACTCGCCGCCTTTGGCGACTCAGACAGTTGCGGCTGTATTTCGCTTCACTTCGCAAAGTACTGTTACCAAAACCAGTCAAAATCACTCCAAAAGTCTGTTGATGCCTCTTGAATATGATTTGATCCGGCTTGCAAACAAAGTATAGAGAGAGATTTTGGTCTATGTCAACCATGGTATAATCGTTGATGATTGATCTTCTGAAAATTATTTTTATCCTCATATTCATCATCATTATGGTGAGGCTCAAGTGGAATATCGGCTATGTGCTGATCGCAGCCTCAGGACTCCTTGCAGTGATGTATCTGATGCCGCCATTGCAGGTGGTTGAGACAGCGGTTGCCACTGTTACAGACCCGACCACCATATCATTCTTTTTTGCGCTCACCCTTATAAGGGTGCTTGAGATGATAATGCGCGAAAAGCAGATAATGTCATCTATGATGCATTCCGCAAAAAAATTTCTCAGGCATAAAAAAGCTGTGATCATATCCATGCCGCTTCTGATCGGCATGCTGCCCTCTCTGGGCGGAGCATATTTCTCTGCGCCTATGGTGGATGAATCCACAAAAAACACCAGTATGCGTCCAGAAGAAAAGGCCTTTGTGAACTACTGGTACAGACATCCGTGGGAATACATACTGCCCATGTATCCCGGCATACTTCTGGCAGCAGCGCTTACAGGCCTCAAGCTCGGTGACTTCATCCTTGTGAATATGCCTTATGCGCTGCTTATATTTGCTACTGGATTTTTGTTCAGCATGCGCGGGGTAAAGAGCAGTGCTTCAGCAGAGCCAGGGCAGAAGACAGGCATCTTCAGCATGGAGGCGCTTGAGGCAATTGCCAACTTTTTGCCTGTGCTTGCGATACTGGTTATGGTGATGGGATTTCATGTTGAGCTTCAGTATGCAATGGCTGTTGTCATAGCAGCCCTCTACATATTTTATAAATTCGGCATAAAGGATATATTCAGAACGCTTGTTCATGGATTTGCCGTTGATGTGATAATACTGATATTCGGCACGATGTTTTTCAAGTTCATGATGGAGGCCTCAGGCGCGGTCGCCTACCTGAGCCAGTACTTTGCAAGTACAGGCATTCCTTTAATGGCCATACTATTTGCGCTGCCGTTTGTGACAGGCATTATAACAGGCATAACAGTCGGTTTTGTGGGAGGCACATTCCCTCTGCTCATCAGCATAGCTGGCGGAGCACATCTGAATGAGATGACATTCGCGTTTGCATCAGGCTTTGCAGGCGTGCTTATGTCGCCTGTGCATCTGTGCCTAGTGCTCACAAGAGAGTACTTCAAGGCTGATGTCTGGGAGATGTATAAAAAGATCATCCCCGGCTGTGCGATAATCCTTGCGGTTGCAGCAGCAATGTATTTTGCGCTTTAACGGAACCCGTTATTTGATCCGCCTGGATATGGCTTTGAACTCTTCTGTGCCGGCTACCTTCAGCAGTTGAAACAGTACGGTCTCTGTGCATGTTATCACTGCGCCTGCATCTCGCATAAACTCAATGCCTGTCTGCCAGTTCTCATCAGACCTTGAGCATATAGCATCTTTTACAACATGCACATTGTATCCTGCCTTGAGCAAATCGATACAGGTCTGGAGCACGCATACATGCGTCTCCATACCTGTGAGGATAGCGGTCTTTCTGCCTGTTGATGCAGCAGCCTGCATAAATGCCGGATCTTCGCAGCAGCTGAAAGCAATCTTTTCGAGTATATTTAGCGGCGGCAGAATCTCTTTAAGCTCCTGAATCGTGCTGCCGAGCCCTTTTGGGTACTGTTCAGTCACGATCATGGGTATGGATATCATTTTTGCGAGCTCTACAAGGTGGAATATGTTTGCAGCCACCCTGTCTTTGTGCTGCATGGCAGCTGCCAGCCGCTCCTGCACATCAACTATAATCAAGAAAACTTCTCCGGCACCGATAATAAATTTAGTCATTAAAACCTCCTTGTAATAAAGGGGTGAAAGTATTTAAATTATACCAGCATGGCTGCCAGCTGGCATAATTAGAAGAAATAATAGGGGGATTAAAGATGGGCATACTCAGGAATTTAAGCTGCGCCTCTCTAAAATGCAAGATCATGGTTCCCTTGATCGCGATCTTTGCATTAACCGCTGTTTTGATAGTCTTGTGGACCGGCGCCAAGATCGAAGACGTATCCACAGAGCAGGGGAAAAAAGACCTGGTGAATATGTCTGAAGCGGTCTTTGGAGTTATGACCGGTTATATGGCTACCGGAACCATATCAAACAGTTTGCCCACTTTTGTTGAGCATATGAATAAAATGCTGCCACTTCGGGTTATAAGAGATGAGGCGCTGGATGCCCAGTTCGGCAAGAAAAAGCCTGAAGACTATTTAAAAGATGATTTTGAAAAAGAGGTCTTCAAGAACAAGAAGCCTGCTTTCAGGATGCAAGAGATAAAAGGCAAGCCGTACCTGGTAGGTGTGTTCCCATATGTTGCAGTCAAAAACTACATGGGAACTGACTGCCTGAGCTGCCATGCAGTAGGAGTCAAGGAAGGCGATGTGATAGGAGCAGTCAGCATAGGGCTGAATATGGAAAAGGCGCTTGCTGAAGTATCTCATACCAAACTAATGATACTGCTGCTTGTATCTCTTCTGTCAGCAGTAAGCATAGTCATAATCTATTTTGTGGTGACAGGGGCGCTTATAACGCCGCTGAATACCATAGTAGCTGTGATACAGAAGGCTGCGCAGAAGGACTTCAGGGAGAGCGCTAAAATACATTATGATGATGAGATCGGCAATGTTGCTGATGCGGTTAATAAGATGTCAGAGGGCCTTGCGCTTACCATATCCGATATTGCCGTGGCCTCAAGCGACCTGAGTGAGGCTGCCGGCTCTCTTAACAAAGCCATAGAAGCAACGGTTAAGACCACATCAAAGCAGGCAGGCCAGTCCATGCATATTGCATCAATATCAGAGGAGATGGCCCAGACTGTTACTGAGATAGCCAGAAACAGCGCTTCTGCATCAGACTCTGCAAAAGAGGCGATATCAATAGCTGATGCAGGCAAAGAGGTTGTGAGCCAGTCTGTTGAAAGGATAATCTCTGCTGGAGAGGCTACAAAAGAGCTTTCATCCATGATACAACACCTCAACTCAAAGGTTGGCGAGATAGGAGAGATTGTATCGGTAATCAGCGACATTGCTGACCAGACGAACCTGCTTGCGCTCAATGCAGCTATCGAGGCTGCACGCGCTGGAGAGCAGGGCAGAGGCTTTGCGATAGTTGCAGATGAGGTGCGCAAACTTGCGGAGCGCACAGCAAAGGCGACAAACGAGATATCTGAAAAGATACAGGGAGTGCAGGATGACTCTGAGCGCACCGGCGCATCAATGCAGAGCGCGCTTGATCATGTGTCTGATGGCGTGGAATATATGGAAAAGGCGAAGGGATCTCTTGATAAAATAGTGGATAGCGTAAAAAAGACAGCGCAGGAGATAACACATATAGCTGCTTCTGTGGAAGAACAGTCGGTAGCTTCTGAAGAGATAGCCAAAAATATCGAAGAGGTGTCTGTAATGGCTACAGAAACAAAACAGACATCAGAGAGTCTAATGGAGCTTTTTGACCGCATGAACACCCTGTCTGATGCCCTGAAAACAACAATAGCAAGTTTTAAATTCAAATAGGAGCAATCTGGGACACAAGCCGGGGTTTTGCGCTATAGCGCAAAACCCCGGCTTGTGTCCCAGATTGCTCCTATTTGAATTTAAAACTTGCTATTGTTGTTTTCAGGGCATCAGACAGGGTGTTCATGCGGTCAAAAAGCTCCATTAGACTCTCTGATGTCTGTTTTGTTTCTGTAGCCATTACAGACACCTCTTCGATATTTTTGGCTATCTCTTCAGAAGCTACCGACTGTTCTTCCACAGAAGCAGCTATATGTGTTATCTCCTGCGCTGTCTTTTTTACGCTATCCACTATTTTATCAAGAGATCCCTTCGCCTTTTCCATATATTCCACGCCATCAGACACATGATCAAGCGCGCTCTGCATTGATGCGCCGGTGCGCTCAGAGTCATCCTGCACTCCCTGTATCTTTTCAGATATCTCGTTTGTCGCCTTTGCTGTGCGCTCCGCAAGTTTGCGCACCTCATCTGCAACTATCGCAAAGCCTCTGCCCTGCTCTCCAGCGCGTGCAGCCTCGATAGCTGCATTGAGCGCAAGCAGGTTCGTCTGGTCAGCAATGTCGCTGATTACCGATACAATCTCTCCTATCTCGCCAACCTTTGAGTTGAGGTGTTGTATCATGGATGAAAGCTCTTTTGTAGCCTCTCCAGCAGAGATTATCCTTTCAACAGACTGGCTCACAACCTCTTTGCCTGCATCAGCTATTGATATCGCCTCTTTTGCAGAGTCTGATGCAGAAGCGCTGTTTCTGGCTATCTCAGTAACAGTCTGGGCCATCTCCTCTGATATTGATGCAATATGCATGGACTGGCCTGCCTGCTTTGATGTGGTCTTAACCGTTGCTTCTATGGCTTTGTTAAGAGAGCCGGCAGCCTCACTCAGGTCGCTTGAGGCCACGGCAATATCGGATATGGTAAGCGCAAGGCCCTCTGACATCTTATTAACCGCATCAGCAACATTGCCGATCTCATCATCATAATGTATTTTAGCGCTCTCCCTGAAGTCCTTCTGCGCAGCCTTCTGTATCACAGCTACTATGGTATTCAGCGGCGTTATAAGCGCCCCTGTCACCACAAAATAGATTATGACTATGCTTACTGCTGACAGAAGAGATACAAGCAGCAGTATCATTAGTTTGGTATGAGATACTTCAGCAAGCGCCTTTTCCATATTCAGCCCTATGCTGACTGCTCCTATCACATCGCCTTCCTTGACTCCTACTGCATGGCAGCTCAGGCAGTCAGTTCCCATGTAGTTTTTGACTGCAACATATGGGAACACACCTACCAGGTACGGCTTGCCTTTTATCTCTTGCATCCTGAAAGCAGGCTTCTTGTTCTTGAAGACCTCTTTTTCAAAATCATCTTTTAAATAGTCTTCAGGCTTTTTCTTGCCGAACTGGGCATCCAGCGCCTCATCTCTTATAACCCGAAGTGGCAGCATTTTATTCATATGCTCAACAAAAGTGGGCAAACTGTTTGATATGGTTCCGGTAGCCATATAACCGGTCATAACTCCAAAGACCGCTTCAGACATATTCACCAGGTCTTTTTTCCCCTGCTCTGTGGATACGTCTTCGATCTTGGCGCCGGTCCACAAGACTATCAAAACAGCGGTTAATGCAAAGATCGCGATCAAGGGAACCATGATCTTGCATTTTAGAGAGGCGCAGCTTAAATTCCTGAGTATGCCCATCTTTAATCCCCCTATTATTTCTTCTAATTATGCCAGCTGGCAGCCATGCTGGTATAATTTAAATACTTTCACCCCTTTATTACAAGGAGGTTTTAATGACTAAATTTATTATCGGTGCCGGAGAAGTTTTCTTGATTATAGTTGATGTGCAGGAGCGGCTGGCAGCTGCCATGCAGCACAAAGACAGGGTGGCTGCAAACATATTCCACCTTGTAGAGCTCGCAAAAATGATATCCATACCCATGATCGTGACTGAACAGTACCCAAAAGGGCTCGGCAGCACGATTCAGGAGCTTAAAGAGATTCTGCCGCCGCTAAATATACTCGAAAAGATTGCTTTCAGCTGCTGCGAAGATCCGGCATTTATGCAGGCTGCTGCATCAACAGGCAGAAAGACCGCTATCCTCACAGGTATGGAGACGCATGTATGCGTGCTCCAGACCTGTATCGATTTGCTCAAGGCAGGATACAATGTGCATGTTGTAAAAGATGCTATATGCTCAAGGTCTGATGAGAACTGGCAGACAGGCATTGAGTTTATGCGAGATGCAGGCGCAGTGATAACATGCACAGAGACCGTACTGTTTCAACTGCTGAAGGTAGCCGGCACAGAAGAGTTCAAAGCCATATCCAGGCGGATCAAATAACGGGTTCCGTTAAAGCGCAAAATACATTGCTGCTGCAACCGCAAGGATTATCGCACAGCCGGGGATGATCTTTTTATACATCTCCCAGACATCAGCCTTGAAGTACTCTCTTGTGAGCACTAGGCACAGATGCACAGGCGACATAAGCACGCCTGCAAAGCCTGATGCAAACGCGAATGTCATCTCATTCAGATGTGCTCCGCCAGCTATGCTGATGAGCAGAGGGAATGTGCCTCCCACAAAACCGACTGTTATGCCTGTTATAATGCCTGTCACAAACGGCAGCGCAAATAGTATGGCCATTAAAGGAATGCCTGTACTTGCAAAGTACTGGCTCAGGTAGGCGACCGCGCCTGAGGCCTCCATCATGAACTTGAAAAACATCGTGCCGAATATCAGTATTATCACATCAACGGCAAATCCATGAACAAGCGTTCTGAATATATCCTTTATGCCGAATTTATAAAATATGTAGAGGGCTGCTATGACAACAGCCATTGCATACTGAAGCTCAACATGAAATCCCATCACCATAACCAGTATCGCAAGCACAGGCAAAAAGTTGGCAATTGCCTCAAGCGCCTCCATGCTGAAGATGCCTGTCTTCTGCCCTGGCTCTGCTGAAGCACTGCTCTTTACCCCGCGCATGCTGAACAAAAATCCAGTAGCAAATATAAGCAGCGCATAAGGCATATTCACAAGGATGAAGTCACCGAGCTTGAGGCCTGTAAGCGCTGCTGCCAGAAGTATGCCGGGATACATGGGCAGTATGTATTCCCACGGATGTCTGTACCAGTAGTTCACAAAGGCCTTTTCTTCTGGACGCATACTGGTGTTTTTTGTGGATTCATCCACCATAGGCGCAGAGAAATATGCTCCGCCCAGAGAGGGCAGCATGCCGATCAGAAGCGGCATGGATATGATCACAGCTTTTTTATGCCTGAGAAATTTTTTTGCGGAATGCATCATAGATGACATTATCTGCTTTTCGCGCATTATCATCTCAAGCACCCTTATAAGGGTGAGCGCAAAAAAGAATGATATGGTGGTCGGGTCTGTAACAGTGGCAACCGCTGTCTCAACCACCTGCAATGGCGGCATCAGATACATCACTGCAAGGAGTCCTGAGGCTGCGATCAGCACATAGCCGATATTCCACTTGAGCCTCACCATAATGATGATGAATATGAGGATAAAAATAATTTTCAGAAGATCAATCATCAACGATTATACCATGGTTGACATAGACCAAAATCTCTCTCTATACTTTGTTTGCAAGCCGGATCAAATCATATTCAAGAGGCATCAACAGACTTTTGGAGTGATTTTGACTGGTTTTGGTAACAGTACTTTGCGAAGTGAAGCGAAATACAGCCGCAACTGTCTGAGTCGCCAAAGGCGGCGAGTTTTGCGGCTGGAGCGCAGCGAGCATATAGTACTGTCAAAACCATGCTTATGAACGAAAAAAGTCTGTTGATGCCTCAAAACATACATCATCGAGGTGTCTTTTGAAAATTGCTGTAATAGACGGGCAGGGCGGAGGCATAGGAAGTCTTATAACAAAAAGACTGCGTGAAGAGTTCGAGGACAGGATCGAGATAATCGCTCTCGGGACAAACTCAACAGCAACATCTGCCATGATGAAAGCACGAGCCAATAAAGGAGCAACCGGCGAAAATGCCATTGTCTGGAACTCTGCCAGAGTTGACTTCATCACAGGGCCTCTCAGCATTGTTTTGGCAAACGGCATGCTCGGCGAAGTAACACCAAAGATGGCAGAGGCTGTGGCATCTTCTTCTGCAAAAAAGTTTCTCGTGCCTCTCAACCAGGAAGGAGTTGAGATAACCGGACTGCAGAAG
>JAJFVG010000117.1 GCA_021371915.1 Nitrospiraceae bacterium
AGCAGAAGAAGGCGAAAGAGCATAAGCAGATGCTTGAGAACCTCAAAAAGGGCGACAAGATAGTTACAGCAGGCGGGCTTTACGGTGTTATCGAGGCTGTGTCTGAAAACACTATTACCATAAAGATTGCCGAGAATGTGAAGGTTAAGATCGGCAGGGGCTTCATATCTACTGTAAGGGCTGCTGCTGACGAAGACTAGTCAGGAAAATAAAAATGCCGGATTGCCGCTCCGCAGCCCCTAAAATATCTGAAGTCTGCGGGCGGTAATTAAGGATCTACTTTATGGAGGGTGATTCATAGATGAAGAAGGGTATCTTCTGGAGACTGGCGCTAATTGTTGTTACCGTACTGATTTCGATAATCTTCTTTCTGCCAAATACCCCGCTTTTCAGCCATATGCCTGCATGGTGGCAGAATACAATGCCCAACAAGGGCATAGTGCTCGGCCTTGACCTGCAGGGCGGACTGCACCTTGTGTTTGAGGTTGAAGGCGACAAGGCAGTGGATATACAGGCAGAGAGGATTGCTGCAAGCCTTAACAGTGTTTTTGAGAAGAAGAAGCTCAATGCCACTGCAAAGATGGAAAACGGCTACATTGTGGTTTCAAATACAGGTATGGATGTGCGCAAGGCTGTTGATGAGACTTTTTCCATACTCACTCTGTCTGACAGCTCCAACTCGCTGAAGTACAAGATAACCGCGAAAGAGGCGCAGCGCATAAAGGACACTGCTACGGACCAGGTGCTTGAGGTGATAAGAAACAGGATTGACCAGTTCGGTGTTGCAGAGCCGACCATACATCGACAGGGCACAAACGAGATAGTTGTGCAGCTGCCCGGAGTGAAAGACCCCAAGAGGGCTGTTGACATAATCGGAAAGACAGCGCTGCTCGAATTCAAGATAGTTGATGACGAGTCCCGCGTTGCAGCCGAGTTGCCTTCTTCAATACTTCCTGCGGAAGAGAAGATAATTGCAAATCAGTTCAGCTCAAAGATACCTGCAACCGATGAGATACTCTTTCAGAGGCTGGTCAACAAGGAGACAGGCACTGTAACAAAGAAGCCTTACCTGATGAAGAGCAAGACACTGCTCACAGGCGACCTGCTTACAGAGGCCAGGGTGAATATTGACCAGAGATTCAATGAGCCCCAGGTTTCCATAACATTCAACGCAACAGGCGCAAAACTCTTTGAGGATATCACAGGCCAGAACGTTAAAAAGAGGCTCGCTATAATCCTTGACGGCAACGTATATTCAGCGCCTGTCATACAGGAAAGGATAGGCGGCGGCAACGCGCAGATAAGCGGTTCCTTTACAATGGATGAGGCAAAGGACCTTGCCATTGTACTTAGAGCCGGCTCTCTGCCTGCTCCTGTAAAGATACTCCAGAACCTCACAGTCGGCCCTTCTTTGGGCAGAGACTCCATTGAGGCTGGAAAGCTTGCGGGAATGATCGCGACAATACTCGTTGTGGTCTTTATGGTCGTGTACTACAAATTCTCGGGAGTTGTAGCAGACCTGGCGCTCGTACTCAACATAGTGCTGCTGCTTGGCGCAATGGCTTCTCTGAATGCAACGCTCACAATGCCGGGCATAGCAGGCATAATACTCGCCATAGGCATGGCTGTTGATTCAAACGTGCTTATGTTCGAGAGGATGAGGGAAGAGGTACGCGCAGGCAAGACTCCGAGGGCATCTGTTGAGAGCGGATACAAAAAGGCGTTCTGGACGATTTTCGACTCTCATGTGACAACGCTTATAACAGCCCTCGTGCTCTTTCAGTTCGGCACAGGGCCGATCAAGGGTTTTGCAGTCACCCTGAGCCTGGGCGTGGCGATAAACCTTTTTACAGCGCTTATCGGCACAAAAACAGTGTATGACATCATACATTCATATAAAGATGTAAAGAGGTTGAGCATATGATCGAACTCGTTAAAAATACCAACATAGACTTCATGGGCAAAAGAAAGATCGCCCTTGCTGCATCGCTGATAATCATGCTGCTCGGCATATTCGCGATCATCCAGATAGGGCTTGGCAATGCCAACCTCGGAGTCGATTTTGCCGGCGGCACTGCTGTGCAGATAAAGTTTACAAAGAGTGTGCTGCTCCATGATGTGAGATTGGCGCTTGAGGGCGCTGGGCTCAGGGATTTTGACCTTCAGGACCTTGCTGCAGAAAACAAGGTGCTCATAAGGGTGAAAAAGCAGGATGAAAAGGTGGGCAATTTCAGCGAAAAAATAACCGCCGTGCTTGCAGAAAAGTTTGCTGACAAGCAGCCTGTTGTTGATTCAACCTCTGACATAGGGCCAAAGGTTGGAGCAAAACTGAGAAACGATGCGTTCTGGGCGGTCATCATGTCTGTTATCGGCATCCTTGGTTACATAGCTTGGAGGTTCCAGTTCCGTTTCGGCGTCGGAGCCACCATTGCGACCATGCATGACGTGCTCTTTGTGTTCGCTGTATTTTATCTGCTCGGCAAGGAGATAAACCTTATAGTAATAAGCGCCCTGCTCACCATAGCAGGTTATTCGCTCACAGACACTGTTGTTATATTCGACAGGATAAGAGAGAACATAAAAAGATATGTGAAAGACCCGATGGACGTTGTTATAAACAAGAGCATCAATGAAGTGCTTTCAAGAACAATCGTTACATCGCTTACGGTCTTCATATCATCGTTAGCGCTGTATCTGTTCGGCGGTGAGGTGATACACGACTTTGCACTGGCAATGCTGCTTGGTGTTATTGTCGGCACATATTCGTCTGTTTTCATAGCGAGTCCGATCGCTATGATGCTGAGAAAGCAGACAGGAGCTGTTGCAAAGAAATAAGTCGGCAGATGCTGTTTATGAGCCTTTTATCTGTAAAGTTGGAGGGAACTGGTGCCGGGATGCGCGGCTAAAAGATGGCTTGTAAGCAGGACAAATCATGATTATGTTTCATATGTGTCAAGAGTAGCCTCTGTTTCTCACACGCTGGCGCAGGTGCTGATAAACAGAGGCCTCCGGACACCTTCTGATATTGAGTCATTCCTTAATCCTTCAGCATCGAGACTCTCTGATCCTTTTTGCCTGCCCGGAATGAAGACCGCTGTTGAGCGCATACGCGCTGCAGCTGCATCATCAGAACTTGTGATGGTGCACGGCGACTATGATGCTGACGGTGTTACAGCAACAGCAATACTTGTCGAGACACTATCCAGCCTTGGCATAAGGACAACCTACTTCATACCCGACAGGATAGAGCATGGCTATGGCTTTACAGCTGGCGGGCTCAAGGCTGCAAAGGATGCAGGCGCATCGCTCATCATAACGGTTGACTGCGGCATATCTTCAATAGATACGGTAAGAGAGGCATCCGGACTTGGCATTGATGTGATCATAACAGACCATCATGAGCCTGTGCGCCTGCCGTCAATACAGTCTGCTGCAAATGACCCTTCTGTATCAGACTCCATGCTCAGTCCTGAGCAGAAGTTCATACTGCCCGAGGCCCTGGCAATCATCAATCCGAAGGTGACTGATTCACCGCTTTCCATACTCTCCGGCGCCGGGGTGGCGTTCAAGATAGCGCAGGCAATATTCAGCGATCAGCCTGAACTGTGGCAGAACCTGGCAGACCTGGCTGCAATAGGCACGGCTGCTGATTCAGTGCCTGTTGTGGGCGACAACCGGATAATTGTGAAAAACGGACTTGAACTGGTGAAGGAAGGCAGAAGGCCGGGGATAAAGGCGATCAAGAATGCTGCTGGCGTGAGGTCGGATTTTTTCAGGTCATCCATTCTGACATACATAATAACACCGCGGATAAATGCAGCAGGCAGAATATCCAGCGCAGCTGATGTTGTGAAGCTGCTCACAACGAAAGATGAATCAGAGGCTGCCACACTTGCGATATGGCTGAATGAGCTCAATTCAAAAAGACAGCAGATAGAAGAGCAGGTCTATGTTGAAGCTGCCGGAATGGTTGAAAACAGCGAAAACAAGGGTGTTATTGTGCTTGCATCAGAGGCATGGCATCCTGGAGTGGTGGGCATTGTCGCATCCAGGCTCACAGAGAAGTTCAATATGCCCTCGTTTGTGCTGTCTGTTATGAATGGCTCTGCAAAGGGTTCGGCACGAAGCATCCCCGGCTTTGACATACACCACAGCCTGTCCATGTGCAGCAGCGTGCTCACCCGGTTCGGAGGCCACAAGATGGCAGCAGGC
The DNA here is from genome assembly GCA_021371915.1 of Nitrospiraceae bacterium. Taxonomy (GTDB): domain Bacteria; phylum Nitrospirota; class Thermodesulfovibrionia; order Thermodesulfovibrionales; family Dissulfurispiraceae; genus JAFGXL01. Next base: position 4,213 of record JAJFVG010000117.1, read on the forward strand.
CTTACACTGGACTCTTCATATATAGACAGCTTCAGGATGATGATGTCTGACATCGCGGTTAGCGTGCTCAAGGAAGAAGACCTCATACCGCAGATCAATATTGATGCAGCCGTGTCCCTTAATGATGTTTCAGTGGCGCTTGTTGATGAGATTGGCAGGCTCGAGCCCTTTGGGTACGGCAATGAGGAGCCGCTTTTTGGCGCAAAGGCGCTGGATGTGGTGCAGGCGAGGGTTGTGGGAAGCAATCATCTGAAGCTCTACCTGAAACAGAACGGCAGGTCTCTGGACAGCATTGGATTTGACATGGGAGAGATGCTGAGTGTTGTTGAAGAAGCCGGCAAGATAGATGCAGCATTTGTGCCTGCAATAAACGAGTGGAACGGCGGCAGGTATCTTCAGCTTAACCTCAAGGCGTTGAGACCGGCTGTTTCCTGAATCAGCGTCCAATTTTAATTCATGTCCTGTATGTGTTATAAATATAACTGCAATACGGCAAATTATATGAAGCATGTTACCGGAGCGTAGACCGATATGCCATTTACTGTGAATGATTTTTTCAAAAAGAAGCAGGCAGGCGAAAAGATCGCCATGATAACTGCCTATGACTTCTGCTCTGCTGCAATGGCGCAGGAGGCAGGCATTGATGTACTGCTGGTGGGCGATTCACTCGGCATGGTTGTGCAGGGACTCGAAAACACCCTGCCTGTGACAATGGATGAGATGATCTACCACACCAAAATGGTGAGTCGTGCTGCAAAGGGTGCGTTCGTAATTGCAGACATGCCTTACATGTCATACCAGGTGAGCGTTGAGCAGGCTGTTGCAAATGCAGGCCGTTTCCTGAAAGAAGTAGGCGCGCATGCAGTAAAACTGGAGGGCGGCAGAGAGTCTGCTGACAAGGTTAAGGCAATAGTCGCTGCTGACATACCCGTTATGGCACATATAGGCCTCACGCCGCAGTCGATACACAGGATGGGCGGCTTCAAGGTGCAGGGCAAGACAGGAGAATCCGCGCGCATACTGATGGAGGATGCAAGGATACTTCAGGATGCCGGAGCTTTTTCCATTGTGCTTGAGGCTATTCCGGCTGCGCTTGCTGCGGAAATAACAGCAGCGTTCTCGATACCCACAATAGGCATAGGCGCGGGCCCCGGCTGTGACGGCCAGGTGCTGGTGATACATGATGTGCTCGGCATGTTCGACCGTTTTGTGCCCAAGTTCGTCAAAAGATACGCTGATCTGAAGAAGGATGGCGTAAAGGCCCTGTCTGAATACAGGCAGGAAGTGGAAAAGGGGATTTTCCCATCATCTGAAAATTCATTTTAATGTATCAGGTCTGAATCAGCCTGAGGTTTTTCTTATCAGCCCTTTGAGCTATAATATATTACATCTAATGCATTGGAGGTATGATGTCACGCAAGAATGTTCTGGTATGTGTTAAAAAGGATCTTGTAAATCCCATCAGCTTTGCTCTCAAGGAGTTCGAGCGGCAGATAAAGATAAGGTATGCTGATGACACAAAGCATCTGGCCATGCTGCTTGCCGAACTTTCGGACAACTGCGTTATCATACTTGATTCGCACCTGGGCAAGGAGTCAACGGTTGATTATGCGAAATCGATAAAAGCGGAAAAACCTTTTATCAAAATATTGCTGATCGTATCGACAGAAACACCAAAACCCGAGATAGTGGATATGATACAGTCAAAGACAGCGAGCGGGGTGCTTATAAGGCCGTTTACAGCAGAGCAGCTCTGCGACAACATATACAAGCTTTTCGGAATAAAGAAGCCTGAAGACACGCCCTGGTACATGCAGACCGGACTCAGTTAATACTTTATGCCTGTCTGGTAATCCTTCATAGATTCTATACGCCACTCAAAAACAACCTCCTTCTGCATTCTCATCATCCGGTGAAGTTCCGGAGATATGCCGAGTGCATTCAGCATCTTCTCGTCATGCCTGGGCCGCAATGTCCTGCGCCGGTGCATCTTGCCGTATCTCTTGAGATTGTAGTATCCCCATAGCCAGAAAGACAGGAACACCGCTACCGCTATCCATCCCATGTTATAGATCATGTCCATGATTTTGGAGAACCCGGACTTCTCGATCAGCTCGATATAGAATATCCTTATGCCGAATATCCAGAGCAGTATGTTGGCAAGGGGCATAAGCAGGTATATCCATGCTGCCCACATGAATGCTGTTATGCCTGTCTCTGTTAAGTTTCTGAATCTGCTTTTCAGATCAGGCCGCTCGATTATTTTTATCTCTTTCTCGGTCATCTAACTTATCCCCAGTCCCCTGTCAGGACTCTTCCACACAGCACGGGTCCCTTTTCTTTTGAGCAGTGCCTTTGGCGTGGCAACCACTACTGTAAGTGCGCTTATCATCCAGTATATGAACGGATACCATATAACCCAGAATAGATACTTGATGAGTTTTTTGTCATAAAAGTGGTCTATGTATGCGCTCACCATAAACTGTATTAGGCATGTAAGGGCCAACATTGCGCCTGTCCATTGCGGAGGTATCGGCGGCACAAGTGATATGCCGAATTCAAAACCGGTTGTTGCCTTGATGATCCAGAGGAAAACGAGTATCCAGAATGTATACGCCCATAATGCGCTGAAAAGATACTCTACATATACAGGCCATAGCCTGCGCTGCCGCCAGTCGCTGAAGATATCCACATTTCTCTTGAGCACTTCCATGCCGCCCTGCGCCCATCTGGACCTCTGCCGCCAAAGGCCGCGCATGGTCTCAGGCACAAGCACCCATGAGATAGCCCTGGGTTCGTACCTCACATCCCAGAAGCGGCGTTCGAGCTTCCATGTCACAGCTATATCTTCGGTCACCATGTCAGTATCCCAGTAGCCTACAGATTCGAGCGCCTGCCTTCTGAAAGCAGCCATAACACCGGATACGGTAAGTACCTTGCCGAGTATTCTCTGGGCGCGCTTTATAAGGCCGATGATTGTTGCGTACTCTCCGGTCTGAATCTTCGCGAGCAGGGTTGTGCGGTTCAGCACCCTGGGATTGCCTGTTACAGCGCCTACCCTTGTAGATTCGTTAAAGTGCCAGACTATCCACCTGAGCGCATCCTGGTCCAGCAGGGAGTCAGCATCTATAGTCACAATTATGTCTCCGTTTGCTATCAGGCTGCCTGCTGTGAGCGCTGCTCCCTTGCCCTGGTTTTCCCTGAAATATACTGCCCTGACATTTGTGTATTTAAGCGTAAGGTCATGCAGTATTGCAGCAGTGGAGTCAGTGCTGCCGTCATCAACAGCAATGATCTCAAAGTCAGGATACTTCTGGCTTGTTGTGAGCCAGCGTATGGTCTTTTGTATATTCTGCTCCTCATTGTGGCACGGTATAACAATGGAACACAGAGGGAATGTATCGAGTTTCGGCACTTGTGATTTGTTGTGCTCCCTTCTTGCAAAAAAGAGTATTGCCCCAAGCATCCAGACAAAAGCCATAAAGAGCGGATAGATGTAGACAAAGTCGTTGACAAACTGGAATATGCCGAGCAGAATAGTCTTCATGGCAGAAATGGGAATGTCTTTGTGGACATTTCGAGCTTTATGATGTTAAGCCCTGGTTTGTCTATGGTATAGTCATCCGGGTAGTAAGCCAGATGCAGGCCGCCTGACTGTAGTATGGCCCTCAGCTCCCTGCGTAAAAGATTGTTGTCCAGCCACTCTTTTTTATCCCAGTCATAGGTCTGTATCTTGAATATTGTTTTATCAATCCCGTTATGTTTTTTCACCTTGTTTACAATCGATGCGAGCCATTTCACCGGGTTATCCGCTTTTTCCATCTGCGGATACGCCATCAATGCCACAAAGTCATAATGCCTCAGAAAGAGTTCATAATTCTGAGCGTACCACTCTTCTGCAGAGGGATTCAGCAGAACCTCTGCATACATGTTTCTGGCGAACCTGGCCTCAGGCCTCCAGTATCTGACAGTCTTTTTCAGCTCGTCAAGAAAACTGATTATTGTCCATGTCTTAAATTCAGTCCATTTTTTGAAAAATCCTGCATCCTGCCTGACAGATTCATAAGAGAGCTGCCTGTTGAACTTTTTTCTGAACTGTTCAGCAGCCTCAGGATGAAAATCCTCAAAGTCATTCAGGTAGGCGTCGTCCTGAAAAAGTATTCCATCTATCTGGCTGTTTGATGCAAGGTCTTCATAGAGCATTCGTATCGTTTTGAGCGTTATGCTGTTGAATGGCGAGAGCCTGTTGTACCATGATGTGCTCAACCCGGTGCTGCCTTTTGAATATGCCCTTACCCGCAGGCTGTCATTCAGTTTTTTGTCCGGCAGCTCTATGCTTAGAGTTGGCATCCATGCGTATACCTGTATCTCGCGTATGGATATCTGGTGGGCAGCGTAACTGAATATGTCTGCTCGCACTGGCAGCACCCTGTTGGGAAAGTATACGCTCCTGATGTTGCCTGTTCCGTCAGGGTCAGCGAATGCCTGTAAGAAAACCGTGTTTACCCTCATGACAACGAGCCTGTCTATGAGCCTGCCGAGGTTTTTTTCGATCTGCGCTGGATCAGGGTCATAAACAAGGTCAAGGTCAACCTGCGCTGCGCGAATCAGCTTTTTGTCATAAAGAGGGTTTTTAACCATCTTTATGAATTCCTTAAGCGGATCAAATTCTGCCTTGAGACTCTTGAGAAATTCATCAACAGGCTCGTTTATGACCATGTTTCTCTTTATGTGCATCAGGTCATCGAGTCCGCTATATCCGTTTTCGAGGGTGAATGCAAATTGATAGCCGAACTTTTCAGCTGCTTCAACAGCTGGCTGGCTGTATTTCCCATAGGGCCATACCATTGCCCTCGGTCTGTAGCCGAGTTCCTTTTCAAAGACCTGCTGCTGCTTGAGAAAGTCTTCCTCAATTCTCTTTCTGTATTCTTCTTTGCTCTCTATGGTCTTCTTCTCTTCGTTGTAGAGTTTCACATTCGCTGCTGCTGCAACATTGCCCTGCGGCGTATATCTTATGGACCGGTGCAGATCATAGGAGTGAGATGCAATCTCTACAAGCCTGTGCTTTGAAACTTCCCTTATCTGCTGCCAGGTCATTACCGGTTCAGGCAGGCCTTTGGGCTTATAGCCCACAAAATTGCCCACGACAGCCAGCACAGAGGGATACCCGTACTTTTCGAGAACAGGCAGTATGAACTCCCTGTAAGAAACATATCCATCATCAAACATCAGCAGCACCGGTTTTGGGGGCAGGGGCTTTTCTCCCTTCTTTGCCCTTAGCATGTCGTCGAGCGATACCGGGTTGTAGCCGTGGGTCTTCAGGTACTCCATCTGCTTCACAAATACGTATCTCGATATTGTGTAAGGGTCATTCCGGTCAGGTTCAGGCAGCACAGCGTGGTAGCAGAGCACGATCAGCTTCTGATCAGCAGCCGTTGTGTCGCAGGCTGTTAAAAGCGAAAACGCAAGGCAAAATGCAATAATCAATGCAGTGGATTTTCCGGATATCATATTCGGCCTCTGTACGTCAGATAAAATGTATACGCATTTGACGGACTGCCGTCATAGTGATTCTGCCCGAAAGATACTCCGATGAGCAGAGACTGGGTGTCAGAGAAGGCTATGTCATGCTCATAGCGTATTCCCGTGTCGATCTTGCCGGAGTATCCTGACTGCTTGTACATACCTGCTGTCAGGTACAGCCTGTGTATCCATGACTGCTTGTATATGCTGCGGATAATATGCTCGGTCATGTGCGTGATCGAAAGCTTCCAGTCAGAGTCTGGGTTGAAGTATTCAGCATTCTGCATGGAGTTTCTGGATGTGTAGTAATCAAGGAAGAGTCTCATCTTCCAGTCTTCTTTGAGAAATATCTGCCTGCTGTGGCCGAGGTTCAGCATATCCCTCTTGTTTGAATCCGAAAAATCATAGCGCGTCAGCATCAGCCTGTAGTCGCTCAGTTCGCTCTCGCGGTATGTTATTTCAAAATCATATTTTTTTGATGATATGCCCGTAACCCTTGCGCGGAACGGCACATCAGCGGTATAGCTGTCATAAGAGGCTGTAAAGGTCCAGAAGTCATCAGGAGTGAATGTGACTGCTGTCAGTGAACCGAAATTTTTGGCATCATCGTAATTCGTTGAAAACTGCTGCATAGCGCTAAAGTATCTGTTGAATATATGCGAAGCGCCTGCTCCAATTCTTCTGAAGTTATTTGTCTGATCCCTGTCATGACTTCTTTCGTGATTTATAAATGCGTAGGCTTTTGTATAGGGAGTGAACGGGTGCGTGTATGACAGATAGTACTTTACATCACCGAACCCGCCCTGTTCACTCGATATCAGAAAGCTAGCCATTATCTCATCCATGTCCTGCACTTTAAGGTCTCTCACAAGGTTCTGCACAGCCTTGTTCTTTGGGTCCTGCCTGAGTAATTCCTGAGCCTCTGCCCTGGCCTCGTTTTTAAGATCAATGGCATTCATGGCAGTGGCCTTGCCTATCCTGTATCCGGTCTCTTCAGGTTCCAGATTCGATATTATCCTGAACTCTTCGTAAGCGAGCCTTGGCCAGCCCCTGAAATAGTATGTATGGGCAAGTCCGTTCCTGCCTTCGTTATTGCCTGGGGCGTCATTGTAAAGAGCGCGGAAGTGATCCTCAGCTTCACGTAGCCTGTCCTGGTTTATCAAAAACCATCCTCTTTCATAAGCAATATGAAGTTTGCCGAAGTTCGGCCTGCCATTCATTATTGCCGGAGCAAGGTCTTTTTCTATTGAGCTGAGCGTTGCTTCAGCAGGCTGCCATTTGCGGAGATCACTTAGGGTATGAAACAGTCCGAGTCTTGCCTTGTACGAGGCAGGATCGAGCCGCAATGCTTTTGTGTAGAGTTCGAGCGCTTTGTATGGCTGCTCAAGGTAAAGATATGCGGCAGCAGCGTATGAGAGCACCCATTCAGGCATGTTTACTCCTGCGCTTGCAAGGGATTCGTACACTTCAACAGCCTGTTTCATGTCCCTGTTTTCAACAAGGGCTGCGATATAGTCGAATCTTGCCCTGGTGTTGCGCGGGTCTTTTACCTGTTCTGAGAGAATTTTTATGGCCTGTTCATTCTCTGCCCATTTCAGTCTGTCAACTGCTGAGTTGCCTATTATGTTTTGATGAATAACTATGTCATCAGGCAGTTCTTTGCCTGCCTGTTCGAGCGCGGTCTCGTTCATCCCAAGGTCTGTTGTTGCCATCAGACGCAGTCTGCGAGCAGAAGAGCTGTCTCTTGTTGCATCGATTATTTTTTCATATTCATTGATAGCCCTGATAAACTCTCCTGAGCGTTCGAATACATATGCCCTGGCATATATCAGATCAACATCCATCGGGCTCTGCGGTGAAATACTGTTCAGCATTTCTAGCGCTGCTGCCGTGTTGTTCTCTGATGCAAGACAATAGGCCATTCCTGTTTTTGCCTGTTTGTTTGCCGGATGTGAAGCGAGTACCTGTGAATAGATCTCTTTTGCGCTGGCTGTAGAGCCTGTCTTGAAGTATGACCATGCCAGCCAGTTGAGAATATCAAAAGGGGCTTTTATGCCTGATGCCTGGAATTCCGATATGGCTTTGCTGTAGTCGCCTGCAACCGCTAGCATAAGTACGTAGTCGGACATCAGGTCAGGGTTTGAAGCAGCTGATTTTACAAGCTGTGCAACAACTGCTTTTTTGCTGCTGTCAGAAAGTCCGAGCAGCAGCTTGTCTCTTTCAGCAAATATGTTTTCTGACTCAGCAGTTGAATCTGCTGCAAGCCTTCTGAACGCAGCTAATGAATCGAGAAGGCGTCCTGCGCTAAAGAGCGCCCTTGCCTGAACAATCCGCAGATCATAATCGCCAGGCTGTTTCTTCAGTAATTCAGAAAGAATGCTGATGCTCTTTTCATGTTCTCCTGAAGCAGCAAGGCTCAGTGCAAGCCCTTTTGCAGCCTCCCTGTCATCAGGCATGCCGGCCAGGGCTGACTGGTACAGAGCTGCTGCTTTTTTGAAGTCGCGACGGTCATAGTATGCTTTTGCGATATTTCTTTGGAGGTAGCCAGGTTTTGCAAGGCCTTCAGGCAGTGATTCAAATTCTTTTATAGCCTCATCAGTGCGGCCTGACCATACAAGAAGCACGATATAGTCAGAAACAGGCCTCGGGTATTTCAGCGGGTCAGTCATAAACGGTTTGAGTTTTATCAGGGCCTGATGATAATCGTTTTTTGAAATAAGGTCGCGGGCCTCTTCATATGCAGCATCAGCTGAGCGGCTGTCTGGAAACGGTTTTTCAGCAGCAGATGATATGGCTGGAGCAGTTAAATGTAATGCTATAACAAGCGTCAGTGCAGAGGCTGATCGCAGCCATTTTGGAGAATTTTCTTTGTAAAACATGTTCAAGGGCCCTCAAAACTGCCATTATCAGGTATCCATACACGAATCCCGCCTCTGACAATAGTATTAGTCAAATAATGCTATATATTATAATCGAATGGAACAGCAAGTTAATTTAATTACGTACATCCGGGTTTTGAGCATTGCCATATGTTGTATACGGGCGGCTTTTATTATAGGGGGTGAGGCATGAAAATCGCTACATCAGCTCAGATGCAGTCCATAGACAGGGCTGCGACTGAAAAGTTCAAGATTAGATCTTCTGTGCTTATGTCCAGGGCAGGGGCAGCACTGGCTGACCGCACACACATTTTGTTCCCAAAGAAAAACGTACTCGTTCTTTGCGGCTGCGGCAATAACGGAGGCGACGGACTGGTTGCGGCACGCAGACTCAAATCAAAAAAACACAAGGTCAGGGTTGCAATGCTATGCGATAAAAAAGATATGAGCGCTGATTGTCTAAGAGAATTCAGGGCAGCGCAGAAGGCAGGTATCAGAATAGAGTTCAGTCCTGTTTTTGAAGAAAAGGATTTTAGTGGCTGCGTTGTTATTGATGCGATATTCGGCACAGGACTCAAAAGAGAAGTTACAGGGTATATTGCTGGTGTTATATCAATGCTGAATGCATCCGGCACTCCGGTAATTGCAACGGATATCCCATCAGGCATATCTGCTGACACAGGCATTATGCTCGGCACAGCTGCAAGGGCGCTCTGCACAGTAACATTCGGCCTGCCCAAGAGAGGGCATTTCCTCTATCCTGGCGCTGAATATACAGGCGGTCTTGTGATAGAAAATATAGGATTTCCTGAAGAGCTTCTTGCTGCTGAAGATGTCAGGATCGACTTGACCAGCATGGACTTTGTCTCCATGTTTTTTGAAAAGAGGCAAAAGAGCTCGCACAAGGGAGATTACGGGCATGTGCTGATTGCCGGAGGCTCAACAGGCAGGACAGGCGCAGCAAGGCTAGCTGCCAGGGCATGCCTCAGGAGCGGGGCAGGGCTGGTCACAATGGGTGTGCCTTTGTCTTTGATGAACTGCTATCAGTCCGGAGCGGTTGAGGAGATGACAATGGGTCTGCCTGATGACAGCTCAGGCAGGCTCTCATCACAGGCGCTGGACAGCATACTGGAGCTTGCGGACAGTCGCATTGATGTAATAGCAGCAGGCCCAGGTATGGGAGTCTCAGGTGATACAGAGAGGCTTATGATTGATCTGGTTATGATGTCTCCTGTACCGCTTGTGATCGATGCGGACGGGCTGAATTCACTCAGCAGTTCATGCGCTGCAAAGAAGAATCTGCAAGAGATTTTCCAGTGTGCAAGATCGCCGGTTGTGCTCACACCGCATCCAGGAGAGCTGAAGAGGCTCTGCGCTGCTGCTGGAATTGAAGAATCCGACCGCATAACAACAGCATCAGCCCTTGCACAAAAAACAGGGGCAGTTGTGCTTTTGAAGGGCGCATACAGCATTATCGCTGATCCTGATGGCAGTGTATTTGTAAACCCAACAGGCAATCCAGGCATGGCAACAGCCGGCAGCGGCGATGTGCTGACCGGAATAATTGCTGCGCTTCTGGGCCAGGGCATCTCTCCGTTTCATGCAGCAGTTGCAGGCGCATTTATTCATGGATTGGCCGGTGACGCGGCAGCAGAGGCTAACGGGGAGCACAGCCTTATAGCCTCTGACATAATAGAGTATCTGCCAAAGGCGTTCAGCATGCTGGATATTTAACATGAAGGGTCATCTTACAGGAGGATAATTGAATACCGATATCATTCAACCTGAAATTTTCAGCGGCCTTCACATCAAGGCATTCTTCACAGGCAGGCATACCGGTTCTGATCCTGCTGCACTCTCAAGGGTTTCAGGAATATCTGAAGAGCTTATTTACATGCCCATTCAGAAGCATACTGACAAGATTATAACTGTTGCAGACGATATGGACAGAAAGATCGGCGATGCTGTCATCACATCAGAAAATGGCATTCTTATAGGCGTCAGGACAGCAGACTGCGTGCCTGTACTCCTGTATGACAGAAAGCGTAATGTTGCTGCCGCAGTGCACGCCGGATGGCGCGGCACAGCTGATTCCATCCTTAAAAAAACAATCCGTCATTTTTCAGAAAAGTTTTTTTCCGATCCCAAAGATATCCTTATGGCAATCGGTCCTGCGATAAGGTGGTGCTGCTACACCGTGGGCTATGATGTTATTGAAGCTGTCAGGGCTGCTACAGGCGATGGCGACTACTTTATGACAAAAGGCGATAAATACTGTCTTGATCTTCAGAGTGCAAACAGGCAGCAGGCTTTAACAGCCGGATTGCTGCCTGGCAACATGGCAGTTATCGAGGAGTGCACCTTCTGCTATCCTGAGAAATTCTTTTCCTACAGGTTTTCAAAAGATACAGCAGGCAGGCAGGGCGGGTTTATCGCCATACTTTAAGCTGTGCTGATAATCCTCGATAATAAATATATACATGCCTATGAAATCCGAAAGGGAGTTTGGAATGAAACAGGAGCAGAAAACTTTAGTTGAGATCATCAAGATATGTTTTGAGCTCGACAAGATGGCTGTTGATACATATCATGATTTCTCATTGACGAGCAGCAATCAGGAACTGAAGAGCTTCTGGGAGGGGATGTCAAAAGAAGAGACCGTGCATTTGTCGTTCTGGCAGGATATTCTTGATCTTGCTGAAGAAGGACGGGTTCCCATGCTGCTGGATAATCCTGAAGACGTGCTCAAAGAACTGGAGGTGTCGCGCACAAGGGTTAAAAATCTTGCAAAAACCGTCAAAGACCTCAAAACAGTGACAGAGTATTTCACATTTGCCCTGAGACTGGAATTCTATGTGCTACAGCCTGCTTTTGAGTCGCTCTTCTACTTCATGAAAAACAGTCTGCCAAAACACAAAGGCTCTTCCAGTTTTTATGACAAGCACCTTTCAAGATTCATATCAGCACTCAAGAAATATGGGGCAGCCACACCTGAACTTGAACTTATCGGAGAGGCCATACAGAAACTGTGGGAGACAAACAGGGATATGGTGCTGCTGGGCAGCCTTGATCCGCTCACAAGAATATTCAACAGGAGAGGTTTTTACAACTCCATAAAGCCTCTGGCAAACCTTGCGTCAAGAAACAGCATGCAGATATGTTTTCTGATGATGGACATAGACAACTTCAAGACCATCAACGATACCTATGGCCACCAAAAGGGCGATGAAGTTATCAGGGCTGCAGCGGATGTTATAAAAGCATCCATCAGAACCTCGGACATACCTGGGAGGTTTGGCGGAGAGGAATTTGTGGTTTATCTTTCCAGCATACCTTCCGATTCCGTGCTGTCCGTGGCAGAAAAGATCAGAAAGAACATAGGAACGCATGCTGTTGGAGACATAAACTTTACAGTGAGCATCGGCGCGGCCTGTGGAACGATCGGCATGAATTCTGAAGAAGATATAGAGAAGCTGATTCAGACCGCGGATGAGGCCATGTACAAGGCAAAGAGGCTCGGCAAAAACAGGGTTATCGTGGCTGAATAGTTTTTGCCTGGTATTTGCTTTTGCCCGGGTTTTGGGATCATACTATTTCTCTTCATAAAGACGGAGGTAATCCATGCTTAAAGCAAAGGATATAATGACAAAAGATGTTGTTGTTGTTAAGCTGTCCACAACAGTGCACGAGTTGGCAAAAATTCTTGTCAACAACAGGATAAGCGGAGCGCCGGTTGTCGATGACACTGGAAAGCTGCTCGGCATGGTTACAGAGAACGATCTTATAGACCAGAACAAGAGGTTCCATATTCCGACAGTTATACATCTGTTCGACGCATTTATCACGATCGATCAGGCATCAGTCAGGCAGCAGATCAAAAAGATGACAGGCACCACTGTTGCCGATATATATTCTCCTGATCCGATAGCCCTGTCCGAGGATACTCCTCTTGATGAGATAGCTGCCATAATGTCGGAAAAAAAGGTGCATCTTCTGCCTGTGCTGAAGGATAACCGCATAACAGGCGTGATCGGCAAGATGGATATAATAAAAGGCGTAAGTTCATAGGCCTTATTGTTCACTGATGAGCGAGTGCAGGTTTATATCAGGGTCAGCTGAAGATACTCAGAGGCTAGGCCAGAGGCTCGGCAGCCATATTGTCAGCAGGGGTAGGGGCGCAACTGTATGCATGTATGGCGATCTGGGGGCAGGCAAGACAGTCTTCATCAAGGGAATTGCATCAGCGCTCGGAATACCTGCAAGAGACATAGGCAGTGCGAGTTTTGTGATTGCTGCCGAGTACGAGACTACTCCTGTCTTTTACCATATAGACCTTTACAGGATAGAGGGCGAGGCTGCTCTTGATGAACTCGGCATATGGGA
>JAJFVG010000120.1 GCA_021371915.1 Nitrospiraceae bacterium
TGAATGACACGGCCTGCTTCTTTCTGCTAGAATTTTTAGCATGTTTTTCCAGCAGGTCATAAACGGGCTGACCCTGGGATGCGTGTATGCGATAATTGCTCTCGGATACACGATGGTTTACGGCATTTTGGGGCTGATCAATTTTGCGCATGGCGAAATATACATGCTTGGCGCTTATCTTTCCATTATATTCCTCGCTTTTTTTACCGCAGCAGGCATAACATCATACAGCATTGTTCTCAGCCTGGCTCTCTCTCTTGTACTCGCTGTTTTATTCTGTTCTGCATACGGCTTCACAATTGAAAAGGCTGCTTACAAACCTCTTCGCAACGCCCCGCGCCTCAGCCCCCTTATCAGCGCTATAGGTGTCTCGATATTTCTCCAGAATTTTGTAATGACAACCCAGGGAGCAACTGACATGGTATTCCCGTATAAATTCACGCTCTCTACAATAAAGCTGTTCGATCTGCGCGTAACGCATCTGCAACTGCTGATCATCGGAATATCATTCATGCTGATGGCCGGTCTCTATCTGTTTGTTAAGTTTTCAAGATCAGGCAGGGCAATGCGCGCATCAGCGCAGGATGCTGTGATGGCTTCCCTTGTCGGCATAAATGTGGACAGAGTAATTTCCATAACATTCATTATCGGTGCAGGGCTTGCTGCTGTTGCCGGCATGATGATAGCCGCCTACTACGGACTCGTCAACTACTACATCGGCTATATTGCAGGAATAAAAGCATTTACAGCTGCTGTGCTGGGCGGCATTGGAAACATTCCAGGCGCAATGATCGGAGGTCTGATATTAGGTCTGGTAGAAAGTCTCGGCTCAGCCTACATATCCAGCGAGTACAAGGATGCGTATGCCTTTGGCATACTCATCATCATATTGATGATAAAACCCTCAGGACTGCTCGGCAGGTCCACGGATGACAAGGTTTAGCAGGATATGTCAGGCACAGGCTCCATAATATCCAGGGTCAGGCATAATCAATTTTCAAAAACTTTTTTCATAAGCCTGTGGGTATCGCTGCTCCTGCTGCCTTTTGCCGGCCCCAGGATAGCTGTCATATTTTTTGGTGTTGTATTCTTTTTCGTCCTCTTGGTCAGACTGATTAAAAAGACTGCTTCAGCAGAACCGGTATCAATTATTTCCAGCAGGATTCGGAGTATGTCAGGAAGCATATATTCAGGCCGTTACTCAGGCTTTATGCTTCTTATTGCTGCTGTTGCATCAGCTGCTGCTCCATTTGCGCTCACCAGCTACTATCTGGACATACTGATCATGGCCTGCATATACATGCTGCTTGCTCTCGGACTTAATGTCATCGTCGGGTACACGGGGCTGCTCCACCTCGGCTTTGCCGGTTCATACGCAATAGGCGCATACACATACGCTCTGCTTAATACACATTTCGGTATCAATTTCTGGCTTTGCCTGCCTGTGTCAGCATTAGCTTCATCAGCTGCCGGGCTGCTGCTCGCCATACCTGCGCTGAGGCTGAGGGGAGACTATCTTGCCATAGTCACACTGGGGTTTGGAGAGATAATCCGCATAGTATTGAATAACTGGGACAGTGTAACAAAGGGGCCCAACGGCATATCAGGCATTGCAGCGCCGTCAATAGCAGGAATATCCCTGGGCAATCTGCATCTGTACTACTATGTTGTGCTTGCGATTATATTGATCGCATTGTTTGTGATCAAAAGAGTGGAGGTGTCGCGCACAGGCAGGGCATGGATGGCTATAAGAGAGGATGAGATCGCAGCATCTTCCATGGGAATAAATATTACCAGGTACAAGATATACGCTTTTGTCTTCGGTTCTCTATGGGCAGGCGTGGCAGGCCAGCTCTTTGCAGCCAAGATGCAGTTTGTCTCTCCTGAGAGCTTCACATTCATGGAGTCCGTGTTTATTCTCTGCATGGTCATACTCGGCGGCCTCGGCAATACCTATGGAGTGTTGTTTGGCGCATTTATCATAGCTATAATGCCTGAGGCGCTTCGCGGTATAGACAGTTACAGGATGCTGATTGTGGGCATCGGCCTTGTTGCGCTCATGATATTTAGGCCGCAGGGAATTACCGGGGGAGCAAGAAGATGCAGATAATAGAGGCAAGAGGCCTCTCGCGACATTTCGGCGGCATAAAGGCTGTTGAAGATGTGAGCTTCAGAATAGCGCGCGGTTCGATTGCCAGCATCATCGGACCCAATGGAGCAGGCAAGACCACGCTTTTTAACTGCCTGACAGGTCTGACGAGGCCGACAAAAGGCTCTGTTGTTTTTCGTGATGCTGATATAACAGGCATGCAGCCGCATGAGATATGCAGCCGCGGCATATCCAGGACATTCCAGAACATAAGGCTCTTCAGGTCAATGACTGTGCTCGAAAATGTTATGGTCCCGCAGCACTCAAAAGTGGAGTATTCATCTTTGCAGTCCATATTCAGCACAAAAGAGTTCAACAACAAAGAGAAGGCAATAAGGGAAAGAGGCTATGAAATGCTCGAGTTTGCCGGACTCCAGGACTTTGCTAAAAAGCCTGCGCAGAGCCTTGCATACGGCAGCCAGAGGAGGCTCGAAATAGCCAGGGCCCTTGCGAGCGGGCCGAGACTTCTTTTGCTGGATGAACCAACAGCAGGCATGAATCCTTCTGAAACAGAAGAAGTTATGACCATCATAAAGAGAATACAGTCGCTTGGCATAACAATAATGCTTATCGAACATGACATGAAACTGGTAATGGGAGTTTCTGACTTTATAGTTGTGCTTGACCACGGAGTGAAGATAGCAGAGGGCAGGCCTGATGAAGTGAGAAAAGATCCGCTTGTGATAGAGGCGTATCTCGGCAGAGAGGCTCTTCACTGATGCTGATAAAAATTTCCAGCATAAATGTGTCATACGGCCCTGTAAAGGCGCTCAAAGGCGTGAGTCTCGAAGCAGCCTCCGGTGAGATCATCACACTTATCGGCAGCAACGGCTCAGGAAAATCAACAACCCTCATGACAGTGTCGGGCATACTCAGGCCTGACTCAGGAGATGTGATTTTTGACGGATTCAGCATTGCAGGGCTTCCTGCTCATAAAATAGTTGATATGGGCATATCTCAAGTGCCTGAGGGCAGAAGGATATTTTCAGGCATGACCCTGCATGAGAATCTGCTTATGGGAGGATTCTCTGCTGATGCGTCTGCGCTGAAGCAGCGGCTCGAAAAGGTTTATGAACTGTTTCCTGTATTCAAGGAGCGCAGGTTGCAGTTGGGCGGCACACTCAGCGGCGGTGAGCAGCAGATGCTCGCTATCGCCAGGGCGCTTATGAGCGGGCCGAGGCTGCTTCTTCTTGATGAACCTTCGCTCGGGCTCTCTCCTGTGATGGCTCAGAAGATATTCAAAGTTATAAAAGAGATCAACAGCGAAGGCGTAACAGTGCTGCTTGTGGAGCAGAATGCAATGGCAGCCCTCTCGCTCTGCACAAGAGGATATGTTCTTGAGGGCGGCAGGGTAAAGCTGTACGGCCCTGGCCGCGATCTTATAAATAATGATGATGTGAGAAAAGCCTATCTTGGAGAGTAGCTTTATGGTTATACTGACAGAAAGGGCGGTGGATACTATGATTTCAAAAACAGTCGCTTTACTGATTATCATTCTTTTTATGGCAGCTCCTGTTTTTGCCGGAGAGCAGCCGGCAAAATCCACAGCGCAGAAGGATGAAGACAAGACCATAAACATAAATCTTCCCCTGCCGATATGCACAAAGGCCAAGCTCACCTTCTGGCTTATAGAAAATCAGCTCCAGTCTGTGAAAGACCTTGTGTTCCAGCTCAAGGGCTGCTCTGCAAAGGGAGATACGACTGTATGCTCTTTTGCCGTAACAAACTGCGGAGACAGGGGCGGCTGGTTCTATCTTGAGGCATCATCAAATCTTTATGACTCAAACGGCATGTCTTATGAACTCAGGAAGAAGTCCATTGCAGGCAGTTCATCAGGACCTGATGGCATGGCAAAGACCTTTCTCAACTCAGGCCAGACAGAGCCGGGTGTTTTGACATTCGACAAGACCAGCGCTGAAAATACAGATTACTCTGTTTCAGTTGTTTTGACAGGCGGACAGTGGGCCGGGGACATGCACAAGACTGTTTTTAAGAATGTGAAGATAGCAAGGTAGTATTTTTGGTGCAGGAGAAGATGGCACAGAGAGCGCATCTTTTGATATCCGGCATAGTGCAGGGAGTGTTTTACAGGGCATTCACAAAGCAGAATGCTGATGCAATAGGATTAAGCGGCTGGGTGCGCAACACTGCTGACGGTTCAGTTGAGGCAGTGCTTGAAGGAGAGAAAGAGGCTATAGAGCGCATGATAAAAATATGCAGGCAGGGGCCGCCTGCATCTGTTGTGAGGTCGGTTGATGTAAGGTGGGAGTCCGGCAGCGAGGAGCTTTCAGGTTTTCAGATAAGATACTGAGGGTTTATCCGCATCAATAATTTCGAAAGGTGATCTCTCTTCCAAATGAAAAAAATAATAGAAAAAATATCGTCCGGCAGCACGATATCCGCTCAGGAGGCATTGTCTATTGCTGAATGCGGACCTGAATATGCTGATGCCATACTGTGCGCTGCAGAAGCAGCGAGGATGAGATGCAGCGGCAACACTGTTGAGCTCTGCGCCATTGTAAATGCAAAGTCAGGTCTGTGCAGTGAAAACTGCGCATACTGCGCCCAGTCATCAATCAGCAGGGCTGATATAGCAACATATCCGGTCATAAGCGTTGAATCCGCAAGGCAGAAGGCAGCTGAAGCAGTCCAGGCAGGTGTCACGAGATTCGGTATTGTGACCAGTGGAAAAAAGTGCTCAAAAAACGAGTTGATTACAATCGGCAAAATGATTGAAGCTGTGCGCAGCGTTGGCATACATCCATGCGCCTCTCTCGGCCTTCTGAACAAAGAAGAGCTCGAATATCTGAAATCCTGCGGTCTTGAGAGGTATCACAACAATCTTGAAACATCAGAAAACTTTTTTCCACGAGTATGCACCACGCATACATACAAAGACAAGATCAGGACAATAGAGGCTGCATTGTCATCAGGACTTTCTGTCTGTTCGGGCGGCATCTTCGGGCTCGGCGAGAGCTGGCAGGACAGGATAGATATGGCGCTCGCGCTTTCTGACCTCGGAGTGGACTCTGTGCCGATAAACTTTTTTGTGCCTGTTGAAGGTACTCCTTTGCAAGGCTCTGCATGCCCTGGCGCTGATGAGGCGCTGCGGATTATAAGCATATACAAAATGCTATTGCCCAGACAGTCGATAAGAATATGCGGTGGCAGACTGCATGCCCTCGGCAGCAAACACCATATGATATTCAGATCAGGTGCTGATGCTGTAATGACAGGCAACTACCTTACAACAACAGGCAGGACGTACTCGGACGATGTTGATTTAATTAATGCAAAAGGCCTTTTAATCAAAGGGTTTTGAGCAAGCATCAAAAGTTTATCTCTAATTCCGGGTGTGCATTCTTATTTTTTGGGTCATAATTATAACGCAATGGTTTTCTTGAAATTTTGGATTTTTTGATTTAGACTTAATGCTCAAATATATAAACACACAATTCAGTGAAAAACTCAGGGGGTATCTAAATGGCTAAAGCTGTTGCAAAAAAGTGCTCTTCAAAAGCAGCAAAGTGTTCAAGACCTTCCAAAACAAAATCAGCCAAATATGTCTACTTCTTCGGCGCAGGCAAGGCCGACGGAAAGGCTGACATGAAGAATCTGCTGGGAGGCAAAGGCGCCAACCTGGCAGAGATGGTTAACCTTGGCATTCCAGTGCCTCCGGGCTTCACAATAACCACCGAAGTCTGCACACGCTACTATGAGAACAACAAAAAATATCCAAAAGAACTCAAGACCCAGATCGACGCTGCAATGACAAGGGTCGAAAAGATAATGGCAAAGGGGTTTGGAGATCCATCAAACCCGCTGCTCATGTCTGTGCGCTCTGGTGCAAGAAGTTCGATGCCCGGCATGATGGAGACAGTGCTCAACATAGGGCTCACCACAAAGACGATTCCCGGACTTGTAAAAAAGACCTCAAATGAAAGATTTGTTTACGATGCATACCGCCGCTTGATGATGATGTACTCTGATGTTGTCATGGAAAAGGCAGCTGGAATAGAGCCTGAAGATGGTCAGGGCATAAGGCACAAGCTTGAGCACAGGATGGAGACCCTTAAAAAACAGAAGGGCTACAAGAGCGACACTGACATGACAGTGGATGACCTCAAACTGCTCTGCGATGACTTCAAGGCGATCATAAAGGAGACACTCGGTAAGCCGTTCCCTGACAGCGCTGAAGAGCAGCTGATGGGCGGAATAGGTGCTGTGTTCCAGTCATGGATGGGAAAGAGGGCTGTTGCCTACAGAAAAATAGAGAAGATACCGCAGGACTGGGGCACTGCTGTTAATGTGCAGTCAATGGTATTCGGCAATACAGGCGACAACTCCGCAACAGGCGTTGCTTTTACAAGAAACCCTGCAACAGGTGAGGACAAGTTCTTTGGTGAGTGGCTCACAAATGCACAGGGCGAGGATGTTGTTGCAGGCATAAGGACTCCTTATCCTGTGAACAAGTCAGGCAAGACTGACGACACAAAACATTTGCCTTCTTTGGAAGAGAGCATGCCTAAAATATACAAGGAGCTTTTTAACATACAAAAGAGGCTCGAAAAGCACTACAGGGACATGCAGGACATTGAGTTTACCATTGAAGAGGGCAGACTCTGGATGCTCCAGACAAGAGTGGGCAAGAGGAACGGTCAGGCTGCCATCAGAATGGCTGTTGAGATGGCAAAACAGAAGCTGATCTCTAAAGAGACCGCGATTATGAGGGTGAAGCCTGAACAGATAGATGAACTGCTCCACCCTAGCGTTGATCCTGCTGCTGAGAAGAAGGCAGCTGAACTTGCAAAGGGACTGCCCGCAGGCCCCGGAGGCGCTGTAGGCAGGGTGGTATTCAGCGCTGATGATGCTGAGGCATGGGCAAAGAGGGGTGAGAAGGTAATACTCGTTAGAAACGAGACCTCGCCTGAAGATGTTCATGGCATGCATGCTGCTGAGGCCATACTTACTGCAAAGGGCGGTATGACAAGTCATGCTGCGCTGGTTGCAAGGGGATGGGGCAAGTGCTGCATAGTCGGATGCTCAGCGCTCGAAATTGACCTCAGAAATAAAGTGGTAAACGTGAATGGCGTTACCCTGAAAGAGGGCGACTGGATAACCCTTAACGGCACAAAAGGCAGGGTATACCAGGGCAAGATGTCTCTGCTCCCAGCTGATCCTGACAACAATCCCTGGTATAAGGAACTGATGAAATGGGCTGACCAGATCAGGACTCTGGGTGTCAGAACAAATGCCGATACACCAAAGGACGCACAGACAGCGAGGACTTTCGGCGCCCAGGGCATTGGCCTATGCAGAACAGAGCATATGTTCTTCGAGGCTGACAGGATAAAGGCTGTAAGAGAGATGATACTCTCAGATACGGTTAACGGCAGGAAAAAGGCTCTTGAGAAGATACTGCCTTTTCAGAAGTCCGACTTCATAGGCATATTCACCGCAATGGCCGGATTGCCTGTGACAGTAAGACTTCTCGACCCGCCGCTTCATGAGTTTTTGCCGCATACTGAAAAAGAGCTCCGCGATCTTGCCTCTGATATGGGGGTCGCTTTTGAACAGCTTAATGCCAAGAATTCATCGCTCCATGAGTTCAACCCCATGCTTGGACACAGGGGATGCCGTCTTGCAGTAACATTCCCTGAGATATATGAGATGCAGGTGAGAGCGATAATGGAAGCCGCATGCGAACTCACAAAGAAGAAGGTTAAGGTAATGCCCGAGATAATGATACCTCTTGTGGGTCATGTGGGCGAACTCAAAATGATGAGAAGCCTCACCGTGGCTACCGCTGATGAGGTCTGCAAGAAATGCGGCGTAAAGGTTAAATACACAGTCGGCACAATGATAGAGCTGCCGAGGGCATGCGTAACCTCCGACCAGATAGCGCAGTATGCTGACTTCTACTCATTCGGCACAAACGATCTTACACAGACAGTGTTCGGGCTTTCCAGAGATGATGCAGGCAAGTTCCTGCCTCATTATGTTGAATCAGGAGTGCTCAAGACAGATCCGTTTGTATCGATCGACAGAGAAGGCGTAGGTGAGTTTATGCGCATAGCTGCGGAAAAGGGCAGAAAGGTCAAAAAAGACCTCAAGCTCGGCATATGCGGTGAACATGGCGGAGACCCCAGTTCTGTTGAGTTTTGCCACAATATCGGGCTCAACTATGTGAGCTGTTCGCCGTTCAGGGTTCCAATAGCCAGGTTCGCAGCAGCGCAGGCAGCCATTAACAGCAAAAAGAAAAAGTAGCTGGATAGTAACGGGGAGTTGGCGTTATATAACGCCAACTCCCCGTTACATTTGATGCATGCACCTGGAGGCATGATGGACGCAATTACAGCAATGCTCACAAGAAGAAGCATCAGAAAGTATACAGCTGAACCAGTGCCGGACGAGGTCTTGAATGATCTGCTGCAATGCGCCATGCATGCCCCGTCAGCAGGAAATCAGCAGCCGTGGCATTTTGTGATAATAAGAGACAGAAAAATACTTGATGCTGTGCCTGGGTTTCATCCCCATGCGGCAATGCTTAAAAATGCTCCTGTTGCAGTGCTGATATGCGCTGATACTGCGCTCGAAACACATAAGGGATATTGGATGGTGGACTGCTCCGCTGCTACCCAGAACTTTCTGCTGGCAACTCATGCAAAAGGGCTTGGAGCTGTTTGGCTGGGCATATATCCCAGAGAAGAGAGGATGGCTGAGATAAAAAGCCTGCTTGACCTTCCTACAAACGTCATGCCGCTTTCTCTTGTAGCGCTCGGGTATCCGGCTGAGGCAAAGCTTGCTGCTGACAGGTTCAACAGCTCAAGACTTCACTATGACAAATGGTAACGCAAGTATCAGTCTGACCATTGAGACAGTCTTGACTGTATAAAATCTACTACAGCCTGGTGCTCTTCCTGTCCGCGTCCTGAAATGGTTACAGGCCTGCCGAATTCGAAATATACCCTGCCGTGCGGCTTCATCCTGCCGAATTCTTTAATAATCTTTCCGTTGCCCCACGCATCTGTCTTGAGCGCAACAGGCACAACAGGCACGCCTGCATTTTTTGCGAGCTTTATGCCGATGGTATTGAAGTCAGCAGGATCAAGGCCGCTGCTCCTTGTGCCCTGCGGAAATACGATTACTGATATGCCTGCTGCAAGCCTTGCAGCCCCCTCTGCAAGCACTGTTCTCAGATCGTCGCGAGGGTTCTGCCTAGTGACAACAACAGGATTCCTTGAACGCATGATATGACCAAAGACCGGATACGTGATCAGGCTCTGCTTGACTACAAAGGCCACATCCTTGTAAGGCTGCACAATCCCTGGGAGCACAAATGTTTCGAGCGTGCTCATGTGGTTTGCTATGAACACGCAGGGTCCCTTTAGGTTGATAAAGTTTTCTGCTCCTGTGATCGAGACAACAATGCCTATGTCTTCTAGCGCAGAAAGTGTGTTCAGACTGCTTTCCACCCATTCCGCATCACCGTACAGGCCGCGTTTTGCCCTTGATCCGCCGCTCGTAACAATCTGTATCAATCTGGTCTTGAAGTATATCTGTGGAGCGATTCCGGCTATAAAAGGTCTTTTGCCTGCTGGCGTTATATAGCGTCCGTTTATGAAATTGAGCCTGTTCATAAAATAAATTTCCTCTCTGTCATGGCTTGATATAAGCGTATCCGTTGTTCTGACTCGTTATTATAGCTGTTATTCCAGCCGGAACTACCTCGATAAAAGCAGGCAGACTGTCTTCCCTGATGCACGCGGTACCGCTGCTGCATAGCTTGTTCAGGGAGTTGCGGCATGCCAGAAAGCGTACTCCTTTTGCATTGAGTTCCTGCATTACAGCCACCTTGCTGCTGTCTGCATAGGCCTCCACAGCAGGCCCGTTTGCCAGCAGCATTATGTGTGCTGCGTCATCTCCGATATCTTTCAGAAGGTTGGTGATATTTGCGAGTGCAATATCCCATCTTACGGTCTCATTCACATGAATTATAGCTTTAAGCTTCTGCATAAACGCCTCCGGAAAATCAAGAATGATATAAAGAAAATTTTTAAAGTATTTTATAAAGTCTCCGATATAATTATCTGCGTTAGTATAACAGATACAGGGAGGCTTACTTCATATGGGAGGGGAAAGGGGAAACTCCGGATTCAACAGGCAAGCCATTAGTCACTATTCAAACTTTTCAGTAAATGAATTAATCTCGAATATTGTTCATGAACTCAACAATCCCCTGGCCGCTGTGATCGGTTTTTCCCAGGTATTGCAGTCAATGGACTCTGACCAGCAGATCAAAAGGTATGTGGATAACATCCAGTCGGCAGCTGTGAGATCAGCCAAGATAGTTGAGGGCCTGCTGATTTTCCTCAGAAGAGAGAGCATGCAGTACAATATTGTTGATCTCAACGAAATAGTTCTTCATACCATCGATCTTTTCGATTATCACATCAAGACCGGCTGCATATCAAAGACAGTGTCACTGAGTGAAACTCCTGTGCTTGTTAACGGCGACTATTACAGGCTTCAGCAGGTGGTCTTCAATCTGTTGATGAACGCGATCCAGGCTTTTTCGGAATGGGAAGGATTAAGAGAGCTGGAAGTGACTGTGCGCAGGGTTAACGGACTTGCAGAAATAGTTGTCTCAGACTCAGGCCCCGGCATATGCCGCGAGTATATAGACAAGGTTTTTATGCCGTTTTTTACAACGAAAAAAGAGGGCACCGGCCTTGGGTTGAGCATATCCCAGGGTGTGCTGATAGAGCATGGCGGAGACATAGAGGTCTATTCAGATGAAAAAGGCACAAAGTTAACCGCAAGGATCCCTGCAATCAATACGGAAGGTGAGTCAAGCCTTGTATTAAAGAATGAACCGGTCGAAAAGAAGAGGGTTCTTGTTATCGAGAAGTCTCCGCTTGTGTCTGATGCTCTTGCAGCCATGCTTGTTGCATCCAGCTGCGAAGTTGTATGCGCTGAGAATTTTGATAATGCGTTAAAATATATCAAAGACGACTTGTTTGATTTTGTATTTGTCGATTACAATTCCGGAAGCATCGGCATCGTTGAGTTCATAAACAAGGCGACAGCGCATATTTCGCCACAGAATTTCGCTTTTTTGACATCTGACATAACAATTAGTGATAAAATATTAAATAACAACTTCAGCATACCTGTGCTGAGAAAGCCTTTTGGCATGGAAGATATCAAAAGAGTGATAAACAGGAGATAGTTATGGACAGCAGGGTGGTTGAAATCAAAAAATCTATCAACAAGATGAAGGATATACCCACCTTATCTCAGGTATCTCTAAGACTTGTGAAGCTCCTTAACAAGGAAAATGCCTCCCTCAATGAATTATCAGAGATAATCAAATTCGACCAGTCTCTGGCAGAACGCATTGTCGGTGTTGCAAACTCTCCTTTTTTCGGCTATCCCGGCCGCATAAACAGCATTGAACAGGCCTTGTTGATGCTCGGCTTCAATCTCGCAAAGAGCGTGGCGCTCGGCGTATCAATATTCCATTCATTCAACCTGGAGCCTAAAAACCTGAAAAACCTCTGGGCACATTCATACTGCGTTGCTGTAATGTCTGAGATGTTCTGCAAGAATGTGCCGGTCAGCAACAGAAATGTATGTTTCCTCAGCGGGCTGCTGCATGACATCGGCAGAATTGTGCTGTTTAAACACTATTCTGCGGACAAATACAGAGAGACTCATGCCCAGCTCAATGCGCTGCATGGCGAAGACCTGGAAGCTGCCGAAACCCAGAACTTCGGATGCACTCACAGCCAGGCCGGTGAGTGGTTTTTGCAGCAGCTTTCATTTCCTGAAGAGATTGTTTTGTCTGTTCATAATCACCATGCACTTGATCAGGAGACCCGGCACAAAGGTATAGTTACCCTGATTTATCTTGCTGAAGGCATAGTATCCCATACAGCTCCTGATTATCTTTCCGACTCGGAATGGACTGATAAGCATGAGAAGCTTTTCAGAGGCCTTGGTTTTGAACAGATGCACATGGATGAGTTCAGGATGCGCATAGAGCAGGAGCGTGAATTTATCACCGGCTTCATGGGTTGACGCCTGCTGTACATGCTGCTTTATAATTATTTGATGACTATAACCTCTCTTTTTTCCGAAATCAAATCCCTTAATCAAGGCGCTGCATAGTAATGACATCATCCAAACCGCAGGTGCATATATTTTCAGACGGCGCATGCAGCGGCAACCCAGGCGTGGGCGGTTATGGCGTGATACTCCGTTCAACGACCAAAGAGTCCGAGCGTTCGGGCTGCGAACCCATGACCACCAACAACAGGATGGAGCTTATGGCTGTGATAAGCGGGCTTGAAGCGCTCAAGCGTCCATGCAACGTGCTTATAACCACGGATTCGGAGTATGTGATGAAGGGCATAACCCAGTGGATGGACAACTGGCTTAGAAACAACTGGAAGAACTCACAAAAAAAAGAGGTAATGAACAGAGACCTATGGGAGAGACTGCTTGCAGCTCTCGATCCTCATGATGTGCAATGGCAATGGATCAAGGGCCACAGCGGCCACCCTGAGAATGAGAGATGCGATCTTCTGGCGCGTCTTGAGATAAAACGCTGCAAAAAGGAATTGGCTGATAAATGAAAAATGGCGCAAACATTGAGCTGCTCGCACCTGCCGGAGATTTTGAAAAGCTCTCCACAGCCATTCATTATGGAACTGATGCAGTGTATCTTGGTGATTCGCGCTTCAGCCTCAGAGGGAAGGCGCGTAACTTTTATCCTGAGCAGTTAAAGAGCGCGATAGAACTCTGCAAGCGGAATGGCACAAAGGTTTATGTGACCCTCAACATAATTCCCCACAACCGTGATATTGATGAAATATCAGAGCATATTGGTTTGCTCTCTGAAGTGCTGCCTGATGCTGTGATAGTGTCTGATCCTGGCGTATTCTCAATGATCAAAAAGCGCATGCCAACGATGAAGATACATATCAGCACCCAGGCAAATACTACAAACAAGGCATCAGCGCGCTTTTGGCAGGATATGGGGGCTTCGCGTATTGTGCTCTCAAGAGAGCTGTCGATCGAAGAGATAAAGGATATCAGGGACAGTGTTGATCTGGAGCTCGAAACTTTTGTGCATGGCTCTATCTGCATATCATATTCTGGCAGATGCTACATAAGCAGCTTTCTCGCTTCACGCGGAGCAAACACAGGAGAGTGCACAAACTCATGCAGATGGAAGTACACGCTTATGGAAGAGAAGCGCAAAGGCGAGTACCTGCCTGTGTTTGAAGATGACAGGGGCACATACATAATGAGCTCAAGGGACCTCTGCATGATAGAACACCTTGACAAACTATCTGATGCCGGAGTGAACAGCTTTAAGATCGAGGGCAGGATGAAGGGCATAAACTATCTTGCAGGTGTTGTAAAAACATATAAGGAAGCTGTTGATCTGCTCAAAAACGGTGATTCATATATTGTAAATCCGAGGTGGATGAGCGAACTCGCCATGTTCAGCAACAGGGGATACACAACAGGCATGTATCTCGGCAGGCAGGCTGATTCTGACTACAACTTTGACGGTGTGAGCTACACAATGGAGTGCGAGCTTGTTGGAGTTGTGGAGGAGACAAACAACGGCCTTGCCAGGATAGGACTCAGAAACAGGCTGGATGCAGGAGACATGATCGAGTATCTGACCCCAGGGTTTGAGAATGTGTCATTTGAGGTTGTAGAGTTCACAGATTCAGACGGCAATGCTATTAATACAGCCAGAAATGAAGATACTGTTTTTATGCGGCTGCCTGATGGTGTTCGTTCAGGCGATCTTATCAGGCGCAGGACTTCAAGATCAGTTTTATAAACTCATTGTAGAGAAGCGGCAGGGTTCGTTTTTTGTGGGTAACAATGTAAAACTTGCGCCTCATCGATACTGTTCCTGTATTGATTTCACACAGTTCCCTTCTTTTGATCTCATCAGCAACAGCAATTTTTGATATTATGCCTATGCCGAGGCCAGCTTTTATTGCCTGTTTGAGCGCATCAGTGGACCCAAGAAGCGCGGCTACATTGAGTCTATCTGCCAGCACACCGTTCTTTTCGAATATGCGTTCCATTTCCCTGCGAGTGCCTGATCCCTGCTCTCGCATAATAAATGGGAATGCTGCAAGCTGCTTTATGGAAAGTTTTTCAGACAGCTTCATGGAAGGCGCTGCAACAGCCACAAGCTCATCCTCAAAAAATGGCGTATAACTTATCTGGTCATGTTCAATCCTCGATCCTGCTATGCCGAGCATCAGTTCGTGGGAAGCTACCTTTTCCACTATGCCTCTGGAATCAGTCATGGTCATTACAAATGTGACTTCAGGATGTTTCTTCCTGAATGCAGCCATCTTCTGCGGCAGTATGTATGATCCCGGGATAGTGCTTGAACCGAAAATGATGGTTCCTGAGATGGTTGCCGATGCACTTGATACAGCGAGTTTAAGTTCGTCAGCCTTTTCGATAATCTCGGTTGCACGCACAAAGAGTGCATCAGCTTCTATTGTGGGCATTATCGATCTGCCGAGTCTGTCAAAGAGAGAGCATCCGAGTTCTTCTTCAAGGGTCTTGATGTGATCGCTCACTGTCGGCTGGCTCAGCATCAGCTCTTCAGATGCCCTCGAAAAGCTCTTATTTTTATATACTGATGTAAATACCCTGAGGTGGTGTATGTCCATAACAGAAAGTTTATCATAGATAACAGAAAAGCAGCATTGAAAAAGTTTCAAAACAACTATAAAGGCATATGGTTTGATTTCCTAAGCTTGAAACTACCTTGGTATATGGGTTGATGTCTGATAGACATTAAAGCAGTATCCAGATAGAAAGCCTCAGTCTCCCGCTTCGACTCTCGACTGAGTAGCAGTTACCCGTGACAAGCTACGGAAATCAAACCACCTGCCTTTATTAAAAACAAAAGAAAGAATAGAAATAGAAAGAAAAGAATAAGTAATAAAAAATAACAAGAAAAGAAGGGATGGACTGACTTGAGAGATTTAGGCTGTGTTTTGGTAACACTACTATGCGAAGAGAAGCGAAACACAGCCGCAACTGTCTGAGCTGCAGGACGCAGAGAGTTTTGCGGCTGAAGCGTATCGAGCATCTAGTAGTGTCAAAACCAGGCTCATGAACGACAGCAGTCCATCACTTCTTAAGTACTTGCTTAGGAAATCAAGGCCATCTGTCTTTGTTGTTTTTGCTTTGTTGTTTTTCTGTCGCTATTTTTGCACCTGATGTCAGCATGTGTTAGAGTAGTTTTACAGGTTCAATATAATTTCAAAAGAGGAGTGTATGAAGGTCTGCGAGGTATTTGCGAGCATTCAGGGTGAATCTACATACGCGGGATGGCCATGTGTATTTATAAGGACAACAGGCTGCAACCTGAGATGTTCATACTGCGACACAAAGTATGCGTATGAAGAGGGCATTGAGCGGACTGTTGATGATTTGGTAGCTGAGACTGAGGGCTATGGTGTCAAGCTTGTCGAGATCACAGGCGGAGAGCCGCTAATGCATCAGGAGACTCCCGTGTTGATCACAAGGCTGCTGGACAAGGGGCACATTGTGCTCATGGAGACCAACGGCAGTATGAGCATTAAAGATATAGACAGAAGATGCATTATCGTTATGGATATAAAGACACCAAGCAGCGGTATGTTCAACAGGATGGATTTGACGAATATCAAATACCTGAAGCCTTTGGATGAGGTGAAGATAGTTATAGCAGGCAGGCAGGATTATGAATGGGCAAGAGGATTTATAAACAGCTACGGATTGTATGGCAAATGCCTTGTGCATTTTTCACCTGCATTCAAGCAGCTCGATCCTGCTGAATTGCTTGAGTGGATACTGGCAGACAAACTCGCTGTCAGGCTGAATCTTCAGCTTCACAAATACATATTTGAGCCTGACAAAAGAGGGGTCTAGAGATCAGCCTCTTGTGTGCTCCAGATATTTTTCTATTTCTGATTCAAAATTGTCGCTGAGCCGGCTGCTGCCGATTGCATCCCGTATCTCCTGCATGCTCCAGAACCTGAGATCATCTATCTCATCCCTATTGAATGAGAACGGCCCTTCATGAATGCATCTGTGCGTAAATACCATCTCTGTCTCATAACTGTTTGAGTGAATGTAGCTGTATAAAAATTCCATCTGACCGCAGGTGATGCCGAGCTCTTCTTCCATCTCCCTTGCAGCCGCGTCAATCAAAGGTTCATCACTATTCACATGTCCGCCGACTGATGTATCCCATCTGCCTGGCGCAACATCCTTTGACATGGAGCGCTTCTGGAGCAGCAGATATCCCTTGCTGTTAAAGACGAGAACATGAACCACTTTATGTATGAGCTCGGGGTTGCCATGCGCCTCTGATCTGGGCGCTGTCCTGATCTTGTTGCCCTGCCTGTCCACTATGTCGATATATTCATCCTGCATGGTGTCTCCTGTATGAGTTGTTGATGGGAGTTTTAAAATATCCGAACCAGTGCTGTTGTGTAAAGCTGATCTTCTGTTTGTGATAAAATAACACGCAATGAGGCTATTCACAGACATCCTGACAAAGGCGTTCGCATCTGTTTTATTCATCGGATATGTGCCTTTTGCCTCAGGCACCCTCGGCACTCTCGCTGCACTCATCTTTGTGCTGCTTACTGGCATGGGACAGCAGGCTATAATTTTTACAGCAATCATCACCACTCTTTTGGGTGTGGCTGCTTCATTCAGGGCTGAGAAGCTATACAACAAAAAAGACAGCGGAAAGATTGTTATTGATGAGTTCAGCGGGTATCTTGTATCAATTCTCTTTCTGCCTCTGACCATCCCATATCTCGTTTCAGCATTCCTGCTTTTCAGATTCTTTGATATATTGAAGCCATGTCCTGTAAGCGCTGCTGAGCGTCTTCCGGGCGGATTCGGCGTTATGGCTGATGACATAGCAGCCGGTGTTATGACATGTCTGCTCATTCATCTATACAGGATGCTCTTTTTGTTATGAGATGCTTTATTGCGATAAATTTACCCCAAAACCTGCGCACATCTTTGGCAAAGAGCGCCTCAGGGTTCAGCTCAAAAGTCAAATCCATACGCGCTATTAAGCCTGAAAGTATTCACCTAACCCTGAAATTTCTCGGAGAGGTTAAGGAGTCTGACATTGGCGTTATTGAGCAGACGCTTTCCAGGATTTCTCAAAATCATTCTTCTTTCAGCTTGCAGATACACGGTGTGGGCGCCTTCCCTGATATGAGGCGGCCATCAGTTGTA
>JAJFVG010000131.1 GCA_021371915.1 Nitrospiraceae bacterium
AAAAGCGCGGAACTGAGATACAGACTGCTGAATGATGCGGCAGCGCAAAACATAAGGACGAGCAGCCACAACAATGACTGCCTAAAAAAAAGAGGGGGATTCATCATCCCCCTCTGCATATCTTCAAGCTGCATCAACTTACGGTATTGTCTTGTCAAAGAAGTAGGTTATATTCGTAGGATCTGTTGTTCCCCATGCAGCTGCTGCTGTTGTACCTGCTGCTCCGCAATTTCTCACTCTGCCTGCTGTGCCGTTGATAGCACCATCGACATTGGTATCAAGCTGGTTTGCGGCAACAAGCGGCACATTGGTAAGCAGCATTACATTGCGGTTGGCAACACCACATGCATTGATATTGGCTATGCTTACTGTTACGCCGTTTACAGTATCCTGCGGATGAGCCAAGCCAGCGGTGTCAAGAGCAGCAACCAAAGCAGCATGGCTGTCTATCGCTCCGTCCCTTGCGCTGTCGCCGGGGAAACCACCGTTCCTGTCATAGAAAGCCCATATCGGCACTTCCCACTGGGCAGGGAGATTTGCTATCTTTTTTGCGTTTGCGTTGTCGATAAGATCCTGACCCTTTAAAACAGCTCCGAGTATTATGCCGATGATTACAAGCACGATAGCGAGCTCAACCAGCGTAAAACCTCTCTGACCCCTTAGAACATTCGAAAGCATCTTCATGAACTCTCCTCCTTGCATCTCAAATAAGCTTTATATTTTATCGTGCTGCTCAAGCATTTCTTTAGCAGGCGCAAATTACTTAATACTACCCCTGGATAAGTTATTTGTCAATACAAAGTCTTTATGCTAAACTCTGGAAATGAAATATCTTGCTGCCTTGATATTTATTCTGGCTCCAGCGCTCTGTTCTGCATTTTGTTTTGAAGATGCAGCCAGAGAAAACAGCCTGAGCCCTGAGCTGCTGAAAAGCATCGCCCAGGTCGAGTCCGGCATGGATCAGAAGGCTGTGAACAAAAACCGCAACGGCTCAACCGACCTGGGACTTATGCAGATAAATACCTTCTGGATCAAACCACTCAACCTCGACAGGGAGAGGCTGCTTTCTGACGCATGCTACAACACCAAAACAGGAGCAGGCATACTCAAAAAATGTATAGACCGGCACGGTTACACATGGAAGGCTGTGGGCTGCTACAACGCTGTGAGCGAGCCGAAGCAGCAGGCATATTCATGGAAGATATACAATGCCCTCATCAGGGAACAGAAAAAACCCGTACCGCATGAAGCTGGACAGGAAAAGCCAATAGCAGGGCAGCAAAACAGCTCGCTCATCTTTTCTGCAAGAGACAGCATGAGCGATGAGATGCGGTCAACAACAGGCAATAAACCCGCTGCGGAGGACAATTGAGCCTTCTTGCTGATCTGCTCTCAAAGGTTAAGGCTGACAACAGCAACAGCAGGGAAGTGCCTCCTGATCTGAAAAAGGTGGTTGACAATGCTGCCGGCAAACAGCGAATCACAAAGAGGATGCTTCTGCTTTCGCTCTTTGTGATCGTATCGGTTGTTGCAGGTTTTCTGTCAGTGATGTTTCTGGAGAAGTATTTATTCAGGCAGCCGCAGCAGATCGTCATAAGCAGGCCAGCTCCAGCACCGGCAGAGCAGATGCAACCGCCTGCCGTACAAAAGCCTGAACCTTCAAAACAGACTGAACAACCGCTGGAGCAGAAGCCCGCTCTTCCTGTTGCAAATGCCGTGCAGACAAAACCCGCTCCTGTTCCTGCTCCTGTGCAAAAGCAGAAGGCAGAAGCGCCTGAACTGCCAAAGGCACAGCCAGCGCCAGCAATGCCTGCTGAAAAACCAGCAAAGCCTGCTGACCAGCCGATTCAGCCAAAAAAAGAGACTCCAGCGCCAAAGCCGCTCCTTCAGACAAATATAAGCGCCTATGACACAAACATCGACATCCACCTGTACACAGCAAAAAATCATGAGGCAAGAAAAGAGTACAAACAGGCATTCGAGAACTATAAAAAAGCGCTTGACCTGTCTCCAAACAACTACATAATCATGAACAACATTGCAGGCGCTCTTGTGCAGATGGGGTCTTATCCTGAAGCAATCAAGTATGCCAAAGAGTCTCTGCGCTACAAAAAGGACTATCTGCCTTCACTGATCAACCTCGTTATTGCGAACATAAAATCAGGCAATGAGTCAGAGGGAGAAGGGTATCTGTCTCAGGCGCTTTCAATTGACCCTTCCAACAGATACGCGCTGCTCAACCTTGCAATACTTCAGGAAAACAGGAAGGAATACGACAAGGCTTACAACACTTTTTCCACGCTCGCCGGCAGCGGCAGTTCACACGGATGGACAGGCATGGCCAGGATACTGGAGAAGCAGGGCAGATCAAAGGAGGCAGCAGCTCTCTACAGGGAGATACTGTCTATGGACAGCGCTGGACAGGATGCAAAAAAGACAGCCAGAGAGAGGCTGCAACTGCTGGACTGAATCTCGTCACTCGGTTTTTTTGGCAATTGAGGCCGCGATCCAGGCGGTCTCTCCATCAGCAAGTTTAACCTTATGCCACTTTCTGGACTTTGAGTCCTCAATAGATTCGATAAGTTCAAGGAATACCCCTTCCGAAGCCCATGCAACAGCCTTTGCATCGAGTGAAGGCGCTGATCTCAATGTGGCTGACTTAACATTCACGAGTATCCTTGGTATCTTTTGGGGTTCCGGCTCCGGCTGTACAGGTTCAGCAGCGGGTATATTCTGCTGCGGAGCAGAAGCCTGCTCATCAGCAGGTTTCTGCATGAAGGGAAAACCCAGGTTTATATTGCCCTGCTGTGCAGCATAAAAACGGTATGACCCTGCAGCCACAACTGCTGCTGCAAAAACAACTATCAGCAACCATGCAAAACGAAATCTGCCCGGAGCCGTGTGGCTGTGGCTGAAGTGCTTTTCAGCAAGCCTCACATGTTTTTTTGTTATGTTCCTGCTGCCTTCAAGATACGCAGCCATCATCGCCCTCGAAGAGTACATATTCACAAGCCTAGGCACCCCTGATGTGATATTGTGCACCAGTTTTTTTGCAGAGTCTTCAAACACCGCATTGCCTCTTCCGGCCTTTATCAACCTGTAGTTTATGTAGTCAACCGTTTCGTCACAAGAAAGCGGTTTGAGGCTCGTCTTCACTGTTATCCTCTGCCTTAGCTGTCTCATGTTGTCCGACATTATCCTGGGTCCGAGTTCAGGCTGGCCCACAAGCACTATCTGGAGCAGCTTCTCCTTCTCTGTTTCGAGGTTGGATAGGAGCCTCAGCTCTTCAAGCGTCTCTGCAGGCAGGTTCTGCGCCTCGTCAACAATGATCACAACGCGCCTGCCCTGCTGCGAACTCCTGAGCAGAAAGTCCCTGAAGGTCTTTATCATCTCGTTCTTGCTTCCTGCGTTGTGCTCTATTCCAAGGTCTTCCAGCACAGCCAGCAGGAACTCCTCAGGCGTAAGCCTCGGGGTCATTATGAGCGCTATATCAGCCCTGTCTTTCCATGCCTCGATAAACACCTTCAGAGTGGTGGTCTTGCCTGTGCCCGGCTCTCCAAGGGCGAGGAAGAAGCCTTCCTTCTGCTCGATCGCGTAGTTGAGCGACTG
>JAJFVG010000136.1 GCA_021371915.1 Nitrospiraceae bacterium
AGCAAGCACAAACCCGTCGCGCTCTGCATCAAAAGGTCTGGATGCAGAGGGGTCAGTCTTCTTTGAGAGAGCCTTTGCATTGCCGTATCCCTTCAGGCATATCGTACATACAGGCGCATCGCTGCCGCCTGCGAACATAATCTCAGCGCTTCCGCTCCTTATTAACCTGAACGCCTCGCCAACAGCATTTGACCCTGAAGCACAGGCATTTGATATGCCCATGCAAGCGCCTTTTGCCCTGAGCTTCTGTGCTGACACAGATGCAGCCATGCTTATTGTGGTAGACGGCATCAGGTATGGAGATGTCCTGCCTTCATGCGCCATCGCTTTTTCGAGAGTGCTTATGCCGCCCCTGCTTGAACCGATAAAAATGCCTGCTGACTCGCAGATATCAGGCCTCATTTTTATACCAGCGTCATCAGCAGCCATCAAAGAAGAAGCAGCAGCAAACTGAATGAACGGATCAAGATGCAGGGCCTCTTTTTTCGAGAGAAATTTGAGAGGATCAAAATTTCTGATCTGACCCGCAACCTTCCATGCAAGACCGGACAGATCGAATGAATCTATCACAGCGATGCCGCATGCAGATGCCTTTAGTGCGTGCCACGAATCAGCAAAAGAATTACCCAGCGGAGTCACCGCGCCGATGCCTGTAATAACCACCCTTTTCATGACAGATATAATAACATCCAGCTCACAAAACAGCATAAGAATGTATTGCCAATCAGCATGTTTAAGTCGATGGAGGGATGCGTAAGAATGATGGGCCTAAAGCACCTAATGAATTTCTGTTGTGGTGGATTTTTATTCTTTGGTTAAATATCGTAAATCAATTTTAATATGCTTAAGAGTAAGTTTTTAAGGTTGCTGTGTTATTTAGCCTGCTGATGATCCTTCCTGTTTTATCCGCTATAATTTTACAGATGCTGTTTGTATGAGAATGAATCTGCCGGAGGTGCGTTATGCCTGCTTATGAGTATGAGTGCAGGGACTGCAAAAAGATATTCACTGTATTTCTGTCGCTCAAGGAGTATGATACGAATCCAAAAATAAAATGCCCTCATTGCGGCAGTGACAGTACTGTGAGGCTGATATCCGGCTTTTTCGCAAAAACCAGCAAAAAATCATAGCTGTTTGATTTTATTTGCAAGCATTATTAATAAGCTATGATAATGCGTAGATGAGCGCTTCCACTACTCTGGGGTCGAACTGTTTTCCTGATTCATCACAGATGAATTTTATAACATTTGCCTTTACCCATCCGTCACGGTATGGACGCTCGGATATGAGCGCGTCATACACATCAGCTACGGAGAGTATTCTTGCTCCGAGAGTGATCTGTTCGCCTGACAGTCTTTGAGGATAGCCCTTGCCGTTATAGTATTCATGATGCTGCAATACGATAGGTATGGTGTCGGCATAGGACTCTATGGGCTCCAGTATCCTGGCGCCGATGGCGGGATGCTCTTTGATGATGTCGTATTCAGCAGCAGTAAGTTTTGAGGGTTTGTCCAGTACGGCTGGAGGTATCCCGATTTTGCCTATGTCATGCAGAAAGGCCGCCCTGTGCAGTGCGGTTATCTGTTTGTCGTTGCAGCCCATTACATTTGCGATCTTTACTGAAATATCCGCCACTCTTTCTGAGTGTCCGGCAGTCCATCTCGATTTTGCGTCAACAGTTCTGGCAAGGGCCTCCAGAGTACCCCAGTTGAGGTGTTCCAGCTCTTCCACCAGTCCGGCGTTGGAGAGGGCTGTGGATACCTGGTGCGCGAGTCTTTTGGCATAGTTGAGATCATCCTCCGTGTATTGATGCGGTTCTGCGTGTCCAAGAGACATTATGCCTGCGAGGCTGTTGTTCTGAAACAGAGGCAGTATGAGAAAGTGTTTCGATTTCAGACAAGCGGCAGGCGACAGGAATGAAGGTATATGATCATCTGTCTCAACTACAAAAAACTCCGGCTGTACAAGGTAAGTTTTCTTGTCTCTTTTTGATACAGTCAGGTGTTCTTCTATGATATCCATGGGCCTGCCATGCATGCAGCTGAAGGTATGCAGTGCGTTAGGCTGGTTTGTTTTTATGATGCTGTAGCTGGTGCTGCTGGAGCCGAAGAATGTGCTTATGCGGTTGAGCGCGGTATTGATAATTTCTTTTGTGTTGAGTTTTGAGAGGATGGATCTGTCTATATCAGCCATCACCTCCATTGCATGGAACTGGCGGCCCAGACTCGCAACGCTGGTGTTGAAGACATTCGCGAGATCTTCAAATTCATCTCCGCTGGAGATATCTGCCTTTGTTTTGAAGTCGCGGCGCGCAAGCCGCAGGGCTGCTTCTTTGAGGGTTTCGAGCGGTATCATGTTTTTGCGTATGGAGATGGCGCTCAGCAGCAGCACAACCCAGAAAGACAGCAGAGCTATAAGCGGAAATAGCAGTTTGAAATGCGAAAGGGGAGCAAAGATGTCAGACTTAAGGTTCCTCAGGATGATTATAAGATTAGGCCCGTCAAATCTGGATTTCAGGAATATTGGCCAGTGTGCAATCAGGTAGTCTTCACCGCCGGCAGAGTACTCCTGGTTTCTGCTCTCTATGCTGGAGCTGTCAAATCTTATTTTTTGCAGTACCTCTGAGGGTATATTGAATGAGCTGTACAGTATCTGCCTTGTCTGGTCTATTATGCCTGCTTCCGTCATGGCAGGCAGACTGTTGTCAGCTCCAATGCCCCATAGGTAAAGAGGGTCTGCTTCAGCAACGATAAGTCCGGATGCATTGCCATTGTCTTGTATTGATCTTGCCAGAAATATGCTGTTGCTGCCGGCTCCATTTCTGGGAAACGCGATCATTGTTTTTTGCTGCTTGTTGCGGAATGAGGCCTTGATAATGCTGTCAGGAATGGGCTGCATCTTTCCAAAGAGTGTGCGGATAACTTTACCGTTCTTTATTATTGCGATTGATTTGAAGTGTTCTGTAAGTCTTTTGCTGTAGGCGCTGCCTGATGATGCTGTTATAAGAAAGTTGGCA
>JAJFVG010000142.1 GCA_021371915.1 Nitrospiraceae bacterium
GGTAGTTGCTGACAAGGCTGTGCTTATGCAGGAGACATCAGAGGTTATTGTCGAGGGCCATGTGGTTCTTGAAGATCCGAAGGCCTTTGTGAAGTGCGAAAAGGCTGAACTGAATCTGGACAAAAAAACCGGCACGCTATACAACGCAATTGTCATGCTCAAAGATCAAAAGGGCAGAAAAGGCAAATCAACAGACTTACAGACTCAATCCGGCTTGCAGGCGCAGACTAATCTCCAGGCATTGACCTCCATGCAACCGCAAGACAGCAGCAAACAGATTAAAACAGACTACTGGATCAGAAGCAGCAATATTCAAAGGCTCTCTGAAGATCACTATTTTGCTGAATCAGCCCTTATGACAACATGCTCACCGCCTTCCTACAACTCACTGACTACGGACAGGACCAGGGAAATGCCTCTTGAAAACCTTTTTGCTGAGTCGAATCCTGACTGGTGCTTCAAGGGCAGCAATGTTGACATAGTACAGGATGAACGCATAAAGGCTGACAATGTAAGATTGTCCTTAAAAGGCCTGCCCACATTATATTCACCGGTCTTCTGGTTTCCTGCTGACTCATCCAGACACTCCGGCTTTCTAATACCTACATTTGGCAGCAGCTCAACAAAAGGGTTTCAGTTCAGCCCAATCTACCACTGGGTAATTGACGAGAACAAGGATGCCACATTCGGACTGGACTACTTCAGCAAAAGAGGCATCGGCAAAAGCATTGAATACCGTTTTCTTGATTTCAACAGCAAGGGCACCTGGTATGCTTACCACATACACGACAAACACTACGGCAAGGACTATGTGGAGTTAAAGGGCTTTCAACAGCAGGACTTCGGCAAAATAAAGGCTTTTGCTGATATTGATTATGTGAGCCAGTATGACTTCTTCAAAGAATATGCTCAAAAGCATGCCAACATGATACAAAAATACACACAATCAACCATTGAGCTTTCAATGCCAGTTGATAATTCCAGAATATATTTGTTAACCCAAAAATGGATCGACCTTGAGACAAGCGGCACAAAAACACCTCTTAAACTGCCGGAGCTCGGCTATTTTCTGAATGCCACAAGACTGGGGCCATTTATGTTCACCATGTCTTCATCAGCCGCCAACTTCAGCAGCAGTACAGAGCCATCAGGACAGAGGCTGGATATCAACCCAACGATCTCGCATTCTTTCGGTAATGCAGTGCAGGTATTCCAGGCTCTTTCCCTGCGTGAGACAGCCTATTCCCTCAGCAACTATACAGGCAACGAAAACTCTCCACACAGAGAAACCCTTGACTACAGGGCAAATGCACTTACCAGATTCTACAAGCGCTATTCATCCTTTACTCATATAATCGAGCCGTCAATAGAGTACAGATATATATCCAAACAAAAGACACTGCCTGTTTTCGACTCCACAGAGACTGTGGCCCAGACTTCGGCTGTCAACCTTTCCCTGCTCAATACATTTACATTCAGCCAGATGACCCTGGCCGCAAGAATAACCCAGCCATATAATCTGAATGCCGTTGAGAACAAACTGTCTGCAACGACCATTGAACTGACAATGAACGGGCCATTAACAGTGGTATTCAGCACAAACCATAACTTCAGCACTGGCCGCACTGAGACATTGAATACTGATATTGTTTTCAGGCCACTTGAAAAAACCACGGTCAGCTTTGGCGAAAGATATACGCGGGGCACGCCGGATCTGTTTCAGTACAGCGTTACATTCGCCTCAATAATTACGGCAAAATGGAGTATCGCCTCCAATATCCTTTACGATGTTAAAGGAGGAGGCATGAGGGACTCCAGACTGAATATTATTTATACCGAGCAATGCTGGACTCTAAGCACATCCTTTTACAGAACTCCAGGTGATACTGTAAGGCCTGCACAGTATGGATTCATGATAGTTATAGAGCTCAAAGGCGTTGGGGGGCTCAAGATTTAAATGCATATAGTGGTCAATCTGGACAAGCCCTCAGGCATGTCTTCGCAGGAAGCTGTCACAGCTGTAAAAAAAATATTCAAATGCCGCAAGGCCGGACATGCAGGCACCCTCGACCCTGTCGCCACTGGAATCCTGATCATATGCCTCAATGAAGCCACAAAGATAACCGGCTATATTTCAGGTCTCGACAAAGAATACATAATGACCGGCAGGCTCGGCGAGACCACAGACACATACGACTCAGAGGGCAAAATAACCTCAACCCGCAACTACAGCAGCGTTTCAGAAGCTGATATGCGGGCAGCTCTAAATCTGTTTCTGGGTGAAACCGAGCAGAGGCCTCCAATCTACTCAGCAATAAAAAAGAACGGGGAGCCACTCTACAAACTCGCAAGAAGAGGAGAAACTCCAGAGGTGCAGCCCCGCAGGGTCAGAATGGATGAGATAGAGCTTCTCTCATTTGATCCGCCGCACTTCACAATACGAGTCGTATGCTCAAAAGGCACATACATGAGGTCATTATGTTTTGACCTTGGAGAAAATCTCGGATGCGGCAGCCATATGACGCAGTTGAGACGCACCCGCACCGGCATGTTCAACATCAAAGACTCGGCAATGCTTGATGAACTACCCGCAAAAACAGAAGCGCTTATGGATATCAATACAGCGCTCAGCCATCTTAAGGATGTTGTTCTTAACAGCACTGATCTCAAGCTCGCAAAAAACGGCAACCCTGTAAAACTGCCAGAATCAGCAGACCTTGAACAAGGCTCACATGTAAAACTGAAAGTCCCTGACAGCTCGGTCTTCGGCATGGCAAAGGTTGTCGGAGACTCGCTAAAAATAGAACGTTTGTTTAATATATAGATTGCCAAAACATCCGGGCTCAACACCATAAAAAGCTTGTGACTAACAACTTGCTGATGATGACCGGATACTGACTACTAATCATTGAATATAAGGAGGACTTAATGATACAGAGATACACACGGCCTGAGATGGGCAGACTCTGGGAGCAGGAAAACAGGTACAGAAAGTGGCTCGATGTTGAGATCGCTGCTTGCGAGGCATGGGCTGAACTGGGTGAAATACCTGCTGATGCACTCGCCACAATAAAAAAGAAGGCAGCTTTTGACACAGTAAAAATAGATGAGATCGAAAAAACCGTAAAGCATGATGTGATAGCATTTCTCACCTCTGTTGCCGAGCATGTCGGGCCTGACTCGCGCTTTGTGCATAAAGGGCTCACCTCTTCAGATGTTGTTGACACAGCGCTTTCGCTGCTTATGCGTGAGGCTGCTGACATAATCATCAGTGATCTTAATGAGCTGAAAGACGTGCTGAAAGAGCAGGCATTCAGGAACAAGGATGTGCTATGCATAGGCAGAAGCCACGGCGTGCACGCAGAGCCCATGACCTTTGGCCTGAAGTTCGCCCTTTGGTATCAGGATCTAAAGAGGAATCTCGTGCGTATGCAAAAGGCCAGAGAGGCGATCAATGTGGGCAAGGTATCAGGCGCTGTCGGCACATTCTCCAACCTGCCTCCAGAGCTTGAGGAAAAGGTTTGCGCCAGGTTGGGCCTTACACCTGAACCTGTGGCAACGCAGGTCATACAGCGCGACAGGCATGCTGAATACATGACAGCGCTCGCGCTTATCGCTGCATCTGTGGAGAAGATATCCATAGAGATAAGACACCTCCAGAGGACAGAGGTGCGCGAGGCTGAAGAGCCTTTTACAGCCGGACAGAAAGGCTCATCAGCAATGCCTCACAAGAGAAATCCTGTTGGCGCTGAAAATCTTTCGGGCCTTGCCAGGGTGGTAAGGACAAACGCGCTTGCTGCAATGGAG
>JAJFVG010000151.1 GCA_021371915.1 Nitrospiraceae bacterium
CTGCATCGAGTCTGAGCTGATGATCTCAGTGGACATGGCCTGTGCCAGCAGTATGCTGGTCTCTGTTTTACCTACGCCGGTCGGCCCTATAATGGCAACGATTTTTTTCATGGAGATTTAGTTACCCTCTGGTATATAATAGA
This sequence comes from Nitrospiraceae bacterium, assembly GCA_021371915.1. Classification (GTDB taxonomy): domain Bacteria; phylum Nitrospirota; class Thermodesulfovibrionia; order Thermodesulfovibrionales; family Dissulfurispiraceae; genus JAFGXL01. Next base: position 144 of record JAJFVG010000151.1, read on the forward strand.
AATTTTATTATACCAGTAACTATACAAAGTCGTGGAGGCAGACATGATACTTAAGGGAAAAATATGGAAATTCGGCAATGACATAGATACGGATGCGATAATCCCGGCAAGATACCTCAACACATCCGATCCAGCTGAGCTGGCAAAGCATGTGATGGAAGATGCTGACAAGGATTTTCCATCCAAGGTAAAGCCTACAGACATCATTGTAGCCGGCAAGAATTTTGGCTGCGGATCATCAAGAGAGCATGCGCCAATAGCCATAAAAGCAGCAGGCATACAGGCTGTCATAGCAAAGAGCTATGCAAGGATTTTTTACAGGAACTCCTTTAACATCGGGCTTCCTATTTTTGAGTCTGTCGAGGCTGCTGAAAAGATAAATGAAGGAGATGTTGTTGAGATAGATGCTGACAGCGGTGTGATAAATAACATCACCCGCAATGAGCAGTACAGGGCAAACCAGATACCGCCTTTTATGCAGGAGCTCATCTCTGAGGGCGGTCTTATTGAATGGACAAAGAAAAAACTGCAAGGAGCAAGGTAATGAGCAAGACATACAATATAGCTTTAATCCCTGGAGACGGCACAGGCCCTGAGGTTGTTGCAGAGGGCAAAAAGAGCCTTGATGCTGCTGCATCAAAGTTCGGGTTCAAACTCAACTATACTTCATTCGATTTCGGCGGGGAGCGCTATTTGAAAACAGGCGAGACACTGCCTGACAGCGCTATTGAGGAACTGAGGAAGTTCGACTCCATATATCTTGGCGCAATAGGCCATCCTGATGTCAAACCCGGAATACTCGAAACAGGCATACTCCTTAAAGCCCGTTTTGCGCTGGATCAGTACATAAACCTGAGGCCTGTAAGACTTTATCCGAATGTTGAGACACCTCTGAAGGACAAGGGGCCGGAGCATATAGATTTTGTTGTTGTCCGCGAAAACACAGGAGGCATATACACCAGTCTGGGCGGGGCAACCCGTGTTGGAACTCAGGATGAGATTGCAACCCAGCTTATGATTTATGACAGAAGGACAGTTGACCGCTGCATCAGATATGCATTTGAACTGAAAAAAAAGCGCAATGCACTGAATCCGAAATATGCTGAAAAGCCGATAACCCTTATTCATAAAAGGAATGTTCTCACAAGCTGCGGAGACCTCTGGTACCGCGCGTTTGAAGAGATGGGCGCCAGAGACTATCCGGAAATCAAGCGCGACTACAACCATGTTGATGCTGCAAACATGTGGTTCGTGAAGAATCCGGAATGGTTCGATGTTGCTGTTACAGAAAATCTCTTTGGCGACATTATCACAGACCTCGGAGCAATGATACAGGGCGGGTTGGGAGTTGCAGCAGGCGGCAATATCAATCCTGAAGGCGTCTCGATGTTTGAGCCTATGGGCGGAAGCGCTCCTAAGTATAAGGGACAGAATGTCATCAACCCGATGGCAGCCATCGGAGCAGGCATGATGATGCTCGATACCCTTGGAGAGACAAAGGCAGCCCAGGCAATAGAGGCAGCCATGATAGAGGTTATGAAGAAGATGAAGAGCCAGGCAGCAGGCAAAATGGGATACACAACAACCCAGGTCGGCGATATGGTTGCTGGTCTGGTGTAAATAACAAAAAAATAAAAATAAAAAGATCAGGAGAGGCGGGTATGCGAGCAGGATTTATAGGCTGGAGAGGAATGGTCGGATCGGTTCTTATGGGCCGTATGATGGAAGAAAAGGATTTTGATTTTGTTGATCCGGTATTTTTTACAACCTCTAATATAGGCGGAAAGGCTCCTGCAATAGGCAAGGACGCACCTGCTCTTAAAGACGCAAAAAATATAGATGAGCTCAAGGCAATGGATGTTATCATCTCCTGCCAGGGCGGTGATTATACCTCTGAGATATTCCCAAAACTGCGCGCAGCAGGTTGGAACGGCTTCTGGATAGATGCAGCATCAACCCTCAGAATGGACAAGGACTCGATAATAATACTCGACCCTGTCAACATGAATGTTATTAAGGATGGCCTCGCAAAGGGTGTAAAAAACTTCATAGGCGGCAACTGCACAGTATCTCTCATGCTTGTGGCGCTTGGCGGCCTCTATGAAAAGGGCCTTGTGGAGTGGATGAGCGCCATGACATACCAGGCAGCATCAGGCGCAGGCGCAAACAACATGCGCGAACTACTCAAACAGATGGGCTCTGCCTATGGTGTTGTGTCTGATCTGCTCGCAAATCCTTCGAGCGCTATCCTCGATATAGACAAAAAAGTAGCGAGCCATGTCTGCTCTTCAGAATACCCGACTGAGTATTTCGGAGCTCCGCTTGCCTGTTCTCTCATACCATGGATAGACAAGCAGCTCGAAAACGGACAGAGCCGTGAAGAGTGGAAGGGCCAGGCAGAGACAAACAAGATACTCGGCCGTGAAGACAGCCCCATACCTGTTGACGGCATATGCGTGCGCATTGGCGCAATGCGCTGCCACAGCCAGGCATTGACCATCAAACTTAAAAAAGATGTGCCTCTTAAAGACATTAATGATATAATCGCAGGCCATAACAAATGCGTGAAGGTTGTTCCCAATGAGCGCGAAATAACCATGCGCGAACTCACGCCCGCTGCAATAACAGGCACACTCACCGTGCCTGTAGGCCGCCTGAGAAAGATGAACATGGGGCCTGATTATCTCGCAGCTTTTACATGCGGGGACCAGCTCCTTTGGGGTGCTGCTGAACCTTTAAGAAGAATGCTAAGAATATTGCTGGAGAAATAGAAGGTTGCTGACGATAAAAGATAGATACGTTGTTGCTGTTGCAGGTGCAGCAGGCGCGATCGGAAATGAGATAATCAATATCCTAGAAGAGCGCGAGTTCCCGGTCGATAGGCTCAGACTCTTTGCGACTGATAAATCAGTTGGTGAGGATATGGATTTTGAGGGCAGCGACATGCCTGTTGAGCCGCTCGAAAAAGGCTGCTTCAATGGCGTTGACATAGTATTTTTTGCAGCAGGCCCTGAAATAACAAAGGCATGGATTGCTGAGGCTGTAGGCGCAGGCTGCGTTGTTATAGACTGCACCAGCTTTTCGAGAATGAGCAGTGAGGTTCCTCTTGTTGTGCCTGAGGTGAATGCATCTGATCTGTCATGGCACAAGGGAGTAGTGGCGAATCCATGCGGCGCTGCCATACAGCTGGCCTCTGTACTCAAACCTCTCAATGATGCTGCGGTTGTAAAGCGTGTTGTTGTGACCATGCTTCAGGCGGTTTCAGCAACAAGCAAGAGCGCGATGGATGAGCTTTTCACACAGACATCAGACCTGCTCAGCTTCAAGGATGTGCAGAAAAAGGTTTATCCTCATCAAATAGCCTTTAATCTGCTTCCGCATGTTGGGCAGTTTGCTGATAATGACTACACAAAAGAGGAACTGCGGCCTCTTGAAGAGACAAAAAAGATACTCAAAAGCCGTTCCTTAAGCGGCACTGTTACAGCTGTGCGTGTGCCTGTATTTCGCGGGCTTTCGGAATGTGTTAATATCGAGACAGAGAGAAAGCTGACCGCAATCCAGGTCAAGGAGCTGCTCTCTTCCGCAGTCGGCATAACTGTTTTTGACGCACCGGCAAAGAATATATATCCGTTTCCTCTTGAGGCATCCGGAAGAGATGATATTTTTGCTGGCAGGATCAGAGAAGATGAGTCCATTGCCTGCGGTATAAACATGTGGACTGTTACTGACAATCTACGCAAAGGCTCGGCCTTGAATGCTGTGCAGATTGCGGAAGAATTGATAAAAAACCAATAACCCTGGAGGTGAGCCAATGGCGAACGAAAGAGACTACTTTTTTACTTCAGAATCCGTAACTGAAGGACATCCTGACAAGATAGCTGACCAGATATCAGATGCTATACTGGATGCTATTTTATCCAAAGACCCCATGGGCAGGGTGGCCTGCGAGACAATGCTCACAACAGGACTCGCGTTTGTTGCCGGTGAAATATCCACATCATGCTATGTAGAGATTCCCAGCATAGTCAGAGAGACGATAAAGAATATCGGCTACACAAGGGCCAAGTACGGCTTTGATTATGAGACATGCGCTGTTATCACCTCCATACACGAACAGTCAACAGACATAGCAATGGGCGTTGATCCAGGAGGAGCAGGTGACCAGGGACTCATGTTCGGCTATGCCTGCGACGAGACGCCTGAGCTTATGCCCATGCCGATAATGCTGGCTCACAAGCTCGCAATGAGACTGACAGAGGTGAGGAAGCAGGAT
>JAJFVG010000104.1 GCA_021371915.1 Nitrospiraceae bacterium
CATAATCACCAGCATCTGCACGAGCAGCAGATGGTAGCTGCCGCTGAACAACCCGTCAGCTCCGGCAGGATTTATAAGCTTGCTCGCAAAAAGCCCTGTTGCAAATATGCCGATTATACCGCCCACACCATGCACACCAAAAGCATCGAGCGAATCATCATACCCAAGCTTTGCCTTAAAGTTTAAAGCCAGATAACATACCGCTCCTGCTGCAATGCCTATCAGCATCGCAGGCATCGGCCCTACAAAACCTGATGCAGGAGTTATGGTCGCAAGACCGGCAACAGCGCCGGTTGCTATGCCGAATACCGTTGGCCTGCCCCTGTGTATCCACTCGATAAGAAACCATACTGTCGCTGCTGCTACTGCTGAGATGTGCGTAACAACAAATGCCATTACACTGAGAGCGCCTGAGGAGAGCGCGCTGCCTGCGTTAAAGCCGAACCAACCGAACCATAGCATGCCTGCGCCGAGCACTGTTACAGGCAGGTTGTGCGGCATTATAGCCTCGTGCATATAGCCTCTGCGTCTGCCGACCATTACAGCAGCAACAAGCGCAGATATTCCTGATGTTATGTGCACCACTGCGCCGCCTGCAAAGTCGAGCGCTCCAAGCTCCTTGAGCCATCCTCCCTTTCCCCATATCCAGTGCGCAACAGGATCATAAACAAGCGTTGACCACAGGAGAGTGAAGAGCAGATACGCTGAAAACTTCATCCTCTCTGCAACAGCGCCTGATATGAGCGCCGGAGTAATCACAGCAAACATTGCCTGGTAGATCATGAACGCAAGGTGAGGAACAGTTGCTGCATAATCAGGATTTGGATCAAGATTCACACCGCGGAGAAATGCCCAGTCAAGGCTGCCGATGAGTCCGCCAAGATCAGGGCCGAATGCGAGGCTGTACCCGAAGACCACCCACTGAAGGCTTATTACAGCTATAGCCGCAAAACTCTGCATTATTGTGCCGAGCACATTCTTTCTGCGCACCATGCCGCCATAAAACATCGCCAGCCCTATTGTCATGAACATAACAAGAGCAGATGACATGAGCAGAAAGCCTGTGTCCGCGGCGCTTATGCTGTCTGCCTGCGCATGTGCACACATCGGCAAAAGCATAAATGTGATAAGGAATAAAACTGTCTTTTTCATGGCTGCTCCTTTAAGTAGAAATCATTTTCTCAACTCATTAAAGCCAAAATCATGCCAAACAATATTCTATTTAAAAACAACAAGAGGCATACGGCAATGTATTGCCGTATGCCTAAAGATTAAGCAGCCACTGAATAAGAGTTAAGCAGGCAGGACAGGACAGATTAAGTCAGGATTAATTTAGAGAAACAGAAGGCCTGATCATGATTAATCTCATCAGGCTTGCCGATCTGTACGACCCTGCCATTTGAATAGACAATTATTTTTTCAGCGAGTTCGCGCGCCTCTGCAATGTCGTGGGTAACGAGTATAACAGGGATATTGAACTCAGACCTCATATCCTTCAAAAAAGCGCGCATCTCGATCCTTAGAGGAGTATCCAGGGCTGAAAACGGCTCATCAAGAAGCAGCATCTCCGGTCTGCGTATGAGAGCTCGCGCAAATGCTACACGCTGCTTCTGGCCGCCTGATATTTCCGAAGGTATGCTATTGCGAATGCTGCTTATCTGAAAGTGGCTCATCAGCTCATCACACCGTGCAGCAGCCTCATCATGCTGAAGCCCTTTTGCGCCATAGAGGATATTTTCACGCACTGTCATGTGAGGAAACAGCGCGAGATCCTGAAACACATATCCGCAGTGACGCTTTTGAGGTGGTATATTTATATTTTTGATGCTGTCAAAATATGGATTGCCAGCAGAGATGACATGGCCGCTGTCAGGCCTGAAAAGCCCTGCAATCATTTTAAGCGTGAGTGATTTGCCGGAGCCGGAAGGACCAAAGAGCACGGCAAACTCCCTGTCTATCTTCCACTGCACATCAAGAGTAAAACCATCCACTTTTTTGTAGAGAGATACATCCAGACCCATCAAATCATCCTCTTGCTGTACCTGTTTGCAATATACAGAAACACGACAGACATCAGTGTAAGCAGTATTACCATCATGTTAGCGCTGTTCCAGTCGCCGCTGCCTGCTGCTGAATATATCGCAAGAGGCATGGTGTCTGTTCTGCCGGGCAGGTTGCCGGCCACCATCAGAGTGGCGCCAAACTCTCCAAGCGCACGCGCAAAAGCGAGTACAGCGCCAGCGATTATGCCCTTTTTTGAAAGCGGCAGTATCACCTTAATGGCTGTCTCGAATTTTGTCCTGCCGAGCGTATAGGATGCATCAATATAGTTTCTGTCAACAGACTCTATGGCAGCCCTGGTGGTTTTTATCATGAGAGGGAAAGACACTACGAATGACGCGAGCACAGCAGCATACCATGTGAACATTATTGTCCAGCCTGTCCATTCATAAATCACACTGCCGATCAATCCGTTTCTTCCAAAAAGGATAATGAGATAGTAGCCGGTTACAGTAGGAGGCAGAACAAGCGGAAGCGTAAATAGTATATCAACAAGCTCTTTGCCCCTGAACTGCTTCATTGCAAGCAGGTAGGCAACAGCTATGCCTATGACCACCACAAAGAATGTTGCCACTGATGCAACCTGCAATGAAAGCCTCAGAGAAAAGAGCGTTGAACTATCCATTACTATATGAACTCCTTGTTTTTTCCTTGCTTACTTCGCTGACTTGAATCCGAACTTCTCCAGAATCTTTTGTCCTTCAGGCGAAGCAACTAATGAAATAAACGCCTTTGAGGCTGATTCGTTTTTTGTGCCCTTTACAACAGCAATCGGATATACAACCGGCTTATGGCTTTGCGCAGGAGCAGTTGTAACAACCCTCACCTCTTTTGCCCTGCTCATTGCATCAGTTGAATATACCACACCTGCATCCACTTCACCACGCGCAACATAATCGAGCGCCTGGCGCACATTTTCAGAATAAATAAGTCTGCTTTTTATTCCATCAAAAATCTTGTAGTAATTAAAAACCTCTTCAGCATATCTGCCCGCTGGCACGGTCTTGGGGTTGCCGACAGCAATTTTTTTGATGCTGCCTGATGTCAACTGCTCAAAGGACTTTATATCAGCCTTTGAATTTGCAGGCACAACAAGCACAACAGCGTTTGCTGCAAAGTTTGCCCTTGATGCCTGAACCACAAGCTTCTTCTGATCCAAGGCATCCATATCCTTCTGAGCAGCAGAGGCAAATACATCAACAGGAGCGCCGCCTTCTATCTGGCGCGCAAGATCTCCAGACCCGCCAAAATTGAA
>JAJFVG010000027.1 GCA_021371915.1 Nitrospiraceae bacterium
TTTTACGAGCGCGTTCTTGGGCTCTGTGAGTATCTTGATAAGCGCCTGCTCATCAAGGTCCTCAAGCACTGCCACAACAGGCAGCCTGCCAACAAATTCAGGGATGAGACCGAACTTTATCAGGTCTTCGGGTTCAACAGCAGTCTTCATGTCTGATGCGGTCTTGCCTGCTGGTGCAGAAGGCTCTGCGCCAAAGCCGATGCTCTTTTTGCCTATCCTCTGCTCTATGATCTTGTCCAGCCCCACAAATGCGCCGCCGCATATGAAGAGGATATTTGTGGTATCGAGCTGTATGTACTCCTGCTGGGGATGTTTTCTGCCGCCTTGGGGCGGTATGCTCGCAACAGTGCCCTCTATTATCTTCAACAGGGCCTGCTGCACGCCTTCACCTGATACATCTCTTGTGATGGACGGGCTGTCGGACTTTCTGCTTATCTTGTCAATCTCGTCAATGTATATTATGCCCTTCTGCGCGCGCTCAACATCAAAGTTGGCTGCCTGCAGCAGCTTCAGAAGCACATTCTCCACATCCTCGCCGACATAACCAGCCTCTGTAAGTGTGGTTGCATCAGCAATGGTAAAAGGCACATCAAGAAAACGCGCAAGCGTCTGTGCAAGAAAGGTCTTTCCAGTACCTGTAGGGCCTATAAGCAGTATATTGCTCTTTTGGAGTTCAACCTCGAGTTTTGCTGCGCTGTATATTCTTTTGTAGTGATTATGCACTGCAACTGAGAGAACTTTTTTCGCCCTCTCCTGGGCGATAACATAATCATTGAGAAAGCTGTGTATCTCTGCGGGTGCTGCGAGCGCGCCTGAGCCCGGCTTTTTCAGCGCATGGGACTCCTCAGCAATTATCTCGTTGCACAGGCCAACACACTCATTGCATATATGGACATTCGGCCCTGCTATAAGCTTTTTGACATCATCGTGGCTCTTGCCGCAGAAAGAGCAGACGAGCTGGGCTTCATCCTGTTTGTTATCCATCACATCCTCCGGCTCAACTATTTTTTATCTTTTGTCTCTTTGATGGTGGATATCACGTCATCCACTATCCCGTAGGCCTTTGCCTCTTCACCGGCCATAAAATAGTCGCGCTCAGTGTCTGTCTTCACCCTCTCGATCGGCTGCCCGGTATGGTTTGAGAGTATTCCGCTAAGGGTGTCCTTCATCTTGAGTATCTCTTTTGCATGTATCTCAACATCAGTAGCCTGTCCATAGAACCCGCCTATAGGCTGATGTATCATTATGCGTGAATGCGGCAGGGCAAAGCGTTTTCCCTTTGCTCCGGCGCAGAGCAGCAGTGCGCCCATGCTGGCAGCCTGTCCGATGCAGTAAGTGGCTATGTCCGGCCTCACATACTGCATTGTGTCGTAGATGGCGAGTCCGGCTGATACAACGCCTCCGGGCGAATTTATGTATATGTGTATATCCTTCTCAGGGTCTTCTGTCTGGAGAAACAGCAGCTGCGCGATAACAAGGTTTGCAATGTTGTCGTCAATTGCAGAGCCGAGAAATATTATCCTGTCCTTCAGCAGCCTTGAGTAGATGTCATAAGCGCGCTCTGACCTTCCTGTCTGCTCTATAACCATCGGGATTATGCTCATAAGCTATTCTCCTTTTTCGACAACTGCCTTGCCCAGAAGGAAGTTGAGCACCTTCTTCTCAAAAACAACATTCCTGAGCATATCGAACGATCCGTCTTTGGACATATAGTATTTGGCAACGTCGTCAGGCGGCATCATGTACCTTTGAGACATGCGCATGACCTCTGCCTCCATATCCTCATTTGTAACGGTGATACCTTCTTTTTCACCTATCATATCGAGCAGCAGGGTGGCCTTTACGCTGTGCACAGCCTTTTCCCTGTACTCTTCCTTCAATGCTTCTTCTGTCTTTTCGTCTTCCTTGTTCATCTTCTTGACCTGTGCCACTATGCCGTTAAGCTCTGCTAGCAGGAGCGACTCAGGCACCTCAAAGTCATGAGTCTCTGCCAGCTTCTTTATGATCTCCCTCTGCTTCTCGAGATCAGCTTCTCTTGTTTTGGCAACAGTAAGATTTTCCCTTATCTTGGCCCTGAGTTCATCAGCGCTGCTGAAGTTCAGGTCCTTTACGAGCTCATCATTGAACTCAGGCACATTGCGCCTCTTGACCTCTTTTACGGATATAGAAAAGTTGAGTTTTTTGCCTGCAAACTCTGTTGGCGAATCCTGCGGAAAGTCTACTTCGCACTCAAAGCTGTCGCCCTTCTTTTTGCCCACAAATGCCTCAGTAAAGCTCTTTGGGAAGAGGCTTGTGTCAAGCTTGATGGCGAGATCTTTATGCTCTGCCTCATCCTCTTTTATCTTGCTGTCGTACACAACCAAATCTGTTGCTGAAGCAGGCTCATCAATGGATTCAAACACAGCACGCTCTTCAAGAAATCTGTTGATAACGCTGTCTATGTCTTCATCATTCACAACAACAGGCACATCCTTTACAGGGATGTTTTCATAATTCAGATTCTCTATCTTGGGCCTCACCTCAACCATTACGGTGAATGAGATCGGCTCGTTTCTCTTGAAGTCAAAAGACTCCTCAACAATGGGGCTGGCAACAGGCACAAAGCCGCCCTCCTTAAGAGCCTTCACATAATATTCGGATACAATCTTCTCCATAACATCCAGCTCAACATCCTTGCCGAACTTCTTTTCGATAAGGTTCATCGGCGCCTTGCCCGGCCTGAACCCGGGTATACGGGCCTGCTTCTGTGCTTCTTTAAGGCCCTTCTGTATCCTCTCTTCAACAGCCTCAACCGGTATCTCTATTTTCAGCCGCTTCATTGTGGCTGAGATGTCATCAACTGATTTAAGCAATTCTTCCTCCTTATATAACAATGGTTTGTTAGTCTATACTTAACTTTTAAGCTTTGTCAATTTGAACTGGGAGAGAAAAAGCCCTATGCAGGCCGGCTCTGTAGCATTGAAATGATATGGTCTGCGGTCTGCTTGACAGCATGTGAAAGCCCTTCGCCAAACCTCATGTGTTCTGTCTGTATGCCGACAAAGTAGACCGGCCTGCCGGTATCCTGGGCAATGAACCTGCTCACAATGCTCAACGGCACAGAGTGTGTTGAAAGGGTGCTGTTTGGAATCATATCTTCCGGGATTATCCTTGCCTCTCCAGGAGCGCCGTTGAACATGGCAGCATCTATGATTACTGTCTTTGAAGGCTGAAGGGAACACGCCTTGTATATCGCGTCTTCAGGCCTCTGTCCGGCATTGATAACAACCATGTTCGCAGAGTTAGAGCTGATGAGAGCAGTTGCGATATACGGCCCAACCCCGTCGTCAGACCTGAGCTCGTTGCCAACAGCAACAATCAGCATCAGGCCTTCGGACGGCTGGCTGAAAACATCTATTACATCATCTGTTAACAAATTTGACGTCTAAAAAGTGTGTTGAACATGATATGCACGGGTCATATGCCCTGACAAGCATTTCAAGTGCGAGCGTGATCTCTTCATCGCTTTTACCCATTATCTCAGGCACAAGTTTACGCATGTCGTGCTCAATGTTGTTTGTATTCTGATTTGTAGGGATTATGCAGTTTGCATGCACTATCCTGCCGGTTTCATCAATCTCATACTCATGATAGAGTATGCCGCGCGGCACTTCAACAGCGCCCACGCCCCTGCCTGCCTTCACAGGAATTTTGTTCTGCTCATTGACTCCTACGAGTATCTCTTCGTCGTAGTTGACTCCCTTAGCCTTCAGATTGCTGATTATCTCTATCGCATCTTCAAGACAGTGAACGCACTCAACGAGCTGCGCAGCAGTATTCATGTAAGGATTTGTGCATTTCGGCTTCAGTCCGATAGCCTCGGCAGCGGCCTTTGCTTTTGGATGCAGCTTGTCATAGTTGAGATTCAACCTTGCGAGCGCGCCGACCGCAAAAGAGTCCCTGCTCAGCTTTGTATGCTTTGCGGAAGAGTGAGAGACAACAAACTCGTTTGTCATTTTTCTGTAATCCTGGCGCGGCATCCTCACTCCATCAGTTGATCCGAGGTCTCCGCTCAAAAGCGGATACTCGCCGTTATCGCTGACAAGGGCAACATATTCTGTGTCTCTCTCAAACTCCGGCAGCTTTACTGTCTTGAACAGCTCCAGAGTAGCCTCCATGTCCGGCCTCATGCCTTCGAGCATGTTCAGCATGTCATCAAGGTCTTTCTGCCTCGGCAGTTTTGTAAAGCCTCCGGCAATGGCTGAAATCGGATGCACATGCCTGCCCACAAGGATGTCGCATACATCATTGCATGTCTTCTTCATTCTGAGAGCGCGCCTCACCACCTTGTTGTGCGTATCGATGAGAGGCACAAAGCTCTTCACTCCGAGAACATCCGGTGCAACAAGCAGATATATGTGCAGAATGTGGCTGTCCAGCATCTCGTAGTGCAGGAGCAGCTTGCGCAGCGCTATGGTCTGCTCTGACGGCACAAAACCCAAGGCATCTTCAGCAGCTGCTATTGATGCGAGAGTATGGCCGCATGAACATATGCCGCATATCCTGCTGGTTATATGCTGCGCCTCAAAGACCGTGCGGCCCCTGAGCATGGCCTCAAAAAACCTGGGCGACTCCACGATTTCAAGATTGCACATATGCAGCTTGCCCTCTTTTACATCAACCACTATATTGCCGTGGCCCTCAACCCTCGTAAGGTATTCGACATTGATTTTTATATTTCGTTTATTCATTTTCGCCGAGCTCCCTGCACTTGTTGTACATGTTCATTTTGTTCATCACCATATCCATCGGGATGCTGTATTTGGCTATAACATCCTTTGCGCCGCTCTCGTTGGGGTTGCTGAGTATGCCTCTGCATCCGTAGCAGATGTTGCCGTTGTTGATGCACCACGAATTGCATCCGGCCTTTGTTACAGGCCCCATGCAGGCCACCCCCCTTTGGTACATGCAGACATTTTCGTTCAGCTTGCATTCCACGCACACTGCGTAATCAGGCACATAGTATGGAATGCCCTGAAGCGCTGCCTTGAGCACTGCAACAAGCTCAGGCTGGTATATGGGGCAGCCGTTCACAAAATAGTCCACAGGCACAACCTGGTGAACAGCGTGCGTCTTTATGGTCGGGAAGAACTTGTAGTCCTTTCCATATACATATTTGCCGGCATCTTCAAGATCAAAACCATTCTTCATGCCGTTAACCCCGCCGATTGTCGCGCACGAGCCGTAGGCGATCAGCACCTTTGACCTCTGCCTGATCTTCTTTATGCGCTCAACAGCATGTTCATCCGTTATGCTGCCTTCGATGATGGCAACATCATAATCCTTGTCCCACTTCTCTGACATCACTTCGCGAAACTCCACAACATCTATTGCTCCGAGCACATCCAGCAGCTGTTCGCCTAGATTGGCGACCTGGAGCTGACATCCTTCGCAGCATGCGAAATCAAAAAACGCCACCTTTGGTTTTTTCATCAGAAAGCCTCGCTCATATGCTTTATTTGTTCATAGTTGAATACCGGACCATCCTGGCAGCAGTACACGCTCTGTATCTGACACCTGCCGCACTTGCCCATACCGCACTTCATATGGCGCTCGAATGATACCAGTATCTGGCGTTCGGGTATGTTCTTGCCGAGCAGCTCCTTGATAACGAACTTGTACATCACAGGAGGACCGACAACAACAGCGAAAGTGCGTTCGGGTTCAAGGTCAACACCGGGTATCAGGGTTGTGATAACTCCGACATTGCCTGCCCAGTCCGGCTCTGCGCGGTCAACCGTACATTCGTAATGCACGTCCATTCTTTCGTTCCAGCTGTCGAGCTCATTTATAAAAAGCATGTCCTTTGGCGATTTGCAGCCAAGCAGTATATGCACCTTGCCGAAGTCCCTTCTGTTATCCAGCACATAGTTTATGAGTGAACGCAGAGGTGCAACACCGAGTCCGCCGGCCACTATCAAAAGATCATTGCCCTCAAGAATGCGGATTGGAAAGCCCTTTCCATATGGGCCTCTTATGCCTATCATGTCGCCCGGCTCTAGCTTGTGCAGTGCATGTGTAACCTTGCCCACTGCCCTTACGCACAGATCAAACGAATTTCTGGCAGTAGGTGAAGAGCAGATCGAGACAGGAACCTCTCCAACTCCATAGATCGATGCCATAACAAACTGTCCTGGCTCATGATCAAGGCTCTCGCCGCCCTCCAATGTTATCTCAAACAGCATCTCATTGCTTGTCATTCTGACAGAGCGGAGTATTTTGGCTTTTTTCGAGATATATCTCGACTCTTTTATAACCATTTTATCCATAGCTTGTTCATCCTCTCTTTTATGAGTGCGTTGAGCGTGTCTTTAAGTTTTATGTCGGCCATGCACGCCCTGCTGCAGCGGCCGCATCCTGTGCAGAAAAACCTCGAGTACTTCGCAACAGGATATTCGAACTTTCTGTAGTACCTGTGCCTCTGCCTTGCTGCCCTGGACTTTCTGAAGTTCTCTCCGCCTGCGACCTTTGCAAAGGGCTCAAGCTGGCATGAGTCCCACTTCCTGAACTTTCTGCCGCTGTTAAGGTCGAGGTTCATCTCATCAAGGAGATCGAAACAGTAGCATGTTGGACAGACATTTGTGCAGTTGCCGCATGAAAGGCACTTCTGCTCAAGCTCTTTCCAGACCTCGCTGTCAAAAGACCTGTCAAAAAGTTCGGGGATATCCCTCGGCTCTATTGGAATCTCGTTCTTGAATATTTTACTTTTAGCTTCTCGCAAAGCCATAAAAGCATCGAAGTGAGTGCGGCTCGGTTTTTCGAACATCTTTGTGCGCTCCACCATCTCATCGCCGACCTGGGTGTTGACATGAACAACAAAACAGTCTCCCAGATCTGTGAAGAACAGGTCATAGCCTCCGTTGGGCATGTTGGAGTTGACGATGTTGCAGCTTGCGTATTCATCGCAATACTCATTGCACTCCAGCCCGATGATGCTTATGCCGCGTTTTCTGAGTAGATAATTGTAGTCTTTGGGTCTCTCAGAAAAGACCATGTTCAGGCACTGTATGCCTGCCAGATCGCACGTATGCACTCCAAAGAGGGTCATTTTTTCATGCTCAAGCACAGCATTTACCTCGAGTCCTGATTGGAGGTTGTACTCTATCAGGGTCTCGCGCTGGGGCATGAAAAACTTCTTCGGAGGCAATATGGTTGGAATGTACTTCAATGCAACCTGCTCTGCTGACGTTACTTCTTCGAAAGCGTAATTGCCGTATCCTTTTGACACAGGAGCCATTACTTTCTGGTCTTTGGACAGGTGGGCGATAAAGCTGCTCAGATTATCTTTTCTGAGCACGAGATACTGCACGTCTTTCATATCAGCCTCTCTTTTTAGTTTTTTTTATTTTATGAGACGTATTGCAGCAAAACTGACTTCGGTCAATTACTATAATTTACAAGCCGTTAACATGTCAACAGCATGGCCAAAATACTGCAAGGATATGCCAAGCATGACTTGAACCTATTAAAAAAGCTGCCTGCACCTAACCAGAGGTGCAGGCAGCTTTAAAATAACAGCCTTACTTATCAAGCTGATTTAGTCTCTGAATTTATCCTTGTCCTTTTTGTCTTTCCTCTCTTTTTTATCCCATTTGTCATCCCTGTCAGCACCCTGGCCATTTCTGCGCTCATTGTCCCAATCTCTCCGGCTTTTATCTTTATAACTATCTTTGTCCTTGTTCTTTTTTTCCTTGAATCTTTTTTCTTTTCTTACATCATTATCAATCACAGCAAAGTTGTGGCCCTTTGAACGCATGACTACTACATTGTCAGGAGAATAGGCGTGATACTCCGATATGAATCTCAAATTAACAAGATTAACAACATCCCTGTCATGCAGCCTGATCTTGTGCCAATCCTTCTTTGGTCTATTCATATAGTATCCGTAAGCCTTTCCATACGGAGGGCCGGGCTTTTTCTTCAAAGGCACATAGTAGATATCAGGGTGAAGTCTGTAGTGCAGAGTAATATCCATCCAGCTCATGCCACGAAGCCTCATGTCCACAATGATGGCTGGAGCAACATGCGCGTGCTTTGAAAGGAAAAATACAACCGGCAATTCTTCATCAGGTATGCGGCGATCTCTGATGATTATCACCTCACGCTCAGGAACATGGTAGTAGTCACCCACTGAGAAATAGAATCCCCTCAGCCCTTCATCACCGATTGATACACCCATATCCACATTAGCCTCAGATGCCTGAAGATTGATGCTAAAGCTGACAACTATTGCTGATAAAACAACCAAGATTAATCTACGCATACGCTCCTCCGCATTTTGATCCCTGCACAGGCATAGCCTGCACGAGACTATTTTGTTATTTTTATTATGCAAGCAGTATACCATTTATTAATTCGTTGAAAAACAGTTTGCGCCATATACTCAAATTTAGTTGCGCCTCCTTTTTTGGGAACTGAAGCGACTATTTGAGGATATGAGAGAGATAATGTATTTTGTTGTCAAAATGCCTGTCCGTCTATATAATCAACTCAGGCAATGCAATCAAACAGATTGGAGGAGACATGATCAGACAGATAACAATGGTATCAGCCCTGATATTGACAACAGTATTTTATGCGCACACATCAATGTGCGCTGAACCGGTTGTTATAGAATGCCCTAAGGTATACACAACTAATCCATTTCAGATTCTAAGAATAGAAAATGGCGAGGGCTGGCAGCGCAGCGACTCTTCGGGCTACCTCATGTTCTGCAGAAGCTATATAAATCCTCAGGGCTATATAACATGTTTCTACGAGCCGGCTGCGCATGGCGCATCAGATGTATATACGCTCAAAAAGATGCAGCCTGAAAATATGACATGCAAAGAGACTAATATTGCGTGCCGTTTTGAATGCACTCCCAAAACGCCACAAATTGACATTAAAAAACTGCCGAACATAAAAATACGGTGATTAGACCAGAGTAAGCGCAATATTTATATTAGGAAAGACATGTGATTTATGCTTCAAACTCACTGCGAGATATTCCTGACTGCCGGATAATGGACTGCAAGGTGCCTATTCTGATCTCTGCGTGGTTTGGCACCGGAACTGTTACTGTTGTATCCTGAAGTTTTTTCTGCATTATCATGTGACTGCCATGCTGACGCACCATAATAAACCCATGCTGCGCAAGGATATTGCAGACATCTTTGCCTGCCAGGATGCGAAGCTTACCCAACAGCAACCTCAAAGCGTGTTATAAAAATCTCATCATGTGTGCGCTGTTTAATCTCTTCTGCTGATGCAGTCTCAAAAAAAAGCTCGATTGCTTCTTTAAGGTTATTGCGTGCTTCCTCAACAGAATCGCCCTGACTTGCGATGTCCAACTCAGGACATAAAGAGACATAGCCATTTCCTTCGCGCTCAATGATAGCTGTAAGCTGTTTCTGCATCTGCTTCCTCCTGCGATTGATTATGAGCACTTTTAATCGCCTTATTGACAGTCACCTATATGATACCACATCAAAATTTCGGATGCTGATTAGACCTCTTTATCCTCCATCTGTTTTAATATACGGATGGAAAGCCAGAGCAGTCTTTCGGACCTGATAGAGTCTTTGAAGAAAGACCGCGTAATCGGCCCGGGCATTACAGAGATCAGACACATACCGCCAAAGGATGCGACTTATGCGCCTTTGCGGATACACCCTGCTGTGGAAGCAGCGTTAAGAGAGACAGGCATAAAGCAGCTCTATGCCCATCAGGCAGAAGGCATAAGCGTTGTGCGTTCAGGCTGCAATGTGGTTGTTATGACCCCAACCGCGAGCGGCAAGAGCCTTATATACAGCGTACCGATCATCGAAACCCTGCTGCATGAACCGGAGGCAAAGGCACTCTACATATCACCTCTCAAGGGGCTGGGTCAGGATCAGGCGCAAAAACTTGGCAGTCTGCTCAGGCTGGTAACAGGCATTGAGGATGAAAAGAAGCAAACCCTCCGCGCAGAGATTTACGATGGCGACACATCAGCATACCGCAGAAAAAAAATACGCGAGAACATACCATCTGTAATCTTCACCAATCCGGATATGCTGCACTACGGACTCAATGCATTTCATAAAAAATGGGAGCCGTTTTTCAGCAATCTTCGATATGTGGTGATAGACGAGATACACGCATACAGGGGAGTGTTCGGCTCGAATGTGGCTCATATACTGAGACGGCTGCGGAGAATATGCGAATACTGGGGCAGCAGGCCGCAGTTTATCGCTTCATCAGCAACCATAGCCAATCCTCAGGACCTTGCGTCGCAGCTTACAGGTCTTGAGTTCAGCCTTGTGAGCGCTGCAAGCGCGCCGCAGTCAGGCAAGTATTTTATCTTTCTCAACCCGCTCGACAGCCCATACACAGAGGCAACGCGCATTTTTACCAAGTGCCTCGAAGCAGGCATGAGAACCATACTCTTTACCAAGGCAAGAAAGATAACCGAGCTGATCTACAAATGGAGCACAGAGAGGGCGCCACTTTTGGCTGAATCGATCAGCCCGTACAGGGCAGGGTTTCTGCCTTCAGAGCGCAGAGAGATAGAGCAGCGACTGTTCAGCGGTGAACTTTCTGGCGTTATTTCCACAAGCGCGCTCGAACTCGGCGTTGATATCGGAGGGCTAGACGCATGCATACTCTGTGGTTATCCTGGCTCTGTATCGAGCACATGGCAGCGGGCTGGCAGGGTCGGTAGGCAGGGACAGGAGTCGCTCGTTTTGATGGTTGCGCTAAATGATGCGCTTGATCACTACATAGCAGCACACCCTGATGTTTTTTTCGACAAGCCGCATGAGGCATGCATATGCGACCCGGACAATCCTGAGATACAAAAGCGGCATCTCATATGCGCTGCTGATGAAGTGCATATCAGCAGCAGCGAGTCTGTCTACTGCACAGAGAGCGCAAGTGAAATGATTGCAGAGCTTGAAGCAGAAACATTGCTGAAACGCACAAAAAACAAAAAAGTACTATATTCAAAAGAGCGCATGCCGCACAGGTCTGTATGGATACGCAGCATAGGCACGCCTCTTAAGCTGAGGGATGAGAACTACAAGATCATAGGCGAACTTGACGGAAGAAGAATATACAGGGATGCTTTCCCCGGCGCGATCTACCTGCACAAAGGCAGGCAATATATTGTGAAGGAGCTTGATCTTGAGAGCAACCATGCCATATGCGTAGAGACAGACGCACACTACTACACCCACGCATTATCGCACGAAGATGTCGAGGTACTAGGCAGACCGGAAAGAGTGCCGGCAGGCAGGTCAAGGGACGTACAGTTTTATCAGGGAAGAATAAGGATTAACTACCAGGTTACAGGATACGATCAGAAGAATATTTATGACGGCACAAGAATAGCTCGCCATTCAGTAGATATGCCTGAATATGTTTTCGAGACAGATGCGATATGGATGATGATAGAGCGCTCTTTAGCTGATACAATCCGGCAAAAGAAGTATGACCTAGCAGGCACAATGCATGCAGCAGAGCATGTTTTGATAAACACAATTCCGCTTTTCGCTCTATGCGACAAGGGTGATCTTGGAGGCATGAGCTACGCTATTTATCCTGAGACAGAAAGCCCGGCAATATTCATATATGACGGGTTTGAAGGCGGCATGGGCCTCAGCAGGCGAGCACTTGAGGTGCCGCATATGTGGATAGACTCATCCCTGAGCATAATGCGTGAATGCGGCTGCGAGAGCGGCTGCCCTGCGTGTGTGCAGGACTCACAATGCGGCTCTGCGAATAATCCGCTCGATAAAGACGGAGCAGTCTACTTTTTGAATTACCTATTGGAAGACGAAATGATCTGAACATAAAAGGAGAGGGGATTTGAGCCGCTGGCTCAAATCCCCTCTCCTTTTATCATGTATTTTTTTCAGTATCTTTTTTCTGCTGCTCCCCTGGAGTCTTTCTGACTATTCAGGTCGGGATTCCAAGCTTCGGAAACACAAACACCTGGAGCAGTATCCACACAGCAACAAGTATAAGACCTAAAAGGATCTCATTCATTATGCTTTTGCTGCTTTTGTCTCCTTAACCTCTTTAGCAGCTTCCTTCTCCTTCTTAGGGGCAACGGTTTCGTAATCAACGAATTCGATTATTGCCATCGGAGCGCGGTCATTAACCCTGAGCCTTGTCTGCACGATCCTGAGGTATCCGCCGTTTTTGTCGGCAAACCTAGGGGCTATCTCTGAGAATAGCTTTGCTACCACAGCCCTGTTGGGTATGTATGAAAGCACCATGCGCTTTGAGTGCAGATCATTCTGCTTGCCGAATGTCACCATCTTCTCTGCTATGCCTTTTATGGCCTTTGCGCGCGCAAGGGTTGTCTCTATCCTCTGGTGTTCGAGCAGAGAGCTCACCAGACCCCTCAAAAGCGCTTTGCGCTGGTTGGCAGTCCTTCCAAAAAGGCGTCCTGCTACTCTATGACGCATTCCTTCCTCCTTTTACCGCAGCGCCATCCATCTTGTCCAGCTTCATTCCGAACTGAAGACCCATTGTGGCGAGTATCTCTTTTATCTCGTTAAGCGATTTGCGGCCGAAATTCTTTGTCTTTAGCATCTCGTACTCTGTCTTCTGCACAAGTTCTGCGATTGATTTTATGTTTGCATTCTTGAGGCAGTTAAATGCCCTTACGGAAAGTTCAAGCTCATCGATGCTTCTGTTCAGGTTCTCGTTTGAATCAGCAGACACCACTACCGCACTTGATGTCCCTTCTGCTTCAGAACCGGGTTCTGACTCTTCAACGAATATGAAGAGGTCGAGGTGATCCATGAGTATGGAAGCAGCATCGCTTATCGCCTTCTCGGGTGTTATACCGCCGTCCGTCCATATCTCCATTACGAGCTTGTCATAATCTGTTGATCTGCCGACTCTCGCCTTGTCAACCCAGAAGTTTACCTTCTTTACAGGGCTGAAGACTGAGTCAACGGAGATCGCATCAACAGGCATATCCTCTTCCTTGTTAAGCTCTGCAGGAGAATAGCCTTTGCTCTTCTTTACATACATCTCCATTTCGAGTGTGACCCCGTTGTCAACAGATGCGATATACTGATCGGTATTGAGCACGTCAACGCTTGAGTCAGCCTGTATGTCAGCTCCGGTAACAGTCTTGGGGCCTTTCACCTTTATTGATACAACTCTCTTGCTGTCGCCGTGGAGTCTGAATCTCAGCTTCTTCACATTGAGCAGCAGGTCAACAACATCTTCCTTTACACCCTTTATGCTTGAGAACTCGTGCAGAACGCCGCGTATCTTTACGCCTGTAACGGCAGCGCCCTCTATTGAGGACAGAAGCACTCTTCTGAGCGAGTTGCCTATTGTGGTGCCGAAACCGCGCTCCAAGGGCTCAACAACCAGTTTGCCGTAAGAATCCGTAAGTGTTTCTTCATCAAAGTTTATCTTCTTAGGCAGCTGAAAGCCCTTTTTAACAAGATCCATGATAAGACCTCCTATCAGTCCGAAAAAATTTTCTAATCGTCAGGGTTGCGTATCTACTACTTGGAATACAACTCAACTATGAGCTGCTCCTGTACTGGAAGCTGCAACTCGTCCCTCTGAGGGAGCCTGTTGAACTTGCCCTTCATGCCGGCAGCCTCAACCTCGATCCACTCAGGCACTCCCCTGTGCTCTGCCACGGTCATGCTCTCGGCTATGATCGGGTTTTCCCTGCTGGATTCTTTTACTGAAACCACGTCTCCGGGTCTCAGGAGGTATGACGGTATGTTTACAGCCCTTCCGTTGACAAGGAAGTGGCCGTGCTTTACGAGTTGTCTTGCGCTTCTTCTGTTGAGCGCAAAGCCTGCTCTGTACGCAACGTTGTCAAGTCTTCTTTCAAGCAGCTGCAGGAGTATTTCGCCGGTTATGCCCTTCATGCTTGCTGCCTTGGCAAAGTATATCCTGAACTGATTCTCCATAATGCCGTATATTCTTCTGACCTTCTGCTTCTCTCTGAGCTGAAGACCGTAGTCGGAAACCTTGCCCCTGCCCTGCCCGTGCTGGCCCGGAGCGTATTT
Source organism: Nitrospiraceae bacterium (assembly GCA_021371915.1). Classification (GTDB taxonomy): domain Bacteria; phylum Nitrospirota; class Thermodesulfovibrionia; order Thermodesulfovibrionales; family Dissulfurispiraceae; genus JAFGXL01. Next base: position 14,055 of record JAJFVG010000027.1, read on the forward strand.
TCTGCGTTCTATTGCGCACTTTTCAGTTGAGCATCTATTGCCTTTGAGAAAGAGCTTCTCGCCCTCTCTTCTGCAGAGCCTGCAAAGTGGTCCTGTATATCTTGCCATGTTATACTCTCCTCCTCTTTGGCGGCCTGCATCCGTTGTGCGGCACCGGAGTTACGTCCTTTATGAGTGTTATCTCGAGCCCGACAACCTGGAGTGCCCTGATAGCTGTTTCCCTGCCTGAGCCAGGGCCTTTCACATAGACATCAACATGCCTTAGGCCCATCTCCATGGCCTTCTTGGCAGCAGCCTCAGCAGCCATCTGCGCTGCAAAAGGAGTACCTTTTCTGGAACCCTTGAACCCGAGACTTCCAGCGCTGGACCATGATATTACATTGCCGGTCTGGTCGGTTATGCTGATAATTGTATTGTTGAAAGTGGTCTGTATATGAGCAGCTCCGCTTGGTATGTTCTTCTTTACCTTTTTGCCTGTTCTTTTCTTCTGCGACATTAAATCAGCTCCTCCTTACTTTTTCTTGGAAACAAGCTTTCTTGGACCTTTGCGAGTCCTTGCATTTGTCTTTGTCCTCTGGCCTCTGAGCGGCAGCCTTGAGACATGTCTGTGGCCTCTGTAGGAGCCTATATCAATGAGTCTCTTTATGTTCATCGCTATTTCGCGCCTGAGGTCACCCTCTACCCTGAAGTCCTTATCTATCAGGTTCCTTATCTTGACGATATCATCATCTTTAAGGTCTTTCACCCTTATGTCAGGGTTCACTTTTGTCTGCTCCAGTATCCTGCTGGACAGGGCTCTGCCTATGCCGAAGATTCTGGTCAGGCCTATTTCGACTCTTTCATTCTTGGGGAGATCCACCCCGGCAATTCTCGCCATTTCAATACTCCTTTTATCAGATTATGAGTTCTTCAGTTGTTCTTTAACCTTGCTGCCGTCTGCTGAGCATCCGCAGCCAGGCAGAGCCGGATCACTTCTGATTTATCCCTGTCTCTGTTTGTGTCTTGGATTCTCGCAGAGAATCCTCACAACGCCTTTCCTCTTTACAATCTTGCATTTTGAACATATCGGTTTAACCGACGGCCTTACCTTCATTTCTACAACCCTCCTGGGATTACTTGAATCTGTATGTGATACGACCCTTTGTAAGGTCGTAAGGAGACAATTCCATTGTCACCTTGTCACCCGGCAGAATCTTTATAAAATGCATGCGCATCTTGCCGGAAACATACGCGAGTATTATCTGACCATTCTCAAGAGCCACCCTGAACATTGCATTTGGAAGCGTCTCAACAATAGTGCCCTGTACTTCTATATTGTCTTCTTTTGCCATAGTTAAGCTAAAAATTATACCTTTGTCAACTTATTTTAGTCAAGATAACCGGCCCGTTTTTTGATACAAGCACAGTATGTTCAAAGTGCGCTGAGAGCCTGCCGTCAGCAGTCACCGCAGTCCATCCGTCGCCAAGGATATTAACATCCGATGCTCCTGCGTTTATCATCGGCTCTATCGCCAGGGTCATGCCCTCTCTAAGCAGAGGCCCCTTGCCTGGTTTGCCGAAGTTGGGTATCTGCGGCTCTTCATGCATCTGCCTTCCTATACCATGCCCCACAAACGCACGTACAGCTGAAAACCCTCTCTCCTCCACATAACTCTGAACCGCGTGTGAAATGTCGGAGAGCCTGTTGCCCGCAACCGCCTTGTCTATTCCTACAAGCAGCGATTCCTGCGTTGCCTTCATGAGCCTGACAGCTTCATCGCTAACCCGGCCTACTGCAAGGGTTATGGCAGCGTCTCCGTAAAATCCGTTTGCCAGCACTCCGATATCTATACTTATTATGTCTCCATCCTTCAGCCTTGTGCTCAGAGAAGGAATGCCGTGGACAACCTGCTCATTGACAGAGGCGCATATGCTGGCTGGATATCCCCTGTAACCCTTAAAGGCAGGCAGCGCCTTTCTCTTTCTGATTTCACTCTCAGCGTAGGCATCGAGGTCTGCAGTCGAGATATCAGGGCCCACCATTCCTTTTATGCCCTCGAGCACCTCCGCCACAATCCTGCACGGAACGCTCATCTTCTCTATGTCAGAAGGAGACTTGATTGTAATCACAACAGCAAACTAGTCCCGCCTGCCCTTTATGCGGCCCTTTTTAAGGAAGCCTTCATATGAACGCGTCACCAGGTGTGACTCGATCTGGGAGACTGTGTCTAGGGCAACACCAACTGCTATGAGCAGCGAGGTGCCTCCAAAGTAAAATGGTACTTTGAATTTCCCTATCAGTATTTCAGGTATTATGCAGACAATCGACAGATACAGCGCCCCTACAAATGTTAGCCTTGAGAGCACCCTGTAAATATAGTCGGAAGTCTTCTGTCCCGGTCTGATACCCAGAATGAACCCACCATGCTTTTGCAGGTTATCTGCTATATCTACCGGATTGTATATAACTGCTGTATAAAAATAGCTGAAGAAAAATATCATGCCCACATACATCACAGAGTAGAGTATGTTGCCGGGTGAAAGCTCCTTTGCGAGCGACTGCACCCACGGTATGGCTATAAAGCTGGCAACTGTTGCCGGGAACATTATTACTGATGAAGCGAATATCGGAGGTATGACTCCGGCAGTGTTTATCTTAAGCGGAAGGTGCGTGCTCTGTCCGCCGAACATCTTTCTGCCGACAACCCTTCTTGCATACTGAACCGGTATCTTCCTCTGTCCTCTCTCTATAAAGACTATGCCTGCAACAACTCCAACCATCACAACAACAAGCGCTATAACAAAGAATATGGATAGTTCGCCGGCCTTTACCAGGTTGAATGTGCTCGCAATTGCATTGGGGAACCTTGCGACTATACCTGCAAAGATGACGAGGGATATGCCGTTGCCTATGCCGCGCTCGGTTATCTGCTCTCCGAGCCACATTATAAATGCTGTACCCGATGTGAGCGTAAGCATTGTCATAAGTCTGAAAGCCCAACCAGGGTTCTGCACAAATACGCCTCCCTGCATGCCCTCGATTCCAACAGCTATGCCGAAGGACTGGATGGCAGCTATGACAACAGTAGCGTATCTGGTGTACCTGATGATCTTCTTCTTTCCAGCCTCACCCTCCTTGGCGAGTTTGCCGAGTGCGGGGATTACAACTGTAAGAAGCTGGAATATGATCGATGCGCTGATGTAAGGCATTATGCCAAGCGCAAAAATAGTGAGCTTTGAGAGCGCTCCTCCAGAGAACATATCAAAAAAGCCCATCATTGCGCCGCCCTTGTCAGTGAGGAACTTGCTCAGTTCTTCACCATTGATGCCGGGAGTCGGAATGTGAGCGCCGATTCTGTATACAGCAAGCATCATCAGCGTAAAGAATATCCTGTTTTTCAGTTCAGCTATTCTGAATACGTTCTGGATGGTAGATATGAAGCTCAATTTAGAGGACCTCTGCCTTTCCGCCGGATGCGGTTATTTTTTCAGCAGCAGATGCGCTGAATGCATGAGCCTTTACTGTAACAGCCCTGTTTATGGAGCCGTTGCCAAGCACCTTGAGACCGCACTTCATGTCCTTTATAACCTTCTTCTGAATAAGAGTCTCAGGCGTGATTTCGGTAAGATCGCTCAGCCTCTCGATATCAGAAAGATTGATTACAGCAAACTCAACCTTGAAGTCGAAGTTCTTGAAACCTCTCTTTGGAAGCCTTCTCTGAAGCGGTGTCTGGCCGCCTTCAAATGCAGGGCCTTTTGTTCCGCCTGAGCGGGCCTTCTGTCCCTTGTGTCCCTTTGTAGCGGTCTTGCCGTGTCCTGAGCCAGGACCGCGACCTATCCTCTTTGACTTCTTTGTGCTGCCCGGAGCGGGCGACAGTTTGTCTATCTTCATGTTAAGCCTTTACCTCCTCTTCAGCATCTTCTTCCTGCGCATGCTCTCCCTCTGCCTTGCCCCTGATCTTCATTACATGGTCAGGATCCTTGAGGCCTGCAAGCCCGTTGAGTGTAGCCTTAACGGAGTTGAACGGATTGTGTCCGCCGAGAGACTTTGCGACTATATCCTGAATGCCGGCAACTTCAAAAACAGCGCGCACAGCGCCGCCTGCTATGAGACCCGTGCCCTTTGGAGCAGGGTTCATAACAACCTGGTTGGAGCCGTACCTGCCGACAATCCTGTGTGTAGTTGAGCCGTCCTTGAGCGGAAAGCGCATAAGCCTCTTCTTTGCCTGCTCCACTGCCTTGCGAATGGCCTCAGGCACTTCTGATGCCTTGCCTTTGCCGACGCCCACTATACCGTTGCCGTCACCGACAACAACCAGTGCGCTGAAGGAGAATCTTCTTCCTCCCTTGACGACCTTCGCCACTCTATTTATGTAGACAACCTTATCCTTCAGATTAAGGCCTTCAGGATCAATCCTCTCAGTCTTCACCTTGCCTCCTCAGCTAAATTATGATTATAAGCCGCCAGACGCTCCGTAGTAGAGCGTGCGGACTAAAATTCGAGTCCAGCTTCCCTTGCGCTGTCTGCAAGGGCCTTTATGCGGCCGTGATATACATAGCCGCCCCTGTCAAAAACAACCTGTTTTATACCAGCCTTCTGGGCGTTTTCCGCTACGAGAGCGCCAATTTTTTTGGCTGCTTCGATATTGCCCTTGTGTCCCTTCAGGACTTTTGCATCCTTGACCTGGGTGGAAGCTGACACAAGGGTCACTCCCTTTACATCGTCTATTATCTGAGCGTAGATATTGTTAAGGCTTCTGAACACGCAGAGCCTCGGCCTTTCTGCTGTGCCTGATATCTTCTTTCTGAGCCTTATATGACGTCTTTTTCTTGAAACTTCTTTTGCTATCACCTAATGCCTCCGCATTTTATTACGCGATCCGGTGCCGCTTTTTTATTGCGCAGCCCGTCAACCGCGGATTCTTACTTCTTGCCTGTCTTGCCTGCCTTGAGCTTTACGCGCTGGCCTGCATAGCGTACGCCCTTGCCCTTGTATGCGTCAGGAGGACGAATGCCTCTTATGTTGGCAGCTGTCTGACCAATAACCTGCTTGTCTATCCCTGTAAGTGTTATGGTGGTCTGCTTGTCATCTATCGCAGCTGTTATGCCAGCAGGAAGCTCAAACTCAACCGGATGCGAATATCCGATGGTAAAGAGTATCTTGTTGCCCTTCACCTGAGCCCTGTAACCAACACCCGTTATCTCAAGAGCCCTTTTGTATCCCTCGGAAACACCGCTCACCATATTGGCCAGAAGGCTCCTTGTAAGACCGTGGAGCGCTCTTACTGACTTTATCTCTGATGCCCTGCTGACAACCATCTTGTTGTCCTCTACGCTTACTGATATGCCGTGCGGGCATGTGTGGGTTAGTTCGCCCTTTGGGCCCTTCACCTTCACAGTTGCCTGCTTGATATCGACATTCACATTATTTGGTATTGCTACCGGCTGTTTTCCTATTCGTGACATCTTCTATAATCTCCTTACCAGATATAGCAGAGGACTTCACCGCCGAGTCCTTCAGTGCGGCACTTTTTGTCTGTGAGAATGCCTCTGGATGTTGTGAGCACGGCTATGCCGACTCCGCCGACAACCCTCGGGATCTCATCCTTTCCAACATAAACCCTTCTGCCGGGCTTGCTTATCCTCTGAAGACCTGACATGACCGGCTCACCTTCAGTGGTGTATTTGAGGGTAAGGCGAAGCGATCCCTGCTTCTTGTCCTTTATTATTTTGTATGATTTTATAAAGCCCTCTTCCTTCAGGATCTTTGCTATCTCCACCTTTATCTTGGACGCGGGTATGTCGAGCTTCTCGTTCCTGATAAGAAGCGCGTTCCTCATACGGGTCAGCATATCTGCGATTGGATCTGTTAACATCTGTATCTCTCCTACCAGCTTGATTTTGTTACGCCGGGAATCTGTCCCTTAAGCGACAATGTTCTGAAGCATATCCTGCAAAGGCCGAACTTTCTCATATAGCCTCTGGGCCTGCCGCACACTCTGCACCTGTTGTACGCCCTCACCTCAAATTTGGGTGCGGTTTTGCATTTCTCTATCTTGCATGTCTTAGCCAAAGCTTCCTCCTTACTTTCTGAACGGAATGCCTATGTGACGCAGAAGAGTCTTGCACTCCTCATCAGTCCTGGCGCTCGTGCACATTGTGATATCAAGGCCATGGACCATCTCGACCTTGTCGTAATCTATTTCAGGGAATATGAACTGCTCCTTGAGTCCGAAGGAATAGTTTCCCCTGCCGTCAAAGGACTTTGTTGAAAGCCCCCTGAAGTCTCTTATTCTTGGAAGTGAAACACTTATAAGCCTGTCAAGAAACTCATACATACGGTCGCCTCTGAGCGTAACTTTTGCCCCAAGCGGAACACCCTGTTTGAGCTTGAATCCGGCTATGGCCTTCTTGGACTTGGTAACAAGGGCCTTCTGTCCGGTTATCATGCCAAGCTCCTTTTCAGCAGCCTCAAGCAGTTTTATGTTCTGCGTGGCCTCTCCCAGCGTGACATGTACGGTAATCTTCTGCACCTTCGGCACCTGCATAATGTTGTTGTAGTTGAAATCCTTCATCATCGCAGGAATAACTTCCTTCATATATTTTTCCTTAAAACGTGGCGCCATGATCAGTCTATGACCTCCTTACACTTCTTGCACATCCTTGCCTTCTTTTCAGAATCAAGGCCTGCTGCTATCCTTGTCGGCTTGCTGCATTTGGGGCATAACAGCATGACATTGGACATGTTCACAGGGGCCTCCTTCTCGATGATGCCTCCCTGTGTATACTTCTTATTGGGCTTCATGTGCTTTTTGACTATATTGACGCCTTCGATAAGCAGACGTCCCTGGGCAACGGATACAGACAGTACCCTGCCGCTCTTTCCTTTGTTCTTTCCGGTGATCACCGTAACCGTATCACCCTTTTTTATCCTTAACCCCACCTTATCCTCCAATACTCGTATATGATCTCAATCCTAAAGCACCTCGGGAGCGAGAGATATGATCTTCATGAAATCCTTGTATCTCAGCTCTCTGGCAACAGGACCGAATATTCTGGTGCCTACCGGTTCCATCTGGGCATTAATAATAACTGCGGCGTTCTGGTCGAATCTTATGTAAGATCCGTCATATCTGCGTGTCTCTTTTTTCGTGCGCACCACAACCGCCTTGGCAACAGCGCCCTTCTTGACTGTGCCGTCGGGCAGCGCTTCTTTAACGCTAACGACTATAACATCGCCGACCCTGGCGTATCTTCTGTTGGAGCCGCCAAGCACCCTGATGCACTGCACCTTTTTGGCTCCTGAGTTGTCCGCAACTTCAAGGATGCTCAGATTCTGTATCATTCTATCTGCCCTCGCCTTCGACTATTTTCATTACCTGCCACCTCTTGTCCTTGCTGACAGGCCTGCTCTCGATTATCTGGACTGTATCGCCGGTCTTGCACTTGTTGTCCTCATCGTGAGCCTTGAACTTTACAACCTTCTTTATCGTCTTCTTGTAGAGCGGGTGCTGAAGGGTTCTTGTAACCGCAACAACAACCGTCTTGTCCATCTTGTCGCTAACAACTTCGCCGGTATATATTTTCTTAGGCATTTGCTTTACCTCTCGCTGCGGCTCCTTCCGAAGCCTCTTTCTCGGTGATTATCGTAAGTATCCTTGCGATATCCTTGCGTACAGCTTTTATTGTCATATTGTTCTGGAGCTCACCCTTTGAGAGCAGAAGCCTGAGATTGAACAGCTCCTTTCTGAGGTCAGTCTCCTTTGCATTCAGCTCGTCAATGGAAAGCAATCTCAAATCAGCGGTTTTCACAGGACTGCCTCCTCTCTCTTGACAAATTTTGTTGCTATAGGCAGCTTCTGGGCTGCGAGTCCGAATGCGGCCTTTGCCACATCCTCTGTGATGCCGCCCACTTCATAAAGTATCCTGCCGGGCTTAACAACAGCCACCCAAAACTCAGGGTTGCCCTTTCCCTTACCCATTCTTGTTTCAGCGGGCTTGCGTGTTATCGGCTTGTCAGGGAATATGCGTATCCATACCTTGCAGCCTTTTTTTGCCGCTCTTGTTATAGCGACTCGGGCTGCCTCAATCTGCCTGCTGGTTATCCAGCCCGGTTCAGTGGCCTTTATGCCGAACTCGCCGAAGGATACGTCAGAGCCCCTGTAGGCCTTGCCGTTCATGTTGCCCTTCATTCTTTTTCTATACTTAACTTTCTTAGGCGCTAACATTTCGCTCTCCTCTATCCTGTGCTTCTTGAATGTTCAGCCAGTATATCGCCGTGGTAAATCCAGACCTTGACACCGACAATGCCGTATGTGGTCCTGGCTTCAGCTAATGCGTAATCTATGTTTGATCTGAATGTGCCGAGCGGAACCCTTCCCTCTCTGTACCATTCTGTTCTCGCTATTTCAGCTCCAGCGAGCCTGCCGGAGCACTGCACTTTTACGCCGAGAGCTCCGAATCTCATTGCTGATGAAACAGCTCTCTTCATCGCCCTTCTGAACGCCACTCTCTTTTCGATCTGCATTGCTATGTTTTCAGCCAGCAGCTGGGCGTCTATTTCGGGCTTTCTGACTTCCTTTATCTCAATGGCAACCTGCTTGCCGGTGTATTCTTCGATCTCTTTTTTGAGCTTCTCTATCTCAGAGCCCTTCTTTCCGATGATTATGCCGGGCCTTGCGGTGTAAATGAGCACCTTGAGCTTCTGGCCAGGTCTCTCAAGTTCTATCTTCGAGACGCCTGCATGGTAGAGCTTCTTTTTGATGAGCTTGCGCACATTTATGTCTTCAAGCAGATGGTCTGCATAGCCCTTCTTCATGAACCATCTGGAATCCCATGTCCTGATTATTCCGATCCTGTTGCCTATCGGGTTAGTCTTCTGGCCCAATTAACACCCCCATCCAGTGATTGAGTGATTTATAATCGAATAACGCATTATTTCTTACCCTCCGCGAGCACTATTGTTATGTGGCAGCTCTTCTTCTTTATGGTGTTGGCCTTGCCCATTGCGCGGGGTTCGACCCTCTTCATCATCGGGCCTTCGTTGACGAGCGCTGTGGATATTTTGAGCTTGTCCACATCGAGATGAGCATCCTTCTGCTCTGCGTTTGCTATTGCAGACCTGAGCAGTTTCTCGATTAAGCGGGCTGCGCGGTAAGGCATAAACCTCAATGAGAGCATCGCGTCGCCTGCGGGCTTGTTCCTTATAAGGTCAACAACCCTTCTTGCCTTCCTGGGTGTTACTCTTGCATATTTTAAAATTGCCTTTGATTCCATTTTTCTAACCCTTTACCGAAGTTTTTTCAGAACCTGAGTGTCCCTTGAAGGTCCTGGTCGGCGCAAATTCGCCGAGTTTATGTCCTACCATGTTCTCTGTAACATAGACGGGGATGAACTTCCTGCCGTTATGCACAGCGAATGTGAATCCTATGAACTCAGGCACTATGGTCGACCTGCGCGACCATGTCTTTATCATCTTCTTGTCACCTTCATCGAGCATCGAAGTGACTTTCTGCATAAGCTTTTCTTCCACAAACGGGCCTTTTTTTAAGGATCTTGGCACTTCTTCCTCCTCTTACTTTTCAGGCTGGCCCCGTTTGCCGCGGCGCCATGCCGTAAATCAATTTATTTGGTGCGTCTTTTTACGATAAATTTATCGGTAAATTTGTTGCGCCTGGTCTTTACGCCTTCAGGCTTACCCCATGGCGAGCATGCAGGACGTCCGCCTGATGATCTGCCTTCGCCGCCGCCCAGAGGATGGTCGATCGGGTTCATTACAACGCCTCTGACATGAGGTCTCTTGCCCAGATGCCTTATGCGTCCGGCCTTTCCGTAAGAGATGTTCTCGCGCTCAAGATTGCCTACCTGGCCTATTGTGGCCTTGCATGACATGAGGCAGAGCCTGACTTCGCCTGACGGCATCTTTACCTGGGCGTACACGCCCTCTTTTGCAACGAGCTGTGCTGCTGCGCCAGCGCCTCTTACAAGCTTGCCGCCCTGTCCGGGTCTCAGCTCTATGTTATGGATCATTGTGCCGAGCGGTATCTCCTTTATCGGAAGCGTATTGCCCGGTTTTATCTCTATATCGCTGCCGGACATTATCTTGTCACCGACATTGAGTCCTACAGGCGCTATTATGTACCTGAACTCGCCGTCCACATATTTGAGCAGCGCTATTCTTGCGGATCTGTTGGGATCGTACTCGATTGTCTCGACAGTCGCGGGCACTCCAACCTTGTCGCGCTTGAAATCGATCAATCTGTACTGGCGCTTTGTGCCTCCGCCCCTCTGCCATGCTGTTACGCGGCCAAAGTGGTTCCTTCCGCCGGTCTTCTTTATAGGCACGGTCAGGGACTTCTGCGGTTCCTGCGCTGTTATATCCTTAAAGTCCGATGATGACTGAAATCTTCTTCCTGGTGATGTCGGCTTATATTTGCGTATTCCCATTATACACCCTCGATTAAGTCAAGTTTTTCACCCTGTTTGAGAGTGATAACTGCCTTTTTTTTGTCCGAGCGGCGTCCCACAGATTTGCCAAGGCGCTTTATTTTGCCCCTGAGATTTATTGTGGCTACCTTCTCTACTTTTACTTTGAATATCTCTTCAACCGCCTGCTTTATCTCATGCTTGTTCGCATCGCCGTTAACCTGAAGTACGATCTTGTTCTCCTTTTCCTTGAGGTCAAGGCTCTTTTCTGTAAAGAGCGGCTTCTTTATCACTTCATAAACGATCTTCATTTGGACGCAGCCTCCTTTTCCTGAAGAGTGTTCAGCGCATCCTGCGTAAATACGAGATTATCGTATGCTGCGATATGATACGCGTTAAGGTCTGCGACCCTGATTACATCAACAGCAGGGATATTTCTGCTCGACAGGATTACATTGTCATCCCTGTCCTGGAGCACTATCAGCACTGATTTGCCTTCCATGCCAAGGTTGCCGAGTATCTTTATCATATCCTTTGTCTTTGGAGCCTCAAGGTTGAGCTTGTTCACAACGGTTATCTCGCTGTCGTTCAGCTTCATTGTGAGCGCCTTGTAAAGAGCAGCCCTTTTGACATTCTTCGGCAGCTTTATAGTGTAGTCCCTTGGCTGAGGGCCGAATACTATTCCGCCGCCCCTCCAAAGTGGTGACCTTGTGCTGCCGTGCCTTGCGCGTCCTGTGTGCTTCTGCTTCCAGGGCTTCTTGCCGCCGCCGCTTACGAGGCCGCGGGTCTTTGTGGCGTGTGTGCCCTGACGCTGGTTGGCAAGAAAGCTCCTTACAGCGCTATGAACAACTGCCTCTGATGCCTGGCTGTTGAAAATAGACTCAGACAGCTCGATCTTGCCTTTTGACTTGTTGTCCGTATCCTTAATTTGTATTTCCATGCCTTTCTGGGTCATGACTAGTCATCCTTCCGAATCTCGATTATTGATTCATTCGCACCCGGCACTGCGCCTTTTATGAGAATGATATTCTGCTCAGGCTTCACATCAACAATGGTGAGTGACTGTACGGTAACGCGTTCGCTTCCCATATGTCCGGGCATACCAAGACCCTTCCACACCCTTGAAGGATATGAGCTTGCGCCTATTGATCCAACAGCCCTGTAAAACATGGAGCCGTGTGATGCAGGGCCGCCCTTGTAGTTATGGCGCTTCATAACGCCCTGAAAACCCTTTCCTTTGGATATGCCTGAAACAGAGACAATGTCGCCCTTGCTGAACACATCAGCCTTGACCATATCGCCCACATTGAGGCCGCCCATACGGAACTCTTTCAATATTTTGTAGCTTGCGGTTCCGGCCTTCTTGAATATACCGGCAAGGGGCTTCAGAACATTCTTGGCCTTCCTCTGCTCGATAAATCCAACCTTCACAGCCTGGTAGCCGTCTTTTTCCGCTGTCTTTACCTGAATTACGCAGCAGGGGCCAGCCTCCACCACAGTAACCGGCACAAGTGAGCCGTCTTCGGTATAGACAGACGTCATGCCTATTTTTTTACCGAGAATACCTGTCATAGTTTTATCTCCACATCCACTCCGGAGGCGAGTTCGAGCTTCATAAGCGCATCAACAGTCTCTGGTGTAGAGTCGTATATGTCGATGAGCCTCTTGTGCGTCCTTATCTCGAACTGCTCCCTTGATTTCTTATCCACATGGGGTGACCTGAGGATAGTAAACTTGTTGATCCTTGTCGGAAGCGGCACAGGGCCTGCTATCCTCGCGCCCGACCTCTGCGCGGTATCAACAATCTCTTTTACAGACTGGTCAAGAAGTCTGTGGTCGTATGCTTTTAGTTTTATCCTTATCTTTTGGTTCACTTTGATTACCCCAGCACCTCTGTGACAACTCCGGCGCCTACTGTTCTGCCGCCTTCCCTTATCGCAAACCTCAGCTCCTTCTCCATCGCTATCGGCGCTATCAGCTCTGCGGTTACGGTTATGTTGTCTCCAGGCATTATCATCTCTACTCCTTCAGGCAGGTTCATTACTCCTGTAACGTCAGTTGTCCTGAAGTAAAACTGCGGTCTGTATCCGTTGAAAAACGGTGTGTGTCTGCCGCCTTCTTCTTTGGTCAATATGTATATCTCTGCTTTGAACTTCGTGTGCGGGGTTATGCTGCCGGGCTTTGCCAATACCATGCCCCTTTCTACTTCTTCTTTGCCTACTCCCCTAAGCAGCGCTCCTATGTTGTCTCCTGCCCTTCCTTCATCCAGCAGCTTGCGGAACATTTCCACTCCGGTTACTACTGTCTTTTTGGTCGGCGCCAGGCCCACTATTTCCACTTCTTCTGATACTTTGACTATTCCTCTTTCCACTCTTCCGGTTACGACTGTGCCTCTGCCCGATATTGTAAAGACGTCTTCTATCGGCATCAGAAACGGTTTGTCTACTGGTCTTTCCGGTGTCGGTACGTATGAGTCTACTGCTGTCATAAGGTCAAGTACGCATTTGTA